>JAAZJT010000091.1 GCA_012800215.1 Bacillota bacterium | reverse complement strand
GCTGATTCCCCTGCGCTTTGATGACAATATAATTGGCTTATTGCAATTAAATGCTTATGCTGAAGATTTTTTTGCTGAAGAAGATGTGATGTTTCTCACATTAATAGGTCAGAGTATTGGTGCTGCCTTGGCACGTTTCCAGGCTGAACAGGAACAGCATAAAGCTGAATTAATTCTTAATACAGTGATTCAAAAAGTTAGGGATGGTTTACTACTCGGTACACCAGATGGAAAGGTTATTATTTATAATGAGGCCATGGAGCGGATTACCGGCTACAGTCAAGCTGAAGTGAATCAGTTTGGTTGGGTATACCTTATTTTTCCCAAGGAAGAGGAACGACGGAAGATTATTCAGAAAGCCCGTAAAGCTATGGCCGGTAAACTTACTTTAATTGAAGCAACCATTACTTGTAAGAATGGTACATTAAAGCCAGTTACTTTTTTACTGACCCCTCTTGAAATAGAAGGAAAAACTTATAATTTTATGGCAATGATGGAACAATCATAGTTATATGTGGCACAAATAAGGACAGGCCTCAAACATGGGGTCTGTCCTTATTTACGCAATAGTAAAAAATTTTTAACTTTAAAAGATTACTTGTCTATGTATTGACAGAACAGGAAAAAAGGTTTAAAATCATACTGTTAGTTTTTGAACCATTTTCTAAAAGCTATTTTCCGGCAATGCAGCTGTTTTTCTTTTGGTTGTAGTTTAGTAAGTAAAGATGGAGGGTTTAAATGGTATCTACAAAACATTTAGAAGAAGGTAGTATTCCAAGTTTAATATTAAGGTTTTCTGGGCCTGCAGTCGTGGGTAATGTGGTTATGTCTATTTATAATGTGGTGGACCGCATCTTCATCGGTCGCGGAGTTGGTCCCCTGGCTTTAGCAGGCGTTACCATTGGCTTTCCATTAATGATGTTAGTAAATGCGTTGGCGGCCTTGATTGGTATTGGCGCCACTGCCCTTGTTTCAATTCGCCTCGGTGAAAAAAAATATGATGAGGCTGAAAGGATCATGGGCAACGCTTTTATTTTAATGCTTGCATTAGCAGTTATTATAGGCATCATTGGTTATACTTTCCTAGATCCTATTTTAACTATCTTTGGTGCCAGTGTGGAAGTTTTGCCTTATGCACGTACCTATATGTCGTATATTTTGCTGGGGCTTGTTTTTCAAATAACCAGCTTTGGTCTTAATGGTTTTATCCGGGCAGAAGGTAGCCCTGCAATTGCCATGATTACCATGATCATAGGTGCTGTTGTTAACTGTGTGCTTGATCCCATTCTTATTTATGGCTTCGATATGGGGGTTCGTGGTGCTGCCATTGCTACTGTTGCTTCACAAGCTGTTTCTGCGACCTGGATAGTTTCGTATTTCCTAAGAGGGAAGAGCGTTTTGCGGATTAGACGAAAATATTTGCGGATACAATGGCCGCTAACGCTCAGTATCATAAATGTTGGCTTACCTGCATTTTTTAAACAGATATCAACTAGCCTGACAGTTGCTATTTTAAATAACAGTCTTTTGACATATGGCGGCGATATAGCCATCTCATCCTTTGGCGTTGTCCATAGTGTGATGACGCTGATGCTGATGCCTATCTTTGGTATTAGCCAAGGCATCCAGCCAATTATTGGCTACAACTACGGTGCCCGTAAATTTATGCGTGTCAAAAAAGCATATTTTAGTGGGATACTATTGGCGACAGCAGTATGCGTTACCGGTTATCTTGCCATTACCTTTTTCCCTACAGTCTTTATTCGCCTTTTTAGTGATAATGAATCGCTGTTATCATTGGGTGTAAGGACAATGCGTACGCATACTTTGCTGCTGCCGGTGCTTGGCTTTACTATTATCGGCGGTAATTACTTCCAGGCAGTTGGCAAGCCAAGGCAGGCAGTCTTTCTCAACCTTGCCAGACAAGTATTTTTACTGCTGCCTGCGCTGCTTATTTTGCCCCGCTTCTTTGGTTTGTTGGGTGTATGGCTGGCGACACCGGTTGCTGATGGTACTGCCTCACTGCTTACAGCCGCTGCTGTTTATTTGGAAGTGCGCTACCTGAATAAAAAACATGAGGAACAAGAGGGAGAAGAGCATGCACATAGTGCAACGCTTTGCCCTGATGTTAAGTAAAGTAAATACGGATACTTTCCCAACGGTGCTCTGCACCGCTTTTTTTTGCTGCAGCAAAAAATACTTTGGACGATAAGTAAATCATTTTCTGCAAAAGGTTTACACAATTTACGTGTTGTGAACAAATAATTAATTGGAAGTATGATTTAAACCTGCTAGGATGCAGGTATTTTTTTTATTTAATGAAGGAGGTAAAAATTATGAGTAAAAACAGATGGTTCAAAAAGCTTACTCCACAGATGGCTTGGGAACAATACGTGGATTCGCCTGTTGAAGTGTTTATTAGCAACTTTTATGTGGAAGGTATAAGGGATATAGAAGCAATGTGCCAAAGATATGCCAGGGACATCCCTTATATTTTTAATAAGCAGCTATTTACACAAGAACAATTAAAGCGCGTAGCTGAATTGCTTAATGAGTATATTGTCGCTTACGTCGCAAAAAAGGGAGGTATTGATAAATTAGAAATATATAGTGAAGAGGAGTTAGATGCAATGTTTGATAGAGTGCTGGAAGAGGTAATGCAAAATTTGCGGCAGCTTCATGATGAAGAAAAAAGGCAATGGGAAAGCAGAAAAAGAAGGCGCAAGAGGAAGGCCGGGCGTTTAACCTAAGCAGAGTTGGCAAATGCTAAAAGTAAAAGAATTTATTTTGAGGTATAGAGATGCAATCTCCCAAACAGCTGGAGGAAGGTAACATTACTAAATTAATTATCAGTTTTTCCGGCCCGGCCATTGTGGGCATGCTGGTGATGTCCATTTATAATGTGGTGGACAGGTTTTTATCGGCCGTGGTGTAGGTGCATTAGGACTAGCTGGATTAACCATTTGCTTTCCCTTAATGATTTTAATCATGGCCATAACGATGTTAGTGGGCATAGGGCGACAGCCTTAGTTTCTATTCGCCTGGGGGAAAAGAAGCAGAGTGAGGCAGAGGAGATTGTTGGTAATGCGCTGGTTCTACTACTGTGGATTGCTTTTACTATTACTGTATTAGGACACATATTTTTAGAGCCATTGTTGCGCATTTTTGGTGCCAGTACCGAAGTATTGCCTTATGCCAGTCAGTACATGCGTATCATTCTATTGGGGACAGTCTTTCAGACCATTAGCTTTGGTGCCAATAATTTTATCCGCGCCCAGGGCAGACCGAAAACAGCCATGGTAACCATGCTTCTAGGTGCTGTGATTAATCTTATCCTTGATCCAGTACTGATTTTTATTTTTAACTTAGGAGTGTCAGGTGCTGCTTTAGCGACCATTTTTTCTCAAGCCATGTCCATGACTTGGGTCCTTACTTTTTTTCTTTTTGGTTAAAGCAGGCTTAAGATTCGTCCAGTTTATTTTAAACTGCGTTTTCCATTGGTTAAAACTATAGTGGCCATGGGTTTTCCTGCCTTTACTCAGCAAATTATCAGTAGCTTTCTAGTGGTGATGCTAAACAACAGCCTTTATAAATACGGCGGTGATTTTGCTATCTCTGCCCACGGAGTTGTTCATAGCCTGCAAACCTTGCTTATGATGCCTATTTTTGGTCTTAGCCAGGGCCTACAACCTATTATTGGTTATAATTTTGGTGCCAAAAAATATACCCGTGTAAAAAATATTTTTTTTCAGGGAGTACTTTTTGCCAGTGTTATTGCTATTAGTGGCTACCTGGTAGTGTTGCTGCTGCCAAACTATCTGGCCAGCCTTTTTACCAGCGACATAAAACTGCTGAAGTTAAGTGCGCATGCGCTGCGTATCTTTCTGGCGTTTTTGCCTGTCCTGGGATTTGGTATAGTAGGCGCCAATTATTTCCAGGCTGTCGGTAAGCCCAGGCAATCTTTGTTTTTAAATTTGTCACGACAAATATTCTTTTTTTTACCGGCACTTTATTTGCTGCCGCAGCGCTACGGTCTCAACGGAATATGGTACGTTCCGCCGTTTGCCGATGCTATGGCTGCTGCTTTAACAGCTATTGCTATCTTTCGTGAAATGAAAAATTTAAAAGACCAGCAGCCCGGTCATAATGACGGAGTAGTGGAGCCCTAATTAAACCGGCATTCTCTGTATAAAGGGCAAAGATTTCTGCCTGCCCCCTGTGAACGGGGGCTATTTTTTGTCCAGTGGGTGCTTGAAGATAAAGAAACTTCTTGACAAAAGGTTGCGTTTAGTATATAGTGCATTACAGAACTAATGCACTATGCTGCTATGGTGGTCGAAGGGGTGATTTCTTGTACCTTAACGCTGATGATTTAACGCCGCTTTATGTGCAGATAGCCCAGTGGTTGGAGTTGGAGATTTTAAACGGTACATTACAAAGTGATGAAAAAGTATATTCACAATATCAGTTAGCAGAAATGTTTAATGTTAATCCGGCCACGGCAGCTAAAGGCCTATCGCTATTGGCCGGTGAAAATTTATTGTATAAGAAGCGGGGGCTGGGGATGTTTGTAGCACCGCAAGCAAAAGAAAAAATCCGCGCAAAGCGGATTAAGCAAAATTTACAGCAGCTGGTGCTGCAGGTTGTAGCGGAGGCAGAACGCTTACAAGTGTCGCAGGCAGAACTGATAGCTATGATTAAAAATGTTGAGCCGCCTAAGGAGGAGTAGCTGTGCAGAGTGTGGAGTGCAATAATCTAACAAAAAGGTACGGTAGTGTTTATGCAGTGAATGACTTATCTTTTTCAATTGCAGAAAATAGTATAACGGGACTAATAGGACGCAACGGTGCCGGGAAGACAACTTTATTAAAAATGCTGGCAGGTTTTTCCCTTCCCACAAGCGGAACAGTTAATATTTTTGGTCAAAATCCTTTTAATAACCTGCTAGTGTCAGCCAACTTAATTTTCATTGATGATGAAATGGTGTTGCCGGAAAATATGAACTTGGGTGAGATTCTCAAAGCAGCTGCAACATTTTATGAAAACTGGCAGGCGGGGTTGGCCAGCGGTTTACTGGATTATTTCTCGCTAGATTTGTGCAGTTATTATCCGCAACTTTCCAAGGGTATGAAAAGCACTTTTAATATGATCCTTGGTATTGCAGCCCGCTGTCCTATTACTATTTTTGATGAGCCTACTGTGGGGATGGATGCGGCAGTAAGAAAAGACTTTTATCGTGCGCTGCTAAAGGATTATTTGCAGCAGCCGCGCACCATCATTTTATCCAGTCATCTCTTAGGGGAAATTGAAGATTTGCTTGATAATATTCTACTAATTGATGCAGGTGAAAAGCGCCTTCATTTGCCCATGGATGAACTGCGCAGTTATGCTGTGGGTTTAAGCGGTAATTTTAAGTTACTTAACGAGCTGGTAAAAAAGGAAGATATTATTTTCCAGCAGCAGTTGGGCAAGGATAAAATTTATTTGGTGGTACGTAACAGAAACATAGATTTTTCAGCAGCCAAGTTAAAGGGACTGGAAATTAGCCCCGTTGCTGCCAATGACTTGTGTGTATACCTTACAGCAAAGCACAAGGGAGGGATTGATGATGTCTTTAAGCACAATTAACCTGTTTACCAATGTAAAACGGCAGTTAAACTATAAACTAAAAGCTAATGCCGGCATCTTATTTTCCCTGGTGGCTGTGCAGTTACTGGCAGCTTTATTATCCTATAACGGTACGGTAAGCATAGGCTGGGGTTCCGGCACCAGTTTTATTTCACTCAGATTGGTTTCCGGTGATATTATTATTATTTTTTCTTTGATTTGGGCTTTTACTGCCGGCTTAATTGTGGCTGCCAACTCACAACGTTATGATTTTGTATTTGTCACTAACCGTTTAAGCAGTAATCTGTCCAGTGTGGCAGTACTTTTTATACTGTCTGTCGGCGGTGGGGTTAGTGCTACGCTTTGCGGAATCCTGCTGCGTGTTTATTTGCTGCTAAATAATAATAGCATCAGTTCTACTTACCTTTCTCCATATATTTTACTTATTGGTATCTGCAGCGCAGTTCTTTATTCCCTTTTATTTAGTGCCATCGGCTACTTTCTGGGGATTCTCTCTCAGCGCAATAAGGCATATGCGGTATTGCTGCCCGCCCTGTTTTTTGGTTTATTATTTGTGGAAGCGCGCAGCGTAGGCAGTACGCGGCATATCTTAAGTGTAATCTACTTTTTTATCAAGGAAAGTTCACTGTTAATTTTTGCGCTAAAAATATTGCTGGCGGTGGCTCTGCTTTACAGCGCTGTTATTCTAATTGCCAATAGGATGGAGGTGAGGCAATGACTAGCATACTATTTATACTTGTACTCATTGCCGCCGGATATTTTCTAGTCAGTAGAATCAAGATACGCTTATCGCATACGCGCGTCTATATCGGCATCTATATGTTGTTACTAATGTTTGCTGTCGCTGCCTTTTATTACTTAGGTAAGACCGGTTCTTCTCTGGCACTGGAAAACAGCGAAGCAAGAGAAAGTGAATTCCACCGATTTTTGGAGACGGGCCGGGTAGAACACTTGAAAGGGATACGGAAGCTTGGGCAATGGAGCTTTACTTATCGTGGTAAAGAGCTAGCTTTAAAGTCTACGAAAGATTATTTCTGGACTGTTGTGGCAATAGAACGTAAAAATGCTAGTGATGAGACCATAGAAGTTATTAGTTATACCACAGGTATGCAGTTGAAGGATGCTGATAATCCGCCTGGTGTTAAATTAAAGGATGGCCAGCTGCAGTTAACTAATCCTCCTCCTGTGGAAATTGACCTTTATGCTACTGTTGCTGATTTTACAATGACTCAATTTAATGCAGAAAAAAGTGTTTATAATGTTGACCATTCACTGGCGCAAAACATTTTGGGAAATCAAGTCTTGCTGGTGCGTATTCCTGCCCAGCTGCAGCTAACGGTTGATGAGACTGTTAGTGTAATAGAGCAAAAATAATAATAAAATGCCGCTTTGCTTGTGATAAGCGGCATTTTATTAATTTAGATTAGCAACAATAGTTGCTAACTTTTAAAGTTTCTGAATACAGCTTGACCAAAAATTGCTAGTATTATATACTTTTCTTAGCTGGTGTTGTAGGAGCTGTTACTAGTCTGACTACGCAAAAAAAGAAGATGAGGTGAATGATTATGGATGCGCAAAAGATGAAGGAGTTTCGCACCAAGATGTATACAGATTTGTATACAGGCGTTATACCGGAAAGATTTCCAGTACATGACAGCATGGGGACAGAATATCTAATCCAATATGCCGGCAAGGATTTACTTACAACCCAATACAGCTTAACGGCGGATTTGCTGGTAGAGATCTACGAAAAAGCCAGGGAAATTACAAGAGGGGATAGGCTGGCAGGAGGTTTTGCCAGAAATCCTATCGGGATGATGTTTCAACAATCTTTGACTAATGAAATGAGTAAGACGGGAATGATTCAGCACCCGGAGCGTTCCTTTATGGATGCTGATGAGTATGATGAATTAATTGAAAACCCGCATGAATTTATTTTAGAAAAATGCGCTCCCCGCATGAATAGAGGGTATGCACAAGGCGAAGTAAAACGCGCCTTGAATTTTGCAAAATACGTACTGGCTACAATGGACTTTAATAAAGAATTTGCCGTTGCTAATGCTACAATGATAGAGCGTTACGGATATTTTACTCCGCCGGCCGGTTCTACTGCTTTGCAGGCAGTACCCTTTGATTTTATTGCTGATTTTCACCGTGGTTTTTCTAAAATTCCGCTGGATATGAGAAGACGCCCCGAAAAATTATTGGCAGCTATGGAGGCTGTGATGCCGTACCTGATCTGGATGGGGCAGAATAAAGTGCAAAGTCCTTTAGGCAGCAATATGATTATGACGCATATGGGAGTTTTCCTCAATAATAAAGATTTTGAAAAGTTTTACTGGCCTACCTTCCACAAGATTTGCCATATTTGCGCAGAACGTGGTCAGGCTATGCAGATTTTCCTGGAAGGTGATTGGACGCGCTTTATTGATTATCTAGAGGATTTGCCTCAAGGTACACGCCTTTATATGGAATATGGCGATCCGCAGCAGTTTAAAGACAGATTGGGTAAAAAGATGGTATTAGGTGGTTTTTATCCGCTGACACTTTTAGGCACTGGAACGAAACAACAGTGCATTGATAAAGCTAAAGAAATAATTGATATTATGGCCCCGGGTGGAAACTATTTCTTCTGCTTTGATAAGAGTGCTTTAAATATTACTGATATTAATCCGGAAAACTATGTGGCTGTAATGGAATACGCTTTGGAAAACGGAAAGTATGAAAATGCAGGAGAACTGGTAACTACGGCTAAAAAAGAAGATTCAATTAAAAAATATTCTCATCTGTATCCTGAATTCAAATCAAAATACATTGTCAGCTTTGATGAGTTTAAAGAGGAGTACCCGCCTGTAGATGAAAGAATTGAGCCGTTAATGCGGGCAGCATACAATAAATATACAGATCTACTTAACAGATTCAGATAATCATAATTAGTTAAAAGGCCGCCAGCCTCATGAGGCGGCCTTTTTTGTTTAAGCAGGGAATGATTTTTACTGCTAAAAAGTTACTGTTTTTGGTTAAAAACACAGTAAATTTCATATGCTAAAAAAGAAGTATATCAATTCGTATTTATAAAAAAAGTTAGTTATGGTGAAGAATCGTTAAAATGATGTGGGGGGCTTGGTACTTTGGGAAAAAAGCATAATATTTTATGGACAAGAAATTACATTTTGTTTTTTATTTCTAATCTTTTAATTAATACAGGTACGCAATTTTTAATTCCAACTTTACCATTGTATGCCATGTCTGTTTTGGCTGCAGACCAGTCACAAGTTGGGTATCATTTAGGAGTATATTCCTTTGCAGCTTTGCTGATCCGTCCATTTTCCGGTTATGCTTATGACAATCTTGGCCGGAAAAAAATGTTTCAAATATCTATATTCTTTTTTGTGCTGCTGACATTTTTATATCCATTTACTTTGAATTTTTTTATGCTGATGCTGCTGCGTCTATTGCATGGCATTTTTTTTGGTATGACATCTACAGGTGGCGGAGCCATTGTTGGGGACATTGTTACTGCTGAGAGACGCGCAGAAGGTGTGGGTTACTATAGTCTAAGTAACTCTTTGGCAATGTCAATCGGGCCGGCGCTTGGGCTTGCTATCTTAGGAGTTAACCGCTACAACTATTTATTTGTGTCTACCGGAATACTGGTAGCCCTGGCACTTCTTTTTGCCGGTCTTATTTCTTATCCTCAACATTCCTGGGGAAAAAAGAAGCTGGACTTAACATCTTTCTTCGAAAAACGTGTTATATCAGTATCTTTTATTATGCTTCTCGTAGGCGTTGTTTTGGGGGGACTTATGACTTATGTTATTGTATATAGTCAGGAGCGGGGTATAAAAAACAGCAGCTTATTTTACCTTTTAAATACAGTTGGTGTAGTATTAACACGTTTTTTTGCTGACAAAGTAGTAGAAGAAAGAGGACCAAGCCTTATTCTGCTACCAGGTTTTATTATTTTTGCTGCAGGTTTTATCACGCTTGCCTTCAGTAATGGAGTATTTTTATTCTTAATGGCAGCTTTTTTATTGGGGTTGGGTAATGGCATAATTTTACCGACACTGCAAACAATGGTAATTAATTTGGTGGAACCTTCTTCGCGGGGAGTTGCCAATTCCACTTTTTTCGCCGCTCTGGATATTGGTATTGGCGGCGGCTCTATTGTGTTGGGCCGGTTAACAGGGCTGATTACGCTGCAAATGATGTTTTTAATCAGCGGGTTATTTGTTACTTTGCCGCTGTCGTTTTACTATTTATATGTGGCCAAAGACTATGAACGTAAATTAGCGGCAAATAAGGTTGGAAAGTAGAATATTTAGCTCATTTTTCTAGCGGCAAGAAAATTTTTCTTAGTTGAGGGGTTTAAAAGAGGGAAAAAGTAGAATATAATTGAGGCAAGCAATAGCCTACTTACTTTAAATTTGGAGGGAGAGTAGATGGCAATACGAATCCTAACCGACAGCGCAGCTGATTTACCTCAGGATATACTGGATGATAATGGAATAGACGTAGCGTCACTGCATGTCTATTGTGATGACCAGGATTTTCTCGATGGGAAAACTATACAGCCGCTGCAGATGCTGCAAGAGATGCGCCAGGGTAAAGTGTTCAAAACATCGCAAGTTGATCCTGCCTCTTTTTTGGAATACTTTGAGCAATATGCCAAGCGGGGGGATAGTTGTATCTATATTGGGTTTAGTTCAGGATTATCAGCTACTTATCAATCAGCTCTACTAGCTGAGACGGAAATTCAACAGCGTTATCCTGAATTTAAATTAGATACTGTGGATACAAAATGTGCTTCCCTTGGTCAGGGACTAGTTGCATATAAAGCGGCTCAGTTGCTAAAAGCAGGTAAGAGCTTTTCTGAAATAGTGTCTGCAGCGCAGTTTTATGCTCAGCACATGGAACATATTTTTACAGTGGATGATTTAGAATATCTCTACCGTGGTGGGAGGATCAGCCGTGCTTCGGCAGTAATGGGTGGTATCCTTAATATTAAGCCTGTTTTGCATATAGAAAGCGGAAAACTGGTACCATTGGAGAAAATAAGGGGTAAGAATAAAGTTATGCGCCGCATGGTTGAACTAATGGGTGAACGAGGAGTTAACTTGGCAGAACAAACCATTGGTATTAGTCATGGCGACGATCTTGCCTCTGCGCTCAAATTGCAGGAGATGATTAGCAAAACATACGGCTGCCAAGATTTTATTATTAATTCCATCGGATGCACAATTGGTGCCCATGCTGGTCCTGGTACACTGGCGATTTTCTTTCTTAACGCTTAAATTATAGAGCAAAAATCCCGCCATATTTTTAAGGTGGGATTTTTGCTAAATAGAGCTCTCTGATGAAAAATTTAATCTAAATTTAACTACAAAAATTTTATTCAAAATAATCGCAATATTCTTGCAAGACTTCTTAGAATATGATATGATACATATCAAAGCTTATTAAAGCATAGGCCCTTTACATGTATTTTTGAAAAGAGCCACGCATCCTCCCTGCGTGGCTCTTTTCTTACTTGTAAGTAAATCCCTTTTAGCGAGCGCCGCCGCCACCACCGCCAAAACCGCCACCACCGCCCCCAAAACTACCGCCGCCGCCGGAAAAGCCACCGCCGCGGCCTGAACCGGAAGATCTGGGACTGGATGCAATGCGGATTGTTTCGTTCAAGTGGCGATTAATACTATCGAAACTACGTGTCATGGCATTAATGGAAGCCAGCTGATGTGTGCCATAAACAAACCAACTGCGGCCAAAGGTATGACCATCGCTTTCCAAATTAGGAAAAACAATTTGTAGTTGTTTAATTACTTCTTTGGCTACTCCCAGGGTTATTGCGTATACCAGGTAATGTTCCCAAACTACAAGTGAAGGAAGTTCATGGGTTTCTAAATTGGAAAAATCCAGTAAGAATCGTCTAAAAGCGCGCCAACGTGCGAAATGTTCAGCGCCGTTACGAGAGCGCCTTTTGAGTAAGAAAGTTGAAAATATTATAATTAAGCCGCTGATTATTAGGGCCGGTGTTAGCAAGTTAGACATTAGGATTCCAATGGGGATCATTATCACGCCCAGCGCTATTATCAGTCCTTTTATAGTGATTCTCTGGGGATCAAAAAAGTCTAATTTTGTGCTACGGGCGTAAACTGTGTTTTGCCAGTCGGCCCAAAAAACACGAAATTTCGTTGATTCTTTTTGTGCAAATTTCTCAAGTTCTGTAAAGGTAAAGGTGTTTTGTTGTGTTACCTTAGTAAAGAGAAATTCTAGTAGTTGTAGTTCATGTTCAGCTAAAGGAGCTTCTTTAGCAGTGCGCGTGACCCGATAATCTTTTTTTTCTGAAGCAATATTAAATAAGCCGCGCTTTTCCAAGGTAATCTCTTCAATTTGGATAAATCCTTTACGTGCCAAATCAACTAAGGTTGCTGTTAAGTCTTCTGTAGTCGGGTTGCCAAAACGCCACAGTACACCTAACTCAGCCGGAGTATAATCTGCTGGTAGTTCCCGGTAATATTCGCCGTCAAATACCGGCTTGTATTCCTTGCCATAGCGCAGCCAAAGATTAAAAACAAAAGCAATACTGCCAAGGATCACCAGACCGGCAAGATAAGGAAGGGCGGGGGAATCAGGGGGTATGATGCGGTCTCCCCAGCTGCGGTTGTTTTCTTCTAAACGCCGCTGTGCTTCTTCACGCTCCCTATTAGCTTCCTCAGCCAGTTTTTCTTCTTCTGCTAAAATTTCCGGCAGCGCATTTTTGCCGCTGGTTTGTGTGGCATGCGGAACTAATGAAACTGGAAAGGTGACACGTCCTTCAAGGTATCTGTGGGCCCGAAGAGGCTTGATTTCCCAGATTATAAGATTGCCTGCCGGTATTTTTACTTCTCCGTAGAGTGGACCATGCCCCCAGGCCCGGATATCATTTATATCGGCTCCTTCTGGCAGGCGTAAATTTACTTGTACCTGTTCTGCAGTTGCATCCCAGCCATCACCGATAAATTGAAAATAAAGTTCAGCGACATCTTTGTGAACTTTGATAAGGTCGTTGACGCGGTAGCGTATAGTAAAAGTCCGGCTTGTATTAGCAGCTTCAAAACTCCAATCGATAAAAAACTTATCCGGTTCTTCAATGATAAAATAGGTGCCGGCAGGGCCATATTCAGTTCCCGGGTTAAATGTATAGGGGGTGTCGCCTTCGGCCACTGTAGCATCGCTAATAGTGATAGGTGGTTGTGTTTTTATCCACATATTCATGCCTTTGTAGGCACCATCAAAATGTACTGTGCGTTCTTCTGTTACCCACATATCGCCCTCAGGTGTAACCTCTGCGTCAATGATAATTTTGGGGAAATAGTAAGAACGCGCAAAGGCCTGCCCGGGCCTGATGGTCAGTATGCAGGCTAGCAGCAAAAGTAGTAAGCAGCAACGGTATAATAATTTTTTCTTGCTTAGCATTTTTAATCAAATTTTATATTAACAGGGCGGCGGGCATCCGCTTCACTGTCGAGGTTGAAATAATCTGCCGCAGTGAAACCAAACATACCGGCAAAGAGTACAGTGGGGAATACTTCCAGCTTGGTGTTATACTTTTGTACAGTATCATTGTAAAACTGCCGGGAAAAAGCAATTTTATTTTCAGTCGTACTTAATTCCTCTTGTAGTTGCCTGAAATTATTATCGGCTTTCAACTCGGGATAATTTTCTGCCAGAGCAAATAATGATTTCAGAGTACTGCCCAACATGTTTTCTGCCTCAACTTGGTCCTGTACCGTAGTAGCCGCCATGGCACGAGTCCTGGCTTCTGTAATCTGAGCAAATGTTTCCTTTTCATGTTTAGCATAGCCTTTGACTGTATTAACTAAATTTGGTATTAAATCATAGCGCCGGCGCAGCTGTACATCAACCTGTGACCAGGCATTCTGCACACGCTGCCGCAGGTTAACTAGGGAGTTATAGGTAAAAACCAGAACAAGCCCGATAACGACAATGGCACCTAAAAAGTAGAACATTTAATCTCCTCCGCATACAATTTATAATATCTTATTACTCAAAATAGCCAGATACTCCTGCTGATAGGGTTAAAAACTTTATACTATATTTATTTTTTATTAATAAATGACAGACTGCGTTATGATAGCATTTTGAACAATACACCTTTTTACCTGCGCAAGAGGAGGTGAGATAATGGTGATTTTGAGACTGTTGGAGCGTATCGCCGATGCGAATAAAGAAGTGTTTCAGTTACAGGGAAATAGGCGTCTGACCCCCAGCAGCCTCAATTTATACTGCCAAAATTTCAGGCGCAGTGTTCAGGCAGTAGATTTTAATTACGATGACTGGGAAAGGACAGAATAAATATTTTAAGCTTTTTATGAACAAGTGTTAACGGGACTAATTAAACACCGTCTGCTGTGACAGGCGGTGTTTTTTTGAGATAGGAATTATAGATATTGGTTTATAGTTTTAATGCTGATGGATCCAGCCGGCAATATCATCTATTACTGTCTTCTCAATATTGCCTGGTTGTTCATATTCAGCGGGAACACTTGGCTGGTCGCCGGTGATAAAAAGATGGTTAAGTCCAGGATAACTTTTGAGCTGCACATTACTGTATGAAGCAAGAGCTTCCTGCCAGAGCGCAAAATCATCCATGGTAACTTGATAATCACGTTCACCCTGCAGAATTAGCATGGGCAGTTCCAGCGTAGCGGCTGTCGCTGCCGGTTTGTAGTCACGCAAGTCTAGCCAGTAAGATGCGGGAACATTCAGTAGCTCTTGCGCCGGGGTATCAAGCGAAAGGTCAGGGTCTTTAATTCGCTCTAGCAGTGCTTCCAGCTGCCGGATATTTTCAGCTTCCAGCTCCGATATTTTGCCGTCTGCGGCAGCCAGGTAGCGGCTTTGTTCTAAAATCAAATCCTCAAGGGGGCGTGCCGCGCCGGCGAGGATAATAAGGCCGGCAAGCCGACCATCGGCTTCTTTTCCAATGCGCGGTGCCAGCATACCGCCTAAACTATGACCGAGGATATATATTTCTTGATTATTTATTTTTTCATGATTCTGCAGCAGGGCTACAGCAGCAATGGCGTCATCAATGGTCTCTTCTTTTACGGTAAAAGTATCAAGTTTGATTATTTTTTCACCGTGTACCTTTGTGCGTTTATCATAGCGCAAAACTGCTATTCCCTTGTTTGCCAGACCCCAGGCTAAGTCTTTAAATGGTTTATTGGCGCCGGTTATGCCAATGGTTTCATCTCGGTCGTTAGGTCCGGAACCGTGAACCAGCACTACTGCAGGAAAAGGGCCGTCACCGGCAGGGATAGTTAGAGTTCCCGGCAATTTCCATTCACCTTCACCTACTATCACCTCTGTTTCGGTAAAGTTGGCGGGTTGCCCATAACTCGGTGGTTCGTATGAAGCTTCAGAACCGGTAGCGGGCACAAAAAAGAGGCCGATAATTCTTTTATCCTGATTAAAGGTCATACGAACATCCAGTAGTGCCCGCTCAAATTGTGCTGTAAGAACCACTATTTGCGCTTGTCCCATTTCCTCAATTTCCTTGTTAGTTTCACTTTGAAAAGCGCCAACTTGTTCTTGTAAAGTCTGCCAGACTTCCTGCATTTTAGCTTCAGGCAGCTCTTTTAACATATTGGCATCAAAAAATTCTACAGCACCGGCAAAGTCGTTTGTTGCTAGTTTTTCAACAAACATGCTGGCCAATTCTGCCACATCTCCTTCAAGGGGAGGCAACTTTGTCTGCTTGTTGCCGCAGGAAACTAACAATAATAAAACTGCCAAAAGCAGTAATGCTCTATGTTTTAACAAATAATTCATCCTCTCTGATATTATTATTAGAATAGCTTCTTCATTTGCAAGTATTTACCTGCCATCTTTTATTATGTGCCAGAGAAATAAAGAGCTGAGGCTGGAACAAAAATAAAAGTGGAATGCTCTGCAAACTACGTGCATTCCACTTTTATTATTTATTTGCTAAGTTTTGTCTTTGTTTCAGCTCTTTGCATTTGCGCATTAGAAAAGTTATTTATTGTTCACCCCTCAGACCGCGCGGGATAAGGAAGTACTCCAATTTTCCAAGCAGGTAATCAGCCAATAGTGCCAGGATGGCGGCAGGTACTGCTCCAACCAACAGAAGGTAGTTTCTGAATAATTGCAGACCACGTACAATGAAAACTCCTAAGCCTCCGGCACCAACATAGGCTGCCAGTGTCCCTGTGCCAATACAGATTACTGTAGCTGTTCTTATCCCGGCCATAATTACGCTAAAGGCTATAGGCAATTCTACCATGCGTAAACGCTGCATATTAGTCATTCCCATACCTGTAGCAGCTTCCTTTAAAAATGGGTCTACATTTTTTATACCAATAAAAGTATTGCGCAGAATTGGCAGTAGTGAGTAAAGGAAAAGAGCAGTAATGGCAGGTCGGGGGCCAATTCCCATACCCAATACAATCATTAGTGCCAATAAGGCTAAGCTCGGGATTGTTTGTAAAATACTTGTAATACTAAGGACAATTTTTTCTAACCAACGAAAGCGGGATGCCAGAATGCCCAGTGGCACGGCAACTAAGATAGCTAAAGATACAGGCACAAGTACCAGCAGGAGTATGTGATCCTGAATTGCCGATAAAAACTGTTCCGGGTCATTAGCGATAAAGGTGTATACTTTATTAAACGTTTCTAGCATTTAGCTCGCCTCCTTGGTTGTGGAAGTAAAGACATTGTGAGAAGAGCTGAGGTCAGGCCACAGTACGTCTGTTAGAATACCTACCAGACTGGCCCGTGTAATTAAGCCTTTAAGCTGGTTCTGATCATTAATAACAGGCAAATAGCCAACATTATGCTTAGCCATGATAAAAACGGCTTCGCGGACGGTTTGGCCGGTATAAACAGCAATTGGGTGAGGTGCTGCAGAATCTCCAACTGTACCGCCTCTATTTAAGGCTGACTGAACATCTTTAATGGTAACAACTCCGAGTAAACTTCCCAGGTCATCCACAACCATTAAGCTGTCAACGCGGCTCTTGCGCATACGTTCTAAAGCTTCTGCTAAGCCGCGGTTATACTCTATAGTTACCGGGTCAGTAATCATTACTTCTTCTACTTTAACTTCATCCGGTGAACGCAGCAGGCGATCTTTGCCGATAAAGCTGGCGACAAAGTCATTAGCTGGGTTGCGCAGTATTTGGTCGGGCGTAGCAGCTTGCACTATCTCACCATCACGCATTAAGACAATACGGTCAGCAATTTTCAGGGCTTCATCCATGTCGTGAGTTACGAAGACAATTGTTTTATGCAATTGTGCCTGCAATTTTTTTAGTTCTCCCTGAAGCTGTTCACGCGTAATGGGATCTAACGCACCAAAGGGTTCATCCATTAGAATGATTTTAGGGTTGGCTGCCAAAGCACGCAGTACGCCTATTCTTTGCTGTTGGCCGCCCGATAATTCTTTGGGATACCTATCCATGTAACTGGCTGGATCCATATTAACCATTTCTAGTAGCTCTTCAACGCGAGCAGCTGCTTTTTCTTTTGACCAGCCTAGCAATTTGCCTACTACTGCAATATTTTGAGCGATTGTCATGTTGGGGAAAAGGCCGATTTGCTGAATGACATAACCTATACCTCGACGCAGTTGCACTGGATCTTGCTTGCGAATGTCTTCGCCATTTACATAAATTGTACCACTTGTAGGTTCAATTAAACGATTTATCATTTTTAAAGTAGTTGTTTTACCACAGCCGCTGGGGCCAATTAAAGTAACCAGTTCACCTTCATTAATTTCCAGATTTAAATTTTTAACGACTTCGAGTTGGTTATATTTTTTGCTTACATTTTCAAATCGAACCAAAAACCTCACAACCTCTCTGTAAAAAATTACGCATTAACTATTTTTCCTGCTCCTGCAGCTAATTGGCGCAAATGCTCGATTGCTTCCGGTGTTCCCATGGCCAGCAGAGTATCACCAATAGTTAGTTCCAATTCTTTACCCGGCGAGACATACCAGCGTCCGCGATGTTTGACTGCAGTTACCGTGACACCTGTGACGCTTCTTAAGCGAGCTTCATGTACACTTTTGCCTACCAGTGGAGAGTTAGGTTTCACTGGTATTTCTTCAGCATCCTGCATGTTTATTAACATTCCTGCTTTGAAGTTTACAATTTCTTTTACTAAATTTTTAATTTCCAGGTTTAAGCGGTCACGCTCTTTTGTTAGTTCTCTGAGCTTGCGTTCCATAAATTCCAAAGCGCTATGCTCTTCAAAACTATCAATAAAATGCTCAGCTGCAGAACGCGAAAGAATAATGGTGCCGCTATTGGGGATAACTTCCACAACCTCCTTAGAGCGCAGGAGAGCCAGAGCTTTGCGGATAGTTTCAGGAGAAACACTATACTTACTGGCTAGGGTTGATCTGCCGGAGATTTTTTCCCCTTCGTTATAGACTCCCTTGGTAATATCTTTTGCTAAAATTAAAGCAATTTGTTCATATCTTGCCAAGTCGTTCCTTTTAGTCACGGACACAAGCCTCCTCGTTTATATGCCGACAACCTGATTTTAATATGCAGATTGGCGGTTTGTCAAGAGATTTTTTGACAAAAAAATAAAAAATATTCCTTTAAAGCCATGGTAAGTTTTAGGGTATAGGTAAGTCAAGGTTGCCTGAGTGTCATTGCAGATGGCAGCAGGAAATATGCCTAGTCATAGCTAATGATAAATACTGTGATGAAGAAATAGTGGGGAGGTGGTATCGTGTTAAAAGTGCTGCATACCGGAGATTTGCACCTGGGTATGACACATCGAACGCGAAACTATCCCGAAGAACTCCGCCAACAATTAGTGGACGCTCGATTTTCAGCTTTGGCTAAATTAGTGGAACTGGCGAATCAGGAATGTTGTCAATTGTTTCTGATTGCCGGTGATTTGTTTCATAGCCATAATGTCAGTAAAAATACTGTTTTGCGAACCGTAAAAATACTACAGACTTTTGCCGGTGCCTGTATTGCTGTTCTGCCAGGCAACCATGATTACTATAATGATTCATCAGCTATCTGGAGGGTATTTCTAGAGCATGCTCCGGAACATGTTTTGCTGTTAATGCAGCAAAAACCATACTGCTTACAGGAATATGGCTTAGACGCAGTTCTTTACCCGGCTCCATGTGACCGCAAGCATAGTGCAGAAAACCGTTTAGGCTGGCTGCGTGATTTACAGGAGAAACCGGCGGCACAGTGGCAGCTGGGTATTGCGCATGGAACTGTCCGCGGCCTTTCACCGGATTTGGAGGAAAATTATTTTCCCATGGAGAGGGATGAATTATTCGCTACAGGCTTACACCATTGGTTCCTGGGGCATGCACACGTTCGCTACCCTGATCTGGAAAAGGCAGATAGTTGTGGTTTTACCTATTGCGGCACACCTGAACCGGATGGTTTTGACTGCAGACACCAGGGTTATGCATGGTTGGCAACCTGCCATGACGGTAAAGTGGAGCATCGCGCTGTACGTACAGGAAAATTCCGTTTTATTGATACTACGCTGGAAATAAAGGAATTGAATACAGTAGGAAACTATTTAAAGGAAATAGCAGCTGATACTACTTTGGTAAAACTGCGCCTGCACGGCCGCCTGCCGCAGGAGCAGTTCAGGCAGCGGGGAGCTTATTTGCAGCAGTGTGCAGATAGCGTGAGATACTTGGAATATGATGACAGTATGCTAAAAATGGAGTTATCCCCGGAAAGTATCGAGGCGGAATTTCCCGCCGGTTCATTTCCTTATTTATTGCTTACGTCATTAGCTGCAGAAGGTGAATATGAAGCGCTACAGCTTGCTTATGAGCTGGTAAAGAAGGTGAAAAAATGATTGTCAAATCGGTTAGGATGGCACCTTTTGGCGGTCTGCACGGTAAAGAAGTTACCTTTAAAGATGGTCTAAATGTAGTCCTTGGGCCTAATGAAGCAGGTAAAAGCACAATGGTGGGTGCTCTTTTTGCCGTTTTTTTTCTGCCCACCAATTTGCACCGAAATTCGCCGCTTTGGAAAGATTACTTAGCGCGTTTCTTGCCTTATGGCGTAGGCGATACAATAGAGGTTGCCGTTAACTTTCAGTGTGATGCCAAAGATGAATATTTATTAACGCGCTCTTGGGGTGCCGCCCGAAATTGTCGCTTAGAATCTGCCTCCGGGGTTGTTATTAGTACAGAGGAAATGGTGCAGGAAAAACTGCTCAGTTTGCTCCGGTACGGCAGGGGAACTTATGAAAGTATTCTTTTTGCGCGCCAGGAAGATATGCTAAAAACGGTGGAACTGATCAGCCAAAACCAGGAAGCGGTAGCAACACTGGGCGATGTCCTGCGGACTGCTTTCCTGCAAAGTGGTGGTGTATCACCGGAAGAGTTGGCGCAGGAACTGGCACAAGCTAAAAAAGACCTGCTTGCTAATTGGGACCTTCAGCGTGACGGGCCGAAAAAGAACAGAGGCGTTGATAACCCCTACGTTAAAAATGTCGGCAAACTACTGGCAGCTTATTATGAAAAGGAAAGTTTGCGGAGACAGCTGCAGGCGGCCGAGGAGGCGGAAAAAAAAGTTGAAGTGGCTTTAGCTGCTTTAGAGAAAACTTCTGCTGAAAAAGCTGCACTACTGCTCCAGAAGGTTGCTTTGGAAAAACTGGAGAATGATGTTTACAGACGGGCAAAATTAGAACCCAAAATAGGAACCTTACGTTTACAAGAAGAAAAATTAAAACTGATTAACAGCCAATGGCCGAGGGAAAAAGAGCGTTTAGCCAATATAACAAGTAGCATTGAGCAAAACCAGATCCGTTTAAAAACCTTAAGCAAGGACTTGGAGTTAGCCAAAGCTGCCGTAGAAGCAAAAAAGATGCGCGAGCGTTACTTGGCAGCAAAACCATTGCAGGAAGAATTACTGGCTTTAGAAGCTAAATTGGCATCCCTGCCTGCGGTCACAGGTGAAGATGTGACATGGCTGCAGCAGCAGCAGAACTTGATAGCAAACAAACAAGCGGAATTGCAGGCAATGGAACTTGTGGCTAAAGTTTCCCTGACTAAACCGCAGACAGTCACAGTTAAAAGTACTTCGCCTGCAGTACAACAGATTACAGTGACAGATGAAGCACTTTTTAAGGGAGAGGGGTATCTACAATTTACGGCTGAAGGCTGGTCTGTGTACGTGCAAGCGGGTCAGTGTGATGTGGAAGCTTTATTGGCAGAAATTCAAACTTTACAAACAGCACGTGAAAGTAAGCTGCAGCAGTTATCCTTGCAAAATATTTCGGAAGCCAGGCAAATGCTGGAATTGCGGCAAGCGCTGACTAGCCAAATAGAGCGCCTGCGAGCCAAACTGGAAGCAGTTTTACAAGGGCAGGCTTATACTGAATTGGCTAAGGCAGCAGCATCATGTCCTGATACTATGATGCGGGAGCCGGAATCTATCTTAACTGAATACTCGCAGGTGCAGGTAGAACTGACACATGCTATCAGCCAAAAGGAAGAAATCCAGCAGCGCCTGAAAGCCTGGGAAAAGGAATACGGCTGTCATGAGACAGTAATGGAGCAATTGGCGACAATACTTAATGAAAAACGCCTGGCAGAAAGTGAACTGTCGCAGCTGGCTCCCCTGCCGGCAGCATATACCGATACTGATTCTTTCTTTGCTGCCCTTAAGGAGCTGCGCAGGCGCACCCAGGAAGTGGAAGAGCTTTTCTTGACGGCGAAAGAACAATTATTAGAGGCTCAGCAGGAACAGGGAGAAGAAACGGCCGAGGATATTAAAGTGCGCTATAGAGAGGCAGAAGATTATTTTAGCCGCATTAAAGAGGAAGCAGCTTTACTTCTTAAGGTAGAAGCAAAATTTAATCAATTAATGTCGCAACTAAATGAAAAGACTTTCACACCTTTATACACAGCTTTCTGCCGCTATTTAGGACCTGCAACAGCTTATCGTTATCAAGCGGCGGAGTTGGAAGGGACGCTGCCTAACCGTTTGGAAGCCGCGGATGGAACGGCTTTGTCGTTAGAGTTTCTATCCACAGGTACTGCACGCGGTATGGCTTTGGCACTGCGCTTGGCAATGGCTGAATTTTTATTAGAGCAAAGGAACGGCTTTTTAGTAATGGATGACCCATTAGTTGATTTGGATCCGCAAAGAAAGGCACATGCTGCAGCAATGGTACGCGAATATGCAAAGCAGAGGCAAGTTATTATTACCACTTGTGATCCTGATACAGCTGCTAAACTGGGCGGCTATATGATAAAATTATAAATTGTACGTTAAATAATTTTTTAGGAAAATACCTGGAGGATTAAAATGCTCGCAGAAGCTCATGCACTATTAAAAAGAATATTTGGTTACACTTCATTTCGCGGTGGGCAGGAGAAAGTAGTGGAGAGCTTACTGTCACAAGCTGATACCCTGGCAATAATGCCCACTGGAGCGGGAAAATCACTATGTTATCAGATTCCTGCCCTGCTTTTTCCAGGTGTCACCCTTGTTATCTCCCCATTAATTGCTTTGATGAAAGACCAGGTGGACGCATTAGGGGAGCTTGGTATTCCTGCTACCTTCATTAACAGTTCACTGCGGGCTGCTGAAATCAGACAGCGTTTGCAGGACACTGTTGACGGCCGCTACAAATTGGTTTATGTAGCACCGGAGCGTTTGCAGGCAGATAGTTTTGCCGAATTGATTCCAGCGCTGAATATTAGTTTCATTGCTGTCGATGAAGCGCACTGTGTTTCACAATGGGGGCATGACTTTCGTCCCAGCTATCGTAAAATTGCTGCTTTTATCAGCTCTTTACCCAGGCGGCCGGTGATAGGCGCTTTTACTGCTACGGCAACACCGGAAATTAAGGCAGATATTATCAAACTGCTGGGTCTTAGTTTGCCGCAAGTCTATGTGACAGGCTTTGACCGGCATAATCTATCTTTTTCTGTTTTACGCGGCGTAAATAAACAGGAGTTTGTTTTAGATTACCTTCAGGCCAGTAGCGGTAGAGCAGGTATAATCTATGCTGCCACTCGTAAAGATGTGGATAAACTGGCAGAAATGCTGCAAAAATACAAGATCCCCGTCAGTAAATATCATGCAGGGATGCGCGAAGCAGAACGTGCAGAAAATCAGGAAGCTTTTTTGCGTGATGACCTGCCGGTTATGGTGGCAACTAATGCTTTTGGTATGGGAATTGATAAATCAAATGTGCGCTTTGTTATTCATTACAGTCTTCCGAAAAATATAGAAGCTTACTACCAGGAAGCCGGACGCGCCGGCCGTGATGGTGAACCGGGAGAATGTATTTTGTTGTATCATCCACAGGATATAATTTTACAGAAATATTTAATTGAACAGACTGTTTATTCTCCCCGGCGCCGACAACACGAATTTAGTAAGCTGCAGGCAGTAGCTGATTACTGTCACACCTCAAAATGTTTGCGGCAAACATTATTAGCATATTTTGGCGAAGAGTCAGCTGATAATTGTGGTAATTGCAGTAACTGTCGGGATGATAGTGAAACTATAGATGTTACTCTGGAGGCACAGAAAGTTCTCTCTTGTGTTTATCGGCTGCAGGAACGTTATGGTGCCACTCTGGTAGCGCAAGTATTAAAAGGTGCCAAGAATAAAAAAATCCGGCAGCTTAAATTGGATCGTCTCAGCACTTATGCTTTAATGCCTGAACATTCACTGCAGGAAATTCGTGATTTTATAGGTTTTTTGATAGCGGAAGGTTATCTGCGCCCGACAGAGGGGAGATATCCTCTTGTCAAATTAGGTCCTAAGGCTGCTGCTGTGATTAAGGGCAAACAGAGGGTACTGCGTAAAGTGCAAGTGCAGAAAACAGTGGAAGAAGATGGCTTATTTGAAAAGTTGCGTCAGCTGCGTAAGGAAATTGCCGATCGCGAGAATTTGCCTCCTTACCTGATTTTTTCCGACGCCACATTAAGGCAGATGTGCGAAATTCGTCCTTCAGACCAATCTTCGCTGCTGCGTGTCAGTGGTGTTGGGGAGGTAAAGTTGGCTAAATATGGTAAAGAATTTCTTGCAGTTATCTGTTCCCACCGCTAATCTTTGCTAGAAAATTAATAATGGCTGAAAAACAGTGAAAAAATTAAAAAGCACGCATGTAAATACTTGTCGAAAATTAGTATTCTTGATAAAGTAGAGCGAAGGGAATTTTTCGGGCGGTCGTAGTAACCCGCCTTATCAAAACACAGGAGGTAATATTGTGAGTCAATCAGATTTTTATGCTTTAGGAAAAGTTGTCAAAACACCAAGTCGCAAACTGGATGTGTTTCCTAAACCGGAAGGCGTCCAAACAGTGGTGATGGAAAGTGATGAAGTCACCAGCGTTTGCCCCATTACAGGGCAGCCGGATTGGGAAACTGTAATTATTGAGTATGAACCGGACCAGTTATGTATTGAAAGTAAAAGTTTAAAACTCTATTTTTGGAGTTTCCGAAATGAAGGAGTTTTCTGTGAAGCTTTAGCGGCGCAAATAGCCCAAGACGTTGGCGAGGCCTGCAGGCCGCATCACTGTAAAGTTACCGTTATCCAAAAGCCGCGCGGTGGCATTACCATTCGTGCCACTGCCTACTATCAGCGAGAAAAAGTGTCTGAGGAAGAGCGGTAAGCCTAAAACAGGAGCTTTCTCGCCATTTATAACCAAAAAAGTTTAGTACTTTTAAGGCGGCCGTAGTGCCGCTTTTACTATTTAATTTACTTGAAATAGGGCAGAATCTATGATGAGGGTAAAGCTACAGCCTCTTCTGCGCAGTCATTAAACTTTATTAATGTATTATTAAAAGAAGCAGAAACACAAGAGATAATTTACATGGGCAGGAAAAATTATTCTTGCGGCGAATTTTGTATATGAAAAAGAACTGTGAAAAGTGTTATCAATCTAAGAATTTAGCGCGTTAAGGAGGGCTTACAGTGAACAGTTACTACTACGATGAGGAAACGGCCATGGTGTATAAAATTAGCCCCATCACTGCCACCATTGTAAAGGATGAGGAGCAGAAGATTCCCACTGCGATTCTGGTACATTCTAATATAAAAGTGACTAATTTTAAGCGGGAAAAAGTGCGCCGCACCCTTTCTGAAGTTTATCCGTATGATAAGTTTAATTTGGACGCTGCCAAAAAAACTTTTACTGATACTATTTTAAGTAAATTATTGGGCAATGCAGTTGCAATTAGCGAGGAAGAATATAATAAAATTAAAGAGCGTATAGAACCGGTTGCATATTGTTAGAACTAAAGGCTATATAAAACAGGCAGACTTGTTATGGCAGGTCTGCTTATTTGTTATTCACTTAGTTAGTAAGATTGTTTTTATGTGCAGGGAACTTTTGTATGTCTTCTTCGTCAATAATGAGTATATTTAATAAATTTTTAGGAGGATTATATATGAGGCAGATTGTGGTTATCCTGCTTTGTTTCTTGCTGGCAATACCGCTTGCCGGCTGTAATAAAGTAAATTTGCCCGGGCGTAAAGTGCAAGCTGCTGAACGTTTAGATGCACGATTGGTAGCAGGAAATACTGCTTTTGCTCTGCAGCTTTTTAACCAGCTGCGCAAACCTTCCGATAATGTTAACACTTTTTTTTCACCCGCTAGTGTTGCTCTTGCCCTAAGCATGGTTTATAACGGAGCAGCCGGCGAAACTCAGGCAGAAATGGCCCGTGCTATGCATATTGAAACACTTACATTAGAAGAACTCAATCAGGCCAATGCCGATCTTTTAACTATTTTGCAAAACCCCGACCCTAAAGTCGAAATTAATCTTGCTAATTCTTTATGGCCGGATAATAATGCCCGCATTAAGGATGACTTCATACAAAGAAACAGAACTTATTATGATGCAGAGGTGCAAGAGCTTGATTATTCACAACCCGATGCCCACAAAACTATTAACGACTGGGTCGAAGGGAAAACAGCTGGTAAAATAAAAGATCTTTTTGACCGATTGGAAGCAGATACACGGCTTGTTTTGGTTAATACTCTCTATTTTAATGGGCAGTGGACAGAAGCTTTTGATGCAAAATTAACAAAAGATGCTCCTTTTATCCTTGCTGACGGGAAAGAAAAGGATGTGCCTCTGATGCATAAAAAAGCTACACTGGATTGTTTAGCGGAAGAAACTTTTAATGCAGTGCGCCTGCCTTACGGCCAGGAGCGGCTTAGTATGTATGTGTTTGTGCCCAATAAAGGATTAACAGATTTTTACGAGCAACTAAGTGTTGAAAATTGGCATAAGTGGCTTAGTAATTTTACTACACGAGAAGTAAGCGTTTATATGCCTCGTTTTAAAGCAGAATATAAAGAGCATTTAAACGATGCGCTGCAAAATATGGGTATGAAAAGAGCTTTTAACCCTAATGCGGCAGATTTTAGTGCCATGGCAGAGGAAGGATTATTTGTCAGTGATGTTATTCACCAGGCGTATATAGATGTACATGAAAAAGGTACGGAAGCTGCAGCGGCTACCGGGGTTGTTTTCGGTGCGCGTATCAGTTTGCCGGCAGAAAATTTTACTGTACGTGCCGACCGTCCCTTTTTCTTTGCTATCTGTGATGACCTGACGGACACCATTCTCTTTATGGGTGAAATAACAAATCCTTAAGAAAAGAGCCATACTAACGCAGGCCCTCTAAATCAATGACAGGAACTCCTTGCTGCCCTGACTTGTTAATCGTCTCCAGGGCAGCTTTTCTGTCACATTAAATTCAACACAATTAAAATTTCGCGCTTTATAGTAATCCTTTACCTTTACACACCGACATTTAACAAGTTAAAAATCCACTGCAGCAAAATGTTGACATCATTGTCAAGTGACTATATCATTTAACCAGCTGTTATATGTAGGGGTGATTTAATTGAATAAACGAGAAATTATTGCTATTTCTTTTATAGTGACATTACTTACAAGTAATATATTGGCAACTAAACTGATTGTATTGGGGCCTTTTATTCTTCCCGCGGCGGTAATTATATATCCTTTTTGCTTTATGAATGGAGATATACTTACAGAAGTTTGGGGATTCAAATATGCAAAAAAAGTTATTATAGCTGGCTTTGCTGCTAATGTATTCCTAACACTAATGATATATATTGGCCAAATCCTTCCTCCCGCACCGTCATGGCCACTTCAAGAAGCTTATCTGTCTATATTTGCACCGGTACCAAGAATTGTTCTTGGCAGTTTGGTCGCATATTTATTTGGTGAATTAACAAATAGTCTAGCTTTAGAAAGAATAAAAGATATAACAGGTACCAAATTATTATTTCTCAGAACAATTGGATCTTCAATTATTGGGCAATTATTCGATACTGTTATCTTTATTAGTATAGCTTTTGCAGGTACAGTACCGATAAATGTTCTTCTTCAAATTATGTTAGGACAGTATCTTTTCAAGGTAGCTTTAGAGGCCATAGGTGGTACACCATTAGTATATTTGTTGATTGGCTGGGCCAAAAAAGGTGACCATATAGATAGTACCAATTCCCTTTAGATGAGGCAGTCTTATCTTGCATTTTTTTAAGGTTTAGTGTCCATCCTGCAGATTTTTTTGTTGGACACTACTAGTTGGTTGTGACTGCTTGATTTGAGCGTTAAATTCAGTTATAATAAACTAGCAATGCGCCTGTAGCTCAGGGGATAGAGCAACGGATTCCTAATCCGTGTGCCGCAGGTTCGATTCCTGCCAGGCGCACCATAAAAAAGTCAAGCACCGTAGGCTTCTACGGTGCTTTTTTATTTCTCATATAAATTGCCTAAATGATAAATGGGGACAGTTTGGGGACATCACTTTGAATGACCTTTATGTGTCTAGCTAAATGCTTAAGGTATTTATGGTGAAACTTTAGCATTGCTATCTTGTTCGCTGACATATACCTCATACGGGGAAATTACAATTATCTGCCGAAATGGATACATTATTCAGTAATTGTTTGAGTTAAATGGTTTCTGTAATAGCTTATATTTATAGATCCTCCTACCCGATCATTGACTAATAAATAATAATACTTTACAGTTAAAAGCTACTTATTTCGCGAATTCCCTTTTCATCGTTGACGGTCAATTTACACCGACCCACACTAATCAAACCTGCTTTTTTTAATTCTGCACAGGCCCGTGCCACTTGGATGCGAGAGGCATTGATGGCAGAGGCCAGATTATCCTGCGATAGGGGGATATAGCCTAGATGTTGATAGTAATCACATTGCATATATACGCAGATAAAATTTGCCGGTCTCGTCAGGACATTGTCTACACTTTGCGATTCAGCATCGAGGCACATCAGTCTTAACACATCGCCGTAGAAGACCAAAAGGTCAGTAAAAAAGCCACGGTTTTTGAGCGAAAGATGTTGTATCTCCGCCAAAGATATTGGAATGACTTTAATATCAGTAACAGCCTCTGTTGTTACACAGGCATTCTGTTGCTGCAGACCGTCCATCGCAAAAATGGTGTTTTCTTTATGATAACCAAGAATTCTGATATAGCCGTTATTATTGATGGTGTATACTTTTACCATGCCTTTCAGTAAGAAATACATGCTTTTGATAGGTTCGCCTGCTCTGCTAAGGCATGTACCTGCAGGGTAGATAACGGGATTCTGGCAATTCTCCAGAATTAACGTGCGATAGGCTGCAAGATTATTTTCTAGGACAAAGTTGATGGATGTAGCTTGTGAATTATTTGTGAAGGTATTTTTGGCAAGTGTCATGTCAACCACCTTTTGTTAAATATTTCACATATCTGTATCGTACGATATTCTTATGACTAAATCAAGACATATATAATTAAAGTGAAAAAAAAGAAAGGGGAATAAGTTATGTCAAAAAAATTTCCAACTCTATTTTCGCCAGGAAAGATTGGTAACTTAACTCTGAAAAACCGGGTAATGAAGGCTCCCCAGTCCTCTGGCATGAGCAACATTGATGGTTCGGTAACAGAACGCCTTGTTCGTTACTACCGTGACCAGGCAGCAGGTGGTGCTGGTATGATTATTGTTGAGTATGCCTATGTTGATGATATTGGGGCAAAGTCAGCACACTGTCATTTAGGTATCTCCAATAACGAACATATCCCAGGTCTGGCTTGGTTGGCAGAAAATATCAAAGAACAGGGTGCAATACCCGCAATTCAAATTGAACACTGTGGCAGACAAAAATTTTTAGGAACACAACCAATTTGTGCCCCTTCAGCAATTCCCTGGCCTAACTTATGGAATCAGTACGGAGTACAGGCAGTGCCTCATGTACTGACCATTGAGGAAATACAAGATATAGTACATGCTTTTGGTGATGCGGCCTTACGCGCCAAAACAGCTGGGTTTGAGCTGGTTGAAATTCATGGGGCTCATGGTTATCTGCTGACAAACTTCTTTTCACCGACGACCAACCACCGCAATGATTTGTATGGTGGCAGCCTGGAAAACCGCATGCGCATCTATCTGGAAGTTTATCGCGATGTGAGAAAAAAAGTAGGGCCAGATTTTCCCGTGACTATTCGTTTAAGCGGCACTGACTATGAACCGGACGGCTTTGGAATTGAAGAGACAATTGCACTATGCAAAGCACTTGAAAACGAAGGAATTGATGCTTTCCACATCTCTGGTGGTGACCACCATACGATGATTCACCAGGTTTCACCGATGTCGGTCGACATTTGCCACAACACCTGGGCGGCTGAAGCAATTAAAAAGGAAGTCAATGTACCAGTGATTGCTTCCGGCTCAATTACGCTGCCGGAATATGCAGAAGAGATCCTTGCCTCCAAAAAAGCTGATTTTATCGGCTTAGGCAGACCGCTTTGGGCAGATCCCGAATGGCCTAAGAAAGCCAGTGAAGACCGCTCTGAAGATATACGTCCCTGCATTCGCTGTAATGAAGGTTGTTTGGAGCGTAACTTCTTCAAATATAAAGCAGTCACGTGTGCTATTAACCCAGTCATTAGCCGTGAAGGTGAACTAAAAATAACGCAAACTGCCCAGAAAAAGAAGATTGCTGTGGTGGGAGCCGGCCCTGCTGGCATGGAAGCTGCACGAGTTTGCAAACTTCGTGGTCATGATGTCACAGTTTTTGAGGCTAGGGATACTAAAGGTGGTTTGTTAAACGAAGCAGCGGTACCGGAATTCAAGGCTGACATTCGCTCTTTAATAAAATATCAGATTACCGCACTTGAAAAACTTGATATTCCGGTAATTAATAAAATGGCAACGGCAGCAGACCTGGCAGACTTTGACGCAGTTATCTGTGCTACAGGTAGTAAACCCGCTACTCCTAACATTCCGGGGAGAGATAAGAAAATTGCCACTGATGCTCTGGAGATCCTCAATGGAGATACCAAGCCGGGTAAAAACGTTGTTGTAGTAGGCGGAGGGCTAGTAGGCTCAGAAACAGCCTTGCACCTTGCAGAAAATGGTCACAAAGTAACCCTTGTTGAAATGCTGCCGCAGATTATGAACGATGTTGCTGTAACAGATTTACTTGCTTATAGTGAGCGTATCGCGAAAACAGATATGGATATTTTAACATCAACTAGCTTACTTGAAATAGTAGATGACGGTGTAATCGTTGAAAGTAAAGACGGCAGAGCAAAATTAGTGGCTGATACTGTGATACTAGCTTTAGGTTTTAAATCCGAACAAGACTTGTATCATACACTTCTGGAAAATGGCAAGGAAACATATCTAATCGGCGACGCTGTTAAACCAGGGAAAATTATGGATGCTTTCCACACTGCCTACCGACTAGGTCTAAAAATTTAAACGAGTACCTTAATATCTAGCAAAAACGATGCTACTGGTGATACAAGCCAGTAGCATCTTTACTAAAAAAATAAAGGTTTTTCGGCTGATGTCGAAAACCCTTTATTTTTTAATCCGTTAAGGTTACATATTTTCCGAAAAGATTCTTTTGCCTTCGCTCTGGTGTCTTTAAGGATTGATACACGTCGCAAATGCTAATAAGATGCTAACTCCACATAGGGGTAACGGCATCGGGGCGGGCGATTTCAATGCCACGGGCATACTTGCTGTTAGCTTGTAATTTTAGGCCGTGCTGTTTTACTAATTTAGCCAGCCAGCGGGGATGATCATTTTGACATTTAATTTCCAGGATTGTTTCATGCGGCTTTTGCTTTCTGAAAATTAGTGGCTCTGGGAAAAGAGAGTCTGCGCTGGCGCTGCAGACCTGGTGGTCAAAAGTAATGCGGAGACTTGCACCATCTCGGGCTGTTAAACCTTCACGCTGATACTGAACTAAAAGCTGAGGGCGCAGCATGCGGAGGTGAAAAAGCCGGGCAAATTCAGCCAGTGCTTGGTTTTCACCATAATTATGCGGCCAGTGATGTGTAGTTAGGAATTCATTGAAGGCAGATAAAGGGACAAAACTGCTGTATTTTTCCATGGCTGAGCCCCAGCGCGTTTTTAGTTCAACGCGTATAGGCGGATTGCCGTCCGGGGAATCAGTATAGGCACGGGCACGGATTTTAATGCGTCCATAATCGCCATTAATTTTTTCATGGTAAGCCTGGTAATCATATGTGTCAAAGTAGAGGCTGCGCACCAAGTAAGAGCCTTTACCGGCGGTATAAGCATCTGGTTTCATAAAGGGAACAAGGGCGTGCCGAATTTGGTGGTATTGCCCAGGTGTCAGTCGGTATTTTAATTCAAAGCGCCAAGTTTTCCATACTTCTTTTTTTGGAAGCTGCAGCATGTTTTCACCTCTTAAATGGGTAAGGCTAATTGTGGCGCTAGTAAAGATACTTTCACTACCCCGTCCAGCGCTTTTATTTCTTTTATTAATTCAGCTGATTCTTTTTCCTGAGTGTGTGAGAAACGCAGTTCAAAAATTACTTCCCAGTTATTTTCTTGAATCTCATGGGAACGAACTCGGGCCATGAGAGTGTATTTCTTAATGATATTAGCTGCTTCCGTTGGTAAGAAATAAGAATCGCCTGAAATAACCAGTACAAAGTCGGCGTGGCGCGGTCTGACATATTCGTAGATATAGAGCAAAGAGACTACAATGGCCAAAAAAAGTGAGGAAATAATAACCAAGGTCCAGTTGTTGGTGCCACAGCCTAACCCCACAGCGATGGCCCAGAAGATGTAAATCATGTCACGCGTATCTTTAATTGGTGTGCGAAAACGTATAATAGAGAGGGACCCTACCAGGCCCAGTGATAAGACAAGATCACCGCGAATGTATAACATAACCAAAGTAACAATGGGAGCCAAAAGTACTAAAGTATTTAAAAATGAGTGTTCATAATTTAAGCCGCGGTGCGTGTTGCGGTAAAGTAAAGCAATGCCTAGACTGATCAGTACAGATAGAGTAAGTGAGACAAAGAGGTTTAGTGCAGTATCTCCTGATATTAGTAACAGTTCTATAAACTCACGCCACATAAGTATTTGCTCCTTTCTTTGGCCTTAAGGCTTACCAATCGTTAAAAATTTGCATTTGTGCATTAGTTAAATTAAATTTCTGTTGGATATGCTTAACAACTATAGCCGGCCTTTTTTCTGCAAAGTCCCGCAGTTTTTGTACTTGAGAATGCCATGCGCTCATGGAGCCGCCCCAGCGCTTAAGGTGATCAGGCATTTCACTTTCAATGGCGGCTGCCAGCTCATTAATACGGTTAATGACACGATCCTTTGCGAAAGTATTATTTAAATGGTAGGCGAGCCTATTGATAAACTCAGCCTTAAATTCCTGATTTTTTAATAAATTTACCAGCAGAACGGTAGAGAGATGACGTCCTACCCCTGTACCGGCCGGATTAGTAACGTAAGCTAGGGTGTTATGGTCAACATTAAAAAAACCCCAATCTGTATCATAGACAATCCAACGCCACTTGCCATGTTCGCTTCTTTCCCGCCAAAAGCGAATATTGGCGCTGTCGGTGTTGGCAAAGTAAATTTGGGCAATCCAATAATCCATAAAGTTTTGGATGTCCATTTGCGTTTGAATATAAGCGTAATTTTCTGTTTTACTCATATCATTTGTGGCGATAAATTCACGCATGGCAACATAATGCTTTGCATCGCCTGCCCGCACTGTGGTGTTGCCCTGTAATAAATCGATTTGGTGTGGGTTAATGCCGTGATTATAAGCTAGAAAATATTCATTAATTCTTTCCCGGATATTGTAATGACCCCAATATTCGCCATTTAAATAAACAACTGCCGGCCGGTAAGCCTGATAGTCTAAAGTAGTTTCGTTTAGCAGGCTGGTCATTAGGCAGTCGCGAATTCTGCTCATGGAACCATCCTGGCCGGATTGACGTAAAGTAATTGCTTTGAAGGTTGTTAGATCTTTGTCTGGGAAGAAGGGATACTCCATTACATTGTAGCCATATTGATTGCGGGCAAAAATATTAAAAGCCTTTTGCGGCATGGCACGGCTATATTGTCCACCAATACGTATGCCGGCATCAATACTT
>JAAZJT010000090.1 GCA_012800215.1 Bacillota bacterium | reverse complement strand
CGCCGCATAAAGCTATTGATTTCGGCATTGGCATGGTACACCAGGAATTTATGCTAATTCCAGGTTTTACTGTAACGGAAAATATTAAAATTGGCAGAGAGATCAGCAAACCATCTCTGTTAAGTCATTTATTTGGCAAAGGACTGGAAACTTTAGAATTGGAACAAATGGCGCGGGACGCACGTAAAGCGCTTTCAGATATCGGCCTTGACATAGAGGAATATATTAAGGTAGCAGGACTGCCTGTAGGCTATATGCAGTTTATTGAAATAGCCAGGGAGATTGATAAAACCGGCATTAAACTATTGGTCTTTGACGAACCAACAGCCGTACTCACTGAAAGTGAAGCAGAACGTCTCTTAGAGATTATGAAGGTAATTGCAGCTAAGGGTATAGCTATTATTTTTATTACCCATCGCTTGTCAGAAGTTATGAATTATGCCGATAGTATAACTATACTGCGTGACGGTGAAGTGGTCACCCGGAAAGACATAAAAGATACCAGTGTAGTAGAAATTGCAGAATTAATGATTGGGCGTAAAGTAGAAAAGCTGGTAGATCTTACCGAAGATACCCGTACTCTTGCAGATAATGATATTGCCTTATCGCTAAAAAACTTTCATGTCGAGATGCCGGGGGAAACGGTACGCGGTATCAACTTGGATATACGCAAAGGTGAAATCTTTGGAATTGGCGGCCTTGCCGGACAAGGTAAAATAGGTATTCCTAACGGCATTATGGGTTTATATAAAACCGAGGGAAGTGTTGAGGTTTTTGGTAAAGAACTGGATCTTTCCAAGTTAGGTAATGCCCTCGCCAACGGGATCGCTTTTGTTTCAGAAGACAGGCGGGGTGTCGGCCTCCTGCTTGATGATTCAATCGAACGCAATATCATCTTTTCTGCCATGCAGATTAAAGATGAATTTTTGCATTGTTTGGGCCCCATTAAATTAATTAATCAAAAACAAGTACGCCAACATGCGTTAAAAATGATTGATTTACTAGATATCCGCTGTACTGGTCCTGCTCAAAAAGTAGGCAGCCTCTCAGGCGGTAATCAGCAAAAAGTTTGCTTAGCCAGAGCACTGACCATGAATCCCAAAATACTAATGGTTTCAGAACCTACCAGAGGTATTGACATTGGTGCAAAAAAACTTGTCTTAGAATACCTTGCCAAATTAAATCGCGAACAAGGAATGACCATTATTATTGTGAGCTCTGAACTAGTTGAGTTGCGTTCTCTATGTGACCGCATCGCCATTGTTTCCGGCGGTAAAATTGCTGCTATTATCAAGCCCGATGCACCAGATGCTGAGTTTGGCTTGGCGATGGCCGCAGGATAAGCATACTCAATTTCGAACCAAATCAGACTTTTGTCAGGTACAAAGAAAGAGGTATACGAAATGCATGAATATATAAAAAAAGCCTACGATAACATTGGTTTGCCTCGCTTAATCATAGCCAGTTTTTTTCTCTTTGTGCTGCTGTCAGCTGCGCCCATGGGATTAAACATTGCCAGTTTACTAGGAGATACTTTCCGCAGGTGGGCCATGTACGGCATTCTAGTTCTAGCAATGGTACCGGCCATCCAAAGTGGTATAGGACCTAATTTTGGTATTTCGCTAGGTATAGTGAGCGGCTTGTTAGGTGCAGCCATCAGTATTGAGCTGGAAATTGCAAACCCCAAGCTTGCCATCATGGTAGCAATGTTAGTAGGTACTTCCATTGCCACTATTCTTGGCATTCTTTACGGATTACTGCTGAATAATGTTAAAGGCTCAGAAATGACAGTCTCTACGTATGTAGGATTTTCCGTTATTGCTTTTATGAATATTATGTGGCTGTCACTGCCCTTTACTAATGGCGACCTTATCTGGCCCATAGGTAAGGTTGGCATGAGAAACACTATCAGCTTAGCAAACACTTTTGGCGGGTTATTAAACAACACTTGGTCTTTTACTATCGGGCAGGAGGGCAAAGGCCTTTTCGTACCAACTGGGCTGCTCTTGTTCTTTTTCCTGGTTTGCATAATTGTCTGGCTTTTTATGAGAAGTAAAACTGGTATAGCACTAAGTGCTGCGGGGTCTAATCCTACCTTTACTCGTTCATCAGGTATTAATGTTAATAAGATGCGCATTGTTGGTACAGCGCTTTCCACAGCTCTGGGTGCCATTGGTATCATCACCTATGCACAAAGTTATGGTTTTTTGCAGCTTTATAATGCGCCTTTGTGGATGGGCTTTCACTGTGTGGCTGCCGTCTTAATTGGTGGTGCCACTACGAAAAAAGCTACAATTTCACACGTAATAGTTGGCACTTTTCTCTTCCAGGGCATTTTAGCTGTTGCACTACCGGTTATCAATCAAGTATTACCGGAAAGCAACCTACCAGACGTCATTCGGCTCATTATCTCCAATGGTATTATTCTCTACGCCCTATCTAAGACGAAAGGAGATAAATAAGGTGAGCAACTTTAAAGATAGAACCATTAAGGCAATTCTCGATAACAAAGTGGTAATTCTTTTTGTGTTATTATGTATTACTGCTATCTATGCTTCAAAGAACCCACTGACTTTTGTGGCGGGAGAACTTTTTACCCGTTTTGGACGTAACGGCTTTACAGTTTTATCACTGCTTATTCCCGTATTGGCTGGGATGGGGCTTAATTTCGGCATTGTCATCGGAGCCATTGCTGCACAAATCGCTGTATTCTGGGTAGTCTACTGGGGCTTTACCGGAATTACCGGCTTCTTGCTCTGTGTACTGATGTCCACACCATTAGCCATTTTATTTGGCTGGTTAGTAGGTCGCCTATTTAACAAGATGAAAGGGGCAGAAATGATTGCCGGCCTAGTTTTAGGCTATTTCGCTGACGGACTGTATCAACTTTTCTTCCTCTACATTATTGGAGGCATCATACCGGTGGATAATCCCCGCTTAATTATTTCTACTGGGGTAGGCGTTAAAAACACCATTGACCTTGCCGGTAATCTTAAATATTCTTTAGATACGGTTCCTATGATTGCCATCCTTAAAATTGCTTTTACCATTATGCTTACTGCCGCTTTGGTAAAGCTGGTATTATATTTTCTCAAGAAAAACGGTTCCTTGCTAAACATTATCATGCTGGCAGCTGCAGCAGTGCTAGGCTTTGCGCTTATTAGTTTTATTCCACCACTAACAGACTTTCTTTCCACTGACCGTTTACTGCTACTAGATGCCGTTACAATCGCAATTATTGTGTTAATTGCCTATCAAGTGTGGGATTTCATTAATAAGAAGCTGATTAAAAAAGTGCCAGATTATAAAATTGCTCGTCCGCTTAGCTTTATAGCTCTAGCTATAATACTGTATTTTGCCACCTATTTAAAACCTGTAGAGCAAATACTATTATTTGTACGAATTCCTGTCACTACCTACCTGTGTATTGTTGCACTTTGTATTTTTAATTCCCTTATCCTCCGTACACGCTTAGGTCAAAATATGCGGACAGTTGGACAAAGTCAGACTGTGGCCAATGCCGCTGGACTTGATGTAGATCGCTTGAGAATCATTGCTATGATCATTTCAACTGTTCTTGCCTGCTGGGGACAGCTGATATACCTGCAGAATATTGGAACCTTTTCCACTTATGGAGCCCACACACAAGTAGGGCAATTTGCCATTGCTGCACTGCTTGTAGGCGGAGCTTCCGTGCAAAAGGCTAACAATAAACAAGCAATTATTGGCGTTATTCTCTTCCATACTTTATTCATTGTGGCGCCGCAGGCCGGTAAAGAGCTCTTTAACAATGCCCAGTTAGGGGAGTATTTCAGAGTCTTTGTCGCTTACGGGGTAATTGCTGTTTCTCTGGCCATGCACGCCTGGAAGACTGTTGTTAAACCCAAAATCACCACTACCCCTCCTCCATCTTCCGGAGAGAAAGCAGCATTGGCACAAAACTAAATATTGTTTAGAAGAAAAACCCTTCGGCTACGCGTCGAAGGGTTTTTTGTTCTAAATTAATTTAAGCAGATTTAAGCCGATTTCCTCGTTAAATTCCCGTTCCACCATACCGTCAAATGGCTCAACCATTATTTCTGCAGTAGCGCTCACCACGGCTTCATTTAAGTGGCCTCCATAAGTATGATCAAGGTCAGATAAAGTAATATGTACATGCAGGTAAATTTCTTTATCTTTCATAGATATATTACCCGTTAAACCTGTTATTTCGTAATCTCCCGCCAAATTTAGGGAACGGTATTCCTTTGTTTCTGCATTAAATAAACCTATTGATGCTTTGCTTACCGCACCAATCCCGCAAACCCACCCTGACCTGATCTTCCTCTTTGAGCAAAATTTCATAATTTCTTGTACTATCTCTTCCTCTTTATCCAGACGTAGCAAATACTTGCTGCCAAACTTATCCCACTGCATAATTTTGCCTCCCCTCATTTTAAATCTCTTTTTTATATTATAAACCAATTTTTCTTTGGCGAGTTGCTTTTTTAAGTATTGCCCCTTTTAGTAATAATAGTGCTTTTAAGAGGGAAAATATAAGCAAATTATTTTATTGGGGGTATTAAAATGAACGTCTTAGAAATTATGGAACAAAGAATGTCTTTTTCTTTTGAGGTTTTTCCGCCCAAAGATGATCAGCCGCTGGAGCCGCTTTTAGACACATTAGAACATCTATATAAGTTTAACCCAGATTTTATCAGCTGTACATACGGGGCAGGGGGCTCTAATGCCGGCCGCAATGTAGAAATTGTTAAAGCGATGAAAGAACGGGGAAAGACAATTCCGGTTACCCATTATACTTGTATTGGTAATACCAAGGAAAAAATTAAAAAGGAACTTCAGGGATATTTAGATATTGGCGTTGACCATATCCTGGCGCTGCGCGGGGACTTCCCGAAGGGGTGGGAAGGCACGCGAGGTGATTTTAATTATGCCAACGAACTGGTGGAATTCATTAAAACTAACTTTCCACAGTTCACCATCGCTGTAGCCGGAAACCCGGAGAAACATTTTGAAGCAGAATCTTTCGACGCCGATATTGCTCACTTACGTATGAAGCAGGATGCAGGCGCCGACTTCATCATGACACAGCTCTGCCATGATGTGGAGCATTATGAATGGTGGGTAGATGCAATCCGCAAAGCCGGTATTTTTTTACCCATTGATGTGGGTGTGATGCCTGTACTGCTGAAAGAGCCCACGATCAGGATGGCTGTGATGAATGGTAGTGCCATACCACGGGATTTAGCTGAAATTATCGGCAGATATGGTGATAACCCTGATGATTTTAAAAAGGCAGGTAAAGAATATACAGTCAAACAAATTCATAAATACATTAACGCCGGCATCGATGGTCTACACATCTATGCCCTAAATAAGTGGCGCGATGTCACAGATATTCTCAATGCTGCCGGCATTAGAAAAATGAGTGAATAACAACCATATTTGAATATTCCGGGGGGTCTAAGCGGCCCTCCTTGTCATATATTGCTGCAAGGAGGTTAGCAGATGGCCAAAATAACTATTGATAATCAAGATTATGAGGTTAAAGACAACTTAACTATTTTCGAGGCCTGTCGGCAAGCTGGGATTATTCTTCCCGCTTTAATGTATGACGACAGGCTAGAACCGGTAGCTAGCTGTGAGTTGAGTGTGGTAGAAGTTGAGGGTGAAAAAGAATTGGTCAATGCCTGCACGCAAATCGTGAGCGATGGCATGAGAATCCAGACTCAAACAGAGCGGGTAAAAGAAGCAAGAAAAAAAGTATTATCTTCCCTGCTTTCAGCACACCCCCTCGATTGCGAACATTGTTCCACAACAACGCAGTGTAAACTACAAATATATTGCCAGGAGTATGAAGTTACCCAGCCCACAGAAACAGCAAAATGCAAAGAATATCCCCTTGATGAAAGAAATCCATTTTATATTATCAACCCTAATAAATGTATTGCCTGCAATCTATGTGTGCGGGTTTGTAATGAATTACAGGGTGTTGGTGCCCTGGAAATGAGTGAAGAAGGTCATGTACAGCGTATTATTACAGTTGAATGTGAGTCCTGTGGTAACTGTATTGATATTTGTCCGGTACGTGCCATCATTCCCAGAAGATTTGAGGAGGAATATGCACAAGAACTAGCTGAACAGGATAAAGTTCAGGAAGTTAAAGAACCACGCGCTGTGAAAACTACCTGTTCCTACTGCGGGGTCGGCTGTCAATTGGAATTAATAGTGGAGCAGGAAAAAGTCGTTGACGTTAAACCGGTTAAAGTGCCGCCCAATAATGGTCTGCTGTGCGTGAAGGGTAAATTTGGCCACAAATATATTAACCATTCCTCCCGCCTTACAACACCACTCATAAAAAAAGACGGCAAACTTGTGGAGGCAACCTGGGAAGAAGCTTATGAACTAATTAGCAAAAAATTTAAAGAGATAAAAAACAAATATGGCAGTGCAGTTTTTGCCGGCTTAAGTTCAGCTAAAATTACCAATGAAGAGAACTTTCTCTTCCAAAAGCTGGTCAGAACAGTCTTTGGCACCAATAATATTGATCATTGCGCCCGCCTCTGACACTCCTCAACGGTTGTAGGACTTGCAACCACGTTAGGCTGCGGTGCCATGACTAATAGTATCGATGGAATTCGTGAT
>JAAZJT010000089.1 GCA_012800215.1 Bacillota bacterium | reverse complement strand
TCTATTCCCCCTTTAGCTTTGGACACTAAAAGGGTAGTTTATTTGAAGGGTGCTGGCAATGGTTTTTCCATTTTATGCAGGGATTTTTAAGTTCCGCTCTGCTTGGTTTTTATTGTACCAAAAACACCCTGCAGCCACACGACCGACATAAATAAACTGGTTTTCGTAGTAAACACCTGCCAAAAGAGCATTAATTCGACCGTTTTTTTCCGTATAACCGCCTATAGCTACCAGTTGCTGCTGGCGGCATTTTATTTTCCACCATAAGTGATGTTTTTTCCCAGAAATATAATAACTATCTTTAACCTTAGCCACTATACCTTCCATTTTCTGTTCAGTTACAGCTTTAAAAAGACTATCCCCCTCGGAAAAACTTTCAACGCAATTAATACTGTCATCCGTAGTTAAAACCTCGGCCAAAAGAGCCTGTCGCTCCCACAATGGTTTAAAACGCAAGTCAAGCCCATTATAATAAAGCAAATCAAATACTAAATAAAAAATCGGTATTTCTTTCATTAATCTTTTAATTTTATAGGGAGCAGCCGGAGCATGTGGATTAACTAAATCGCGCTTCAAAAGTAGAGGAAAATTAGGCTTACCACGGTGAAGGGTGACCACTTCGCCATCTAAGATAGCATCACCCGATACCTGTACAGCTAATTTTTTTAGCTCCGGATAATGTAAAGTACGCTCTTTTAGCTGACGGTTATGCAGCCAAACACGCTGACCGCCAATATGTGCCAATATCCGCACCCCATCCCACTTTACTTGATAAATATATTGTGTAGATTTTGGTACGGTTGCCGTGTTCAATGGCTGCATGGGCTCTAAGAAAGTAAAAAGCATCCTATTCACCGGCAGCCTTTTTACGTTTTTTTGTTTTCTTCTCTTCTGAAGTAGTTTTCTTAGCTATTTCAACAGAAGCCTTAAGCGCCTCCATTAAATCAACTACTTTTCCTTTTTCCGCAACTTGTGGAATAGCTATCTGTTCCCCTTCAATTTTGGCATGAATCAACTCTAATAGCTGTTTTCGGTATTCATCTTCATATTTTTCCGCCTTAAAGCTAGTAGAAAGATTCTCAATTAACTCCCGCGCCATTTTCAGCTCGTTATCCCGCAGATTTATTTCGCGCTCAAAGCCTGGCAGGTATTCAGGATTACGAATTTCATCAGGATAAAAGATGGTTTCCATAACCAGTAAATTTTTATACCCTCGAATAACCGCCAGAGATTCTTTATTACGAATTACAACTTTGGCGATGGCGATTTTGCCTGTATCATTCATAGCCTTATGCAAAAGAGCGTAAGCTTTTTCACCGGCCTCGCCAGGTGCAAGATAATATGTCTTTTCAAAATAAATAGGGTCAATTTCCTCTAAAGCTACAAAATCAATAATATCAATCGTTCTCGTTCTTTCATCAGGAATTTTTTCCAAATCTTCTTCGTTAATAATAACAAAACGATTTTTTTCATATTCATAGCCGCGTACAATGTCATCCTGCTTTACTTCTTGCCCACAGGCAGTGCATACACGCTGATATTTTAACGGCGCTTGACAAGTTTTATGTAAATAGCGAAATTTAACATCTTTTTGTTCAGTTGCCGGGAAAAGTTTAATAGGGATACTTACTAAGCCGAAGCTAATGGCACCTTTCCAAATTGTTCTCATCGCCTGACCTCCTTTGTATTAGTGTGAAACTAAAAGCAAACAATATGCAATTAAACTTAAAAGACTGCTGACGTAATCAGCAGTCTTTTACTATAAAGCAAATGTATCCTCTATTTTTTGCCGCAGCTGTTCTTTGGCAATAAAACCAATCTGTGTTGCAGCAGGTGCACCATCTTTAAACAAAATCAGCGTAGGAATACTCATAATATTGTATTTTTCAGCCGTTTTTCTGTTTTCGTCTACATTTAGCTTGACAAACTTTACCTGATCAACCATTTCTTCAGCTAATTCTGCAAAAACCGGTGCCATCATGCGGCAGGGACCGCACCAGGCAGCCCAAAAATCTACTACTACAGGCTTGTCTGCCTGTAAAACCTCAGCGGCAAAATTTCCATCTCCAACTTCCAAAACACTTTCACTCATCTTTTGACCTCCTTTTCATGCTTAATGCAGGTTTACCATTTATAGAACAAATACCTAAAATATCTGGTTGCCTTACTTTCTACAGGCAAATATCTCTTTTTATTTTACCACCATTTGTAGTTTGCAAATCCATAATAGCAAAAATAGCAGCAAAAATTCTTACATTAAAGTTAATAACAAAAAACCGTAAAAAAGAGGCTGTAAACCAACCTCTTTCATCTTATCCAATTTTATGCACCACCAAGATAGGCCCTCTTCACATCCTCACTCTGTAAAAGCTCACTAGCCCGGCCATGCATCACAATTTTACCTGTTTCTAAAACATAACCATAATCAGCAAGGGAAAGAGCCATGTTGGCATTTTGTTCAATCAGCAAGATTGTTGTACCCTGTTTATGAATTTCTTCAATAATGGCAAAGATCTGCCGCACCAAGATTGGCGCCAACCCCATGGATGGCTCATCCAATATCATTAATTTGGGCTTAGACATTAACGCTCTCCCCATAGCTAACATTTGTTGTTCACCGCCTGAAAGTGTGCCTGCAATCTGCTGGCGGCGCTCATAAAGCCTGGGGAAATGAGAAAAAACATTTTCTAAACTTTCTTTTATACTTTTCTTATCTCTGGAAAGGAAAGCACCCAATTCTAAGTTTTCCAGCACAGACATCCCTAAAAAGACCCTTCTTCCCTCAGGAACATGGGATATTCCCAACTTTACAATGTCCGGAGCAGGTAGATTACTAATGTCCTTGCCCATAAATTCAATTTTCCCCATTTTAGACCGTTCCAGACCGGATACTGTTCTTAAGATGGTAGTCTTACCTGCACCATTGGCACCAATAAGGGTAACAATACTCCCTTCTTGCACTTCTAGAGTTACGCCCTTAATAGCATGAATTGCACCGTAATAGACATGCAAATTATCAATTTTAAGCAATATTTTCACCCCCGAGGTAGGCTTCTATTACCTTGGGATTTGCACGAATTTCTGCAGGTGTACCCTGTGCAATCACTTTCCCGTAATCCAGTACATAAATACGTTCACAGACACCCATAACCAGCGACATATCATGTTCAATTAACAAAATAGTTAAGTCAAATTTCTCCCGGATAAATCTAATTAATTCCATTAGATTTTGTGTTTCCTGCGGATTCATGCTCGCCGCCGGCTCATCCAATAACAATAATTTCGGATTTGTAGCTAAAGCACGCGCTATTTCTAAACGTCTCTGCTCGCCATAAGGCAAATTTTTAGCCTGTTCATTTTGCTTATTATCCAGATCAAAAAGCTGCAGCAATTCTATTGCTTTTTTTTCAATTTCTTTTTCCTCGGCTGCGTATCTACCTGTATGGAAAAAGGAAGTTGCCAAGCTATACTTTACATGTTGATGAAAAGCAATTTTTACATTGTCAAGCACTGAAAGCTCCTTAAATAGGCGTATATTTTGAAAGGTACGGGCAATGCCTTTCATGGAGATGAGACTGGGCAGCATTGCATGCTGTGCAGAACAAAGGGTTTCACCACAAAAATTTATTGTACCGGCTGACGGCTTGTAAACGCCTGTCAGCATATTAAAAACTGTCGTTTTCCCGGCACCGTTGGGACCTATTAAGCCTACCAGCTCTCCTGCCTCTAAATAAATGTTTAAGTCTAAAACAGCAGTTAACCCACCAAAACGAATTGTCAAATCTGTAGTTTCCAAAACTGGCATTTTCCTTCCTCCTATTCCGTGCCCTCAGTGGAGGTATGACCTTTCCCTGATTTTGTTCTGTTGAAAAGCAGCCTGATTTTTTCTTTTAGCATAGGTGTTGAAAATTCCTGATTCCCTAAAAGGCCCTGCGGCCGGAAAATCATAATAAAAATTAATACTAGGGAATAAATAATAACCCGTAATGACTGAAATCTGCGCAATGATTCAGTAACTATAGTTAAGAAAATAGCTGCCACGATGGAGCCACTGGTACTGCCCAACCCACCTAAAACTACCATCAGGAGAATGTCAATAGAGACAAGGAAAGAAAAGTCACGCGGCATAATTGCCTGCATTAAATGGGCATAAATTCCACCGGCAATACCGGCAAAAAAGGCAGCCAGCACAAAGGCAATTATTTTATATTTTGTAGTATTAATGCCCATGGTTTCTGCCGCCACTTCATCCTCACGAATTGCAATACAAGCTCTGCCATAGGACGAAGCAATAAAATTACTTAAAACGACAACAGTAATTACTGCCAATATATAAACGGAAAGAAAATTGGCATAAGGTTTAATACCAAAATAGCCACTTGCCCCTCCAACAAACTTCCAGTTTAGTAACAAAACACGAATAATTTCACCAAAGCCTAATGTTGTTATAGCCAAATAGTCACCACGCAAACGCAGGGTAGGCAGACCGACCAGGAAACCGACAAAAGCTGCCACTGAGCCTCCAATAGCTAAAGCAATAAAAAAGCGCGGCATACCGGCAATAGCTGCGGGAATAAATAAGTCCGGGTTTTTAGTGAAAATAGCAGCAGTATATGCCCCTACAGCCATAAATCCTGCGTGCCCTATAGAAAATTGGCCGCAAATACCATTAATTAAATTTAAACTCACGGCAGCGATAATAAACATGCAAATTTTTGTCAAAATGTGATCATAATAGCCATTGATAAAACCAACTTTAATTAATAGATGCAAAACAAAACCAACAGCAAAGACTACGCCCATTTTTATTAGTGAACGAAACTTCATAGCCTACACCTTCTCCCTGGTGTTTTTGCCAAAAATACCAGTCGGCTTAATTAGTAAAATTAGAATTAAAATAGCGAAGGCTACTGCATCGCGCAACATAGACATACCTGCGGCACTGACAGCATTTTCAGTAATACCCAGGAGCATTCCACCCGCTACTGCACCAGGGATACTGCCTATTCCCCCCAGCACAGCAGAAACAAAGGCTTTTAAGCCAGGCATGGTTCCCATATTATAAATAATCTTACCATAGGACACAGCATATAAAATGCCTCCTGCTGCTGCTAATGCCGAACCTAAAGCAAAAGTAAAAGAGATGGTACTGTCTACATTAATGCCCATCAGTTGAGCTGCATCCTTATCCTGGGATACAGCCCTCATTGCCTTACCCATTTTGGTTTTATGCACTACATATTGTAATGCCAACATCAGCACCAAAGCTACGCCTAAAGTCAAAATTTTATCAGAAGTAAGATATACATTTTCAATAACTTCAAATCTGGTAATCTCTATCACTCTGGGAAAAGCTTTGGGAGAAGCACCAATCCATTTAAGGTAAACCATCAGATTTTGAAAGAAAATTGAAAGGCCTACAGCCGTCATCAGCGCTGCAATGCGAGGAGCATCCCGTAATGGTTTGTAAGCCAGCCGTTCCATAAAAATCCCCAATAATGCACAGAAGATCATGGCAAAAATTAGTGCAAGAATAAAAGGAAGCTTAAATAAAGTGATGATAAAATAACCTACAAAAGCTCCAATCATAAACACTTCTCCATGGGCAAAATTTATTAATCTAATAATGCCATAAACCATCGTGTAACCAAGAGCGATAAGAGCATAAACACTGCCTAAAGAAATTCCATTGATAAGCTGTTGTAATATTTGTTGCCCGAGCGTCACCGTTTCTCCCCCCTAGATAGGTTAAAAGAGGGGTGAGGAAAACCCCTCTTTTAACAAGTCATTAATTAGGCAACACATAAATATCTATGGTTCGATTATTTTAGCAACTTCATACTTACCATCTTTTACCATATTAACCCAAATTGGTTTAATCGGGTTGCGGTTCTCATCAAAAGTAATGGTGCCACTAACACCGGTAAATTCAATATTAGCCAGTGCATCGCGGATTGCAGCTGGATCAGTTGAACCTGCTTCATCTATAGCCTGTGCCATGATATAAGCAGCATCATAAGATAAAGCCGCTAAAGCATCAGGTGTTTTGCCATATCTGGACTCATAAGCACTGAGGAAATTTTGTACTAATTCCGAATCAGCGGCAGGTGAATAGTGGTTGGAAAAATAACCGCCCTCTTCTGCACCCTGAGCCAAAGAGAAAAATTCTGAAGAATCCCAGCCATCGCAACCTAGGAAGGTAGCATCCAGACCGGCATCCTTTGCCTGCCTTAAAAGTGGTCCTACGGTGTCATAATAAGAAGGTAGATACACAACGTCCGGGTTAGCAGACTTAACATTTGTTAAAATAGCACTATAATCAATTTCTTCTTGTAAATAACCTTCTTCTGCTACAATTTGTCCGCCTAATTCTTTAAATTTAGCAACAAAAAATTTACCTAAGCCCACAGAGTAGTCGTTATCGGACTGTACGATAACTGCGGCAGTTTTTGCTCCCAACTCCTCGATAGCAAATATTGCCATAGCTTCCGCTTGATAATTATCAAGGAAACAGGCACGGAAAACATAATCACCAAATTCCGTTACTGCCGGCGCTGTTGAAGTGGGGGTAAGCATGGGAATTTTTGCCTCCTGGGCAATAGGTGCGCCAATCAGAGAATCTCCACTAGTAGTAGAGCCAAGAATTGCCACCACCTTCTCCTGCTCAATCAGTTTACGGAAAGCAGCTCCCGTTTCTTCCCCTTTACTTTGGTTATCCTCATTAATAACCTCAAGTTTTTTGCCACCTAAAACACCGCCAGCCTCATTGATTTGATCAAATGCTAACTTAACAGCATCGAGAGATGATTGACCAAAGGTGGCAACTGCCCCTGTAGTAGGCATTACTGCACCAATTTTAATTACATTTTCATCCTCTTGGCTTCCGCCGCCACCACCGCCGCAGCCTGCAAGGGTTAACGAAAACGCAAGGACTGCGATCAAAAGTACACTAAGCTTTTTCTTCATTTTTTCCCCTCCAATTTTTCTTCATTGCAAATATGTACCGTTTGGTACACTCACAAGTTAAAACCCCCTAATTTTAACTTGTGATTATTCAATTATAAGCTCAATCTTCCTTCTCTGTCAATTATAAAATTTAAAAATATGCCTATGCTGTTGCTCGAAAAACTATTCCGCTTTGCTGCCGCAGTTTTCTGCATAACAGTTATTGCCAAAAGAAAGGCTGCAAAAGAACCTAAGGAAAATTAAGCCTCAATTGCCTTAACAATCCTCTTTTTAATATGTAGATGCAGGTAATACTAGTAAAAGTAAGGAGGTATTTAGGTGAGTGAGCTAATTAACAATCGTGAATACAGGCAAAAAATGCTGAAAGAAATGATCCACGATTTACATGCCGGGCATACTGTTGCAGAAGTTAAAGGCCGTTTTAAAGAATTGCTTGAGCATGTGGGGGCAACGGAAATTTCCGCCCTGGAACAAAAGCTAATCGAAGAAGGTATGCCTGTTGCTGAGATACAACGTCTTTGCGATGTCCATACAGCTGTTTTTCAGGAATCGCTGGATCGGCAAGAACCGGTAGTTACTGAGCCAGGTCATCCCCTACATACTTTGCGAGAAGAAAACAAGGCACTCTCCGCCATTATCAGTGAAATTGAGAAAATTATTCAAAGCATCACAGCAAAAACGCCAAAAGAAAATCTTGCAAAGTATGTAGGGGATGACCTGGCTCAGTAACTACCGGTTCTTGCCGATCCAGCGATTCCTGAAAAACAGCTGTATGGACATCGCAAAGACGTTGTATCTCAGCAACAGGCATACCTTC
>JAAZJT010000088.1 GCA_012800215.1 Bacillota bacterium | reverse complement strand
TACCGCCATTGCTAAAAAGTATGGTACAAGTGTCCAGCTTTTAATGCAGGTAAATAACATGCAGAATCCTAACTTTATTTATACCGGCCAAATCCTGACGCTGGTCAGCGATGAGGAAGCTGCCGCTGATTATGTTGCACCCGTTATTCACAGACTGCAGCGTGGCGAAACTGTTTGGCAATTAGCCAAACGCTACCAAGCCGATGTGGAGGAGATCTTAGCGGCAAATAACATTGAAGATCCCAAAAAGCTGGAGCCTGGCATAGAGCTAACCATTCCGGGTGCAGTAATGCCGGCAGTAAATACCTCGCAGCGGGTAATTGCGTCCCGCGCTCCTAAACGTGCAGTAAATAATGTTGGTTTCATTTGGCCTTGCCAAGGCTATATTTCTTCAGGTTTCGGGCCCCGTTGGGGCAGATTCCACTATGGCTTGGATATTGCCGCCAATACGGGTACACCCATTATGGCTATTGCCGGTGGAGTAGTAACGGATGCCGGCTGGCGCCCAAGTTACGGCTATATGGTAAGAATAGATCATCAAAATGGCTGGGTCTCCGTTTACGGACATTGTTCCAAGCTTTATGTAAAGGAAGGGCAAAATGTGCAGCGTGGCCAGCAAATTGCAGCCATTGGCGAGACAGGGAATGCCACTGGCCCCCATCTTCATCTGGAGATAATAGGGAATGGCAAACACCAGAATCCTCTTCACTATTTGCCGTCTCGCTAAAAAAAAGTAAACTTTTCTGCAAAAATCTTGCACTGGCGGTCACCTTATGTTAAGATTATAGACGTGGTATTTTTATGGTGGAAAGAGGTGACCCACAGTGAAAGCTAAAATTCATCCCCAATATCAAAAAACAACCATAACTTGTGCTTGCGGTAATTCATTTGAAACTGGTTCAACTAAAAAAGACCTTAAAGTGGATATCTGTTCCAATTGTCATCCTTTCTTTACAGGTAAGCAAAAATTTGTTGATACCGGTGGACGGGTGGAGCGCTTTAAGCGTAAGTATGGAATAGAATAGTAAACAGGCTAATTGAAATTCGTAATGTGCCAAACAGCAGCGTATGGACGCTGCTCTTTTTTACTTGAAAGTTTGGGGGGATAAAAGGATGTCTGCTACTCCCAGAATTGGCGGCCAGGCAGTTATTGAAGGTGTAATGATGCGCCATCAGGAGCAGCTGGCCATTGCTGTGAGAAAACCAGATATGCAAATTGCACTGCATCAGGAAACACTCACCACCGCGGGGGAAAAGTTCCCCTTGCTCAAGATGCCGCTGCTTCGCGGTGCAGTAGCATTGGTGGAATCATTGGTGGTGGGTGTGCGGGCTTTAACCATTTCTGCCAATGCGGCAGCCGTGGAGGAAGAGGAAGAATTAACAACCTGGCAGCTGACAGTGACGGTAGGCTTTGCCCTGTTGTTGGGTGTGGCGTTATTTTTCTTTTTACCTACCATTGTTACCAATTTTTTAGCTGATAGAATTTCTTCTCGTCCCATAGTGCTGAATTTAGTGGAAGGACTAATTCGGCTATTTATTTTTTTGGCTTACATGATTGGTGTGGCACAACTTAAAGATATTCAGCGGGTGTTTGCATATCATGGAGCTGAGCATAAATCCATTGCTTGCTTTGAAGCAGGAGAATCGTTAACATTAGCCAATGCGCGCAAATATTCAACGCTTCACCCCCGCTGTGGTACCAGCTTTTTATTATTGGTCATGACCATCAGTGTATTATTGTTTTCACTTTTTGCCTGGCCGAACCTTTGGCAAAGGCTGATTTTACGCTTGGTTTTACTGCCGCTGGTGGCCGGTATAGCTTATGAATTGATACAGCTGGCAGGTCGATTTAGTTTCTTTCGTTATTTGACTTATCCGGGGTTGTGGCTGCAGCGGCTTACTACCCGTGAGCCGGATGACCAGCAATTAGAAGTGGCTATTTGTGCCATTCAGGCAGTATTAGCAGGTGTTGAGAAGCGCGAGGTGTTAGAAGAGTGATTGAAAAACTGCAAAGCATTGAAGACCATTATCTGGAGTTGGAACAGCAAATTAGTGATCCTGCTGTAATTGCCCGGCAGGACGAGTGGCGGAAACTGACTAAAGAACATGCTCATTTAACTGATATTGTTACAGTTTTTCGTCAGTATAAACAGGTGTCGGCAGATTTAGAGGAAGCCAAGGAACTGCTTGCGGAAAGTACAGATGAAGAAATGAATAGCTTTCTTAAGGAAGAGATAGCAGAGAATACAGAAAAAATTGAGGATTTAACGGAAAGACTAAAAGTTTTGCTTTTGCCGCGTGATCCCAATGATGAGAAGGATGTTATTGTAGAAATCCGAGCCGGTACAGGCGGCGAAGAAGCAGCACTTTTTGCAGCAGATCTCTTGCGGATGTATACGCGCTATGCAGAGCGTCAAGGCTGGAAGGCAGAAATTATCTCAGATAATGCCACTGATATCGGCGGCTTTAAAGAAGTGATTTTTGCCATTGAAGGCACAGGTGCATACAGCCGCCTTAAATTTGAAAGCGGTGTACATCGTGTACAGCGGGTGCCCACCACTGAGTCTGGCGGGAGGATTCATACCTCTGCTGCCACAGTGGCTGTTTTGCCGGAGGCAGAAGATGTGGAAGTGGAAATTGACGCAAATGACTTGCGGATAGATGTTTTCTGTTCTTCCGGTCCCGGCGGGCAAAGCGTTAATACTACGCAGTCTGCAGTACGGATCACCCATCTCCCTTCCGGTATTGTGGTTTCCTGCCAGGATGAAAAGTCACAATTAAAAAACAAAGAAAAAGCAATGCGAGTACTGCGGGCGCGTCTGTATGAAAAAGCACAGGAGGAACAACAGGCCGAATTGGCGCAGGCGCGTAAATCGCAAGTGGGCAGTGGCGACCGCAGTGAAAGGATTCGCACTTATAATTTCCCCCAGGGACGCGTCACTGATCATCGTATAGGCCTCACCCTTTATAAATTAGAACAATTTTTAGATGGTGAGTTGGATGAAATGGTGGATGCTTTAATTACAAATGAACAGGCTGAGCTGCTGAAGAAGGTGGAGCAATGATTAAAGTTAAAGAAGCCCTGCAGAGGGCTTCTTTGCAGCTTCAGGGAGCCGGCATAACTGCTGCGCGGCGGGAGGCCGAAATCCTACTCAGTGCTGTTTTAAAAAAAACACGCGCGTGGTTATATGCTCATGATGAGGAAATAATAGAAAGCGAAACTTATGTACTTTTTCAGCAGTGGGTGGAGCGTAGGGCGCAAGGTGAACCGTTTGCTTATCTCTGTGGTGAACGGGAATTTATGGGGCTGCCTTTTGTCGTTACGCCAGCGGTTCTGATTCCACGGCCGGAAACAGAAATATTGGTGGAGGCGGTAGTACAGGAACTGCAGGGCTGGCACAATGTAAAATTGTTGGAAGTGGGTGTTGGCAGCGGCGCCATTGCCATTTCTCTTGCCACGCTGTTACCCTACGCAAGAATTACTGCTGTGGACATTTCCCCTGCCGCACTGGCAGTGGCAGCATTTAATTCCGAGCGTCTACAGGTAGCCGAACGTTTAAGCTTTTTGGCAGGTGACCTTTATGCGCCTGTGCGCGGGCAAAAGTTTACGGCTGTGATCAGTAATCCCCCTTACATCTCAGCGGCCGAATATTTAATGCTGGATAAAAGCGTTAAAAATTACGAGCCGCGGGTGGCTTTAGATGGTGGTCCTGACGGCTTAACCTTTTACCGCCGGCTGTCGGCAGAATTAAAGCAGCTGGCAGCACCACCGCAGCTTCTTGCCCTGGAAGTGGGGCAGGGTCAGGCAGCGGCAGTCAGCACTCTCTGCCGCGAGGCAGGCTACCAAAAAATAAAACAAATACCCGATTTGGCCGGTATCCCCCGTGTAGTACTGGCTAAACTCTAATAAAAAAAGCGCTTGCTGCGCTTTTTTTCTATTTATATATAGGACGGTACTTAGTTTAGCTGCTCCCCTGTGGAGGTAATGGTGAGCTGTCCGTGCTTTACTCCTTTTAGTCCGATTAATTTCTCTGCCACTTCGCGTGCCTCCCCAGCCAGGCCTTTAATTACCAGCACTTCCAGGCAATTATGATGATCCAGGTGGACATGGGTAGTGGAGAGAATGATTTGATGGTAATCATGCTGTATATCTGTCAGCTGCCGGTTGAGGCCGCGTACATGATGGTCATAAACTAAAGTAATGGTGCCTGCCACTTCCTGATTTTCATCCTCCCATTCCAGTTCAACCAAGCGGTTACGGATTAAATCACGAATGGCCTCTGAACGGTTGGCATAACCACGTGCTACTATTTTTTGATCAAACATAGTTAGCAAATCTTCACTCATGGAGATACCAAAGCGTAATAGTTTGCTGCTCATTATTATACCTCCAAGCCAATGTCTGCAGGCTGTATGCACAGCTGTTTTATAATATTTTTCTATGGTAGTTATATCATTTCTCCTTTGCTTTCCCCAAATCCTGCTGAAATATCACATGCAACCTAGAACAAAATGTTTTTTGAGGCAAATACTGGTGAATTAGCCATCTTTTATGTTTACTGCCTGAAAATTATGGCAATACTAGAGAGCAGGAAGGTCTAAGGGGGAAAGAAAATGCAGGTCAGAAAAGTTAATATTAGTGGTGTTAATACATATAAATTACCAGTTCTCAGCAGTGCACGCATGAAGGAACTTTTTTTGCAGATGCAGGCAGGCGATAAAAGTGCCCGGCGAGAGTTAATCAACGGCAATTTGCGCCTCGTTTTAAGCGTCCTGCAGCGTTTTAAAAATCGCGGAGAAAATTTAGATGATTTATTTCAAGTAGGCTGCATTGGTTTGATGAAAGCTGTAGATAATTTTTCACTGGAGCATAATGTACATTTTTCTACCTACGCTGTACCCATGATTATTGGTGAAATAAAACGCCACCTGCGTGATAATAATGCCGTACGTGTCAGCCGCTCTTTAAAGTTATTGGCGCAAAAAGCGCAGCAGGTGCGTGAAGAGTTAACACGTAAACTTTTGCGCGAACCAACCATTCAGGAGATTGCTCTGCAGTTAGATGTGACGGCTGAAGAAGTAATTTTTGCCTATCAGGCCATTAATGAACCGGTTTCTTTACATGATCCTGTTTTTGCCGATTCCACAGACCCTATTTATATTATGGATGTAGTGAGTGATCAAAAAAATAATGCGGAATTATGGGTGGAAGATATTACACTGCATCAGGCTTTAGAAATCCTGTCGGAGCGGGAAAGGCAAATTTTAGAGGCGCGTTTTTTTGAGGGCCGGACGCAAACTGAAATTGCAGCAGCTATTGGTATCTCTCAGGCACAAGTTTCCCGTATTGAAAAGGCAGCTCTGCGGCGTATCCGCCATCATTTGGCTGATGAAGGGGGTAATGCAAATGCGAGCGGCTAAATGGTGCCTGCTATTATTTTTACTCTTACTTCCATTAAGCTTTGCTGCTGGCCCTGCATATCATACACAGCATAATTTGTTAAGGCTGCATGTACGCGCCCACAGTAATAACCCGGCAGATCAAGCTTTAAAATATGAGGTGCGCAATACTGTTTTAGCTATTTTAGACCCCTACCTGCAAAAGGCGGAGAATGCCGCAGCGGCTGAGGAAAAAATTGCAGAAATCCTGCCGGAAGTAGTGGCTGCCGCCGAGCAGACTGTGCTGGCAGCCGGCTATAACTATCCAGTGACTGCCTCCCTGGGTACAGCGGCATTTCCTACCCGTCTATATGGCGACCAGGTATACAGCGCCGGAACTTATCAGGCACTGCAAATTTACCTCGGCGAGGGCAAAGGTGAGAACTGGTGGTGTGTACTTTTTCCGCCTTTATGCTTTATTGAGGTGCAAAAAGAAGGGGAAAGAAGTG
>JAAZJT010000087.1 GCA_012800215.1 Bacillota bacterium | reverse complement strand
TTACCCGGCTGAGCGGATTAGCCCGCTGCCTGCCTCCTGGCAAAAAAAATATTTTAAAAAATTTGAAGAAAACAAAGTTAAAGTAGTTGACAAAATACGCCAGGAGATTATTTTCCGCAGGTTTAATCTTATGGAAAAGGTGTACCCTTTTAAACAAAAATTCCAGGTTATTTTTTGCCGCAATGTAATGATTTATTTTGATCTGCCCACAAAAAATAAATTAATAAAAAAGCTTTATGAGCAGCTGCAGCCTGGAGGTTATTTGTTTGTAGGCCATGCAGAAGCTTTAAACAGAGAAACAACTGATTTTCGCTATGTTCGGCCGGCCATTTACCGCAAAATTTAATTCTACCAGGGAGACAGACAAATGGAGGCAAAGAAAAAAATCAGAGTGCTAGTGGTTGATGATAGTGTAGTGGCACGTGAAATCATAGCCAAGGGGCTGGCTCAGGATGAGAGAATAGAAGTTGTGGCCAAAGCAGTAGATGCATTTGATGCCCGTAATAAAATTCTTACTTTCCGCCCTGATGTGATGACTTGTGACATAGAGATGCCTAAAATGGATGGAATTGAGTTTCTCAGGCGCCTATTACCTCAGTATCCTTTGCCGGTAATTGTGGTAAGCAGTGTGAGTTATGCAGTTTTTGATGCTTTAAATGCCGGTGCCGTTGACTTTGTCAGCAAACCTAATTTAGGTTCGCCCGAGCAGATGGAAACTTTTCTCCACCAGCTGAGGGAAAAAATTAAAATTGCAGCACAAGCCAATTTAGCTTCCCAGCCGAAAGCCAGCAGTAGGAGGATAAAAGAGGGGAAACATTTTGCAGAGGATTTCATTATTGCCATTGGCGCCTCTACCGGCGGCACAGAAGCTATTTATCATCTGTTAAAAGAATTGCCGCCAACAATGCCCGGCATGGTAATAGTTCAGCATATACCGCCTGTTTTTTCGCGTATGTTTGCTGAGCGCTTAGACCAGCAGCTGCCTTTTACAGTAAAAGAAGCAGCCGCAGGGGACTATGTTGCACCGGGTAAAATTTTAATAGCACCGGGAGATCACCATTTGCAGGTTATAAAGTCAGGTAAGCATTATCAGGTTAATCTAGACCGGGAAGGGGAAAAGGTGTGCGGGCACCGGCCTTCCGTAGATGTTTTATTCTCATCAGTAGCAAAAGCTGCAGGGGATAAGGCCATTGGTATTATCCTGACAGGTATGGGTTATGACGGAGCTAAGGGGCTGTTGGCCATGAAAAGAAAAGGAGCTCGCACCATAGGTCAGGATCAGCAGACATCTGTTGTTTATGGTATGCCAAAAGTAGCGTTTGAATTGGGTGCAGTGGAAAAGCAGGTGCCGCTGCAGCAAATCCCCCGTACTTTATTATCAATGTTAGGCAGGTGATATCTCTGGAGTTAATTGTTGGGATCGGTGAATATGCAGTAACCAATGCTGCTGCTACCATTAAAACTTTTGCGTTGGCTACATGTGTTGCCGTTACTGTTTATAGCTCGCGCCGCAAGGCAGCCGGCATGGTGCATATAGCACTGCCTGCTCCGCCTGATGATTTGCAAAAAAAACGGCGACCTGCCTATTATGCTGCTACCGGGATTCCTTTATTAATTGGGGAAATGCAAACTAAATTTGGCTGTACAAAAAATGAGCTGATTGTTAATCTTTATGGAGGCGCTATTTCCAGCCATGCTCATGATACATTTAATATTGGGAAAAAAAATATTGACATGTCAAAGCAAATACTGGCTGACTTGCAGCTACCAATAGAAAAGGAAGATGTGGGCGGTAGGGTAAGCCGCACCGTTAGCCTGGATGTATCTACAGGGTTAGTAAAAATTTATACGCAGCCACTAATTATTTAAACAGATAATTTTAGCTAAAAAAACTTCTCACATATGAAAAATATTTTGTTAAGAGGTGACAAGATGCAAACCCTACATGGTAAAGAAGCTTTAAATGCTTTAATTGCAGTTTTGCCCATTGTCGTGGAAGCGTTACCGGATGATATGGCACTTTTTGTAACAGATGGAAAAAAATATTTACAGGTAGTGGAAGGGCCAGAACTTTCTACAGGTATAGAATTGGGGTCAGAAATATTAGGCAGAGCAACTGCCATTTGCATGGAAGAAAAGCGTAAAACAGTTTATAATATTCGTCGCGGGGTACCTTTTAAAGGAGTTAATGTCCCGGTACTGGATGATAACGGTGAGCCTGTGGGAACTTTAATCTGCGCCATTGGCCGCAAAACACAGCAGGAAGTTAATCAGGGTGCCATTCAGCTCTCAGAAGCATTGGAGCAAATGGCGCAAGCCATTGCAGAAATTGCAGCCGGCGCAGGGAGGCTGGCTGAAATGGGGCACAATTTGATGATTAAATCAGAAGAATCCAGTAGGCGCATTAAAGAAACAGAGAAGATTATTAATACCATTACTGAAATTTCTACACAAACTAATTTATTAGGCCTTAATGCATCCATTGAAGCCGCTCGGGCAGGAGAAAGCGGGCGAGGTTTCGGGGTGGTGGCACAAGAAATCCGCAACTTGGCTGATAACAGTAAAAAAGCTGCTGAAGAGGTAAAGGCCATTATTGCAGCTATTTCTCAGGCTGTAGGCGACATGATCAGATCAGCGGAGGAGTCGGGAACAATTGCGGAACAGCAGGCTGCTGCGACTGAAGAGAATTCAGCAACTATTGAGCAGTTGCGGCAAATAGCTTATAACTTAAAAAACACAGCGGCTAAACTTTAGTAAAAAAACAGCGATTATTCAGGCACGCCAGCGCGCGTGTTATTTTTTTATTTTCGTGCAGGAATTTATTTTTTTTTGTAGAACTATGAATAAAACCTCATGCAAACTTTGGCATTTCAGGTAAAATAGCGTAAGAAAATAGATAAATTGATCTGTATAAGGGCAAACCTGTTGAAAAGCAGGGACGCAAAGCCACAGGCCTAAAGTCGAAAGACAATGGCGGCTGGGTTGCCGGTTCTATTTAACTTTTGTTAACTCTAGGCCGTCAACCTAGAGTTTTTATTTTTTTACAGTGGGGGTGAAGAAATGAATCAGCTGTTAACTGATAAAACCAATCTAGTTTTGCAGCTGGCACTCAATGCTGCAGCTGAAAGACAGCGCGTAACTGCACATAATGTTGCAAATATTAATACTCCCGGTTATAAAAGGCAAGTGGTGCTGTTTGAAGAAAAGTTGAAACAGGCTTTGCAAAATTTGCCGCAGCTTCCTCTGACCCGTACGCATGAGCGCCACATGGATGGTGTCCCTGATTTTTCTGGGCATCAGGTAATAACGGATGAAAGTACTTCCATGCGTACAGATGGCAATAACGTAGATATTGAACGTGAAATGGTCCTTTTAAGTATGAACCAATTAAATTTTAATGCTGTTACACAGGTGCTGAATAACCGCTACAGCATATTAAGGCATGTTATTCAGGAGGGGAGGCGTTAAGGGATAATGAAAATGTTTCAAGCCATCAAAACTGCAGCATCAGGTCTTTCGGCGGAACGTTTACGCCTTGATCTGATTGCAAGTAATATTGCCAATATACGTACAACAAGAACGGAAGGTGGCGAACTTTATCGCCGTAAAACTGCAGTTTTTGCCGCCGTGTTAGCCAAAAATGCAGCAGGGCAAGGAGTGAGGGTAGCAGCAATTAATGAGCAGCAAACAGCGCCGCGCTGGGAATATGACCCTACTCATCCCGATGCCAATGAGGAAGGCTATGTAGCTTATCCCAATATTAATTTGCTTCAGGAAATGACGGATATGGTAACGGCGACCCGTGCTTATGAGGCTAATGTAACGGTACTCAATGCAGGTAAAAGTATTTTTTTAAAAGCATTAGAAATTGGCAGGGGCTAGGTGACGAAGATGGAGATTAATACCGTAAATCCTTTTTTTCCTGCACAGTGGCAGAAAAAAGCAGAAAGCAACACTGCTGCCGCAGAAAGAGGTCAATTTGGCGATTTTTTGCAGCAAGCGATAAATGATGTTAATCAGCTGCAAAAAAAAGCAGAAGCTGCTGCTGTTAGTTTAGCTCTGGGCGAGGTGGAGGATGTACACCAGGTAATGATTGCCATGGAACAGGCAAAGCTGGCAATGGAGCTGACTGTTCAGGTAAGAAACAAAATGGTGGACGCATATCAGGAAATAATGCGTATGCAAATTTAATACTATGCCCTTGATAGAGAGAAATAGGGGGTGGTAAGGATTGACAGAAAAAAAGAACTTCCCCATTAAATTAGCCAGCCTGCAGGGGAAGTGGCAGCAATTAAGCCGTGCAAAAAAGATAGCAGCTATTGTAATCTGTGCAGCAGTAATTTGTGTGTTCATTTTTGCCGGAAAGGCTTTACTGAAACCGCGTTTTTCACCTTTGTTTACAGGGTTAGAACCGGTCAGTGCAGGAAAAATTACTGCTAAACTGCAGGAATTGGGTATACCTTATGAACTTGATAATCAAGGTCAGACTATCCTTGTCCAGGAAGACAAGGTTTACGATTTAAGGATTCAGTTAGCAAGCGATGGAACACTGGCAGAGGGAAGCGCTGGATTTGAGCTTTTTGACCAAACAAAGCTTGGTGCCACTGATTTTGAGAGGCATTTAAATTACCAGCGCGCCCTTCAGGAAGAACTGCGCAGAACTATTGTGCGGCTGGAAGCAGTAGAACAAGCACGTGTGCATTTAACGCTTCCTGAGCCCAGTGTCTTTATTACTGAGACAGCTGCGCCTTCTGCCTCTATCGTTTTGAAGCTGAATCCTTTTACGCAACTGGAACAAAACCAGATTCGCGGTATTATGCAGCTAGTGGCGGGCAGCGTGGAAAATTTATTGCCGGAGGCTATTACCATTATTGATACGCATGGTAATTTGCTAAGTGACTTTGATGATGTTGATTATTCTGCACAAATCGCCGATGCTACATTGAAGCAGCTGGAAGTGCGCCGTGCTTTTGAAAAAGAACTGGAACAGCGTGTGCAGCGCCTTTTGGATAAAGTACTGGGTCCCGGACAGGCCATTGCCATGATGACGGCAGAACTAGATTTTAACTCCCAAGAATCTACTGTTATTTCTTATGCAGAAGATGGTGTGCCACGCAGCCAGACAGTAAAGCGTGAAACATGGGTGGGCAGTGGCGCCATTGGCGGCGAAGCCGGTACTGACAGTAATATTCCAGGTTATGTACTGCCGGAGGATAGTGAAAATGGCGCTTATGAAAAGGTAGAAGAGACAACCAACTATGAAATAAGTGAAACAACACAAAAGCAAATAATGGCACCAGGACGCTTGCTCAAATTACATACAGCAGTTGTGGTTAATGACAAAAACGGCACAATTACGCCGCAGCAGGTAGCTCAGATCAGAAACACCGTGGCGGCTGCCGTAGGTTATCAGCCAGAGCGCGGTGATCAGATTGACGTGCAGGGGATGAATTTTAATACAGAGGCACAGGAAGCAGCAGAAAAAGAAATGCGACAGGCCAGGCAGCGCGAGCGGCTGGAGCAATATATCCGCAATGGCGCTTTAGGGTTGGCAGGATTCCTAATTTTGCTGGTGATTTCACGTATCTTGGGCAAACGACGTGAAAGAATGCTTGATGCAGAACTGGCAGAACTGCCTACACTGCCTGACGGTGGTGCAGAAGCCTTAATGTATGCCGAAATAAATGAAGAGGCTGACGACGAAAGTAGTTTAAATCAACAAGTGCGCAAAGTGGCTGAGAAAGAGCCGGAAATGGCAGCTTTTCTGATCCGCACTTGGTTAGCCGAGGAAT
>JAAZJT010000086.1 GCA_012800215.1 Bacillota bacterium | reverse complement strand
GGGAGCCTGCTGGGCGTTTATCATGCAATGCAGGATGTAATAGTGATTCCTTGTATTCCGGAAAACCCACAAATAGGACATTTATGTAGTGTATTAAAAAAAATAGGCCTTGCCAATACTGCCAACTGGCTGGGTATTCGTCTGATACGTAACAGATTTCCGGAGCTTAAACAAATTGTCAGTAAACATATTGAGCTGGGATAAAAACCAGTCAAAAATGAGTATGAAACGATTCCGTTTATCAAAGAACGATATTCTGAACCGTTTTATAGAATAAGTGGAATGCATTGCAAACTATATGCATTCCTTTTTTCTCATTTATCGCTGAGTTTTGTCCTGGCCTTATTTTTGTGGCTTTTTGTGTTTTTTGGATAGCAGGATAGTTAGTTTGCAGCACTTTCTTTTATTTGACAGAATCTCCTGCTATATAGGATAATGATAAAAGCATAGGAAAAGGCAGGTATGAAATGGTACAGGGCAAGCTTATAGAAAGGGTTGAACCTAATTCCATAGCCGAAGAATTGGCAATTGAATGTGGTGATTACGTTGTTGCCATCAATGGCGAAGAACTGACAGATATTTTAGATTGGCAGTTAGCGGAAAGCAGCGAGCAATTATTTTTAACAATTCTGCACCAAAACGGGGAACTGGTGGAGTATGATATTGAAAAAGATTATGATGAGTCTTTAGGTATAATTTTTGCCTCACCGACTCTGGATAAGCTGCGTGTTTGCCAAAACAAATGTATCTTTTGTTTTGTGGATCAAATGCCGCCCAATCTGCGGGATACCCTTTATATGAAAGATGATGATTATCGTTTGTCATTTCTAACTGGCAGTTACATCTCGCTGACAAATTTAAAGGAAGAAGACCTGCAGCGAATTATGCGCCTGCATCTGAGCCCCCTTTATGTTTCGGTGCATGCCACAGATCCTAAATTGCGTTCTCAATTAATGAATAACCGGCGGGCTGGAGAATTACTGAATATTTTAAAGCGCTTGACGCAAGCAGGAATCCAATTTCATACTCAAGTGGTGCTATGTCCAGGATTAAATGATGGCTCTGCGCTAGATCAGACCATAGCTGATTTGTTTGCACTGTATCCTGCCGTACAAACAATGGCGGTAGTGCCCGTGGGCTTAACCGGCCACCGGGCAGGTTTGTATCCGCTGGCAGCAAGTGATAAGCTGCTGGCTCAACAAGTGCTGACACAGATTAATAAGTGGCAGGAATATTGTTGGGCCGAACAGCAAACCCGTTTTGTTTTTGCGGCCGATGAGTTTTACAGCATGGCGGAGATTATCCCACCTGCTGCAGAGACTTATGAAGGCTTCCAGCAGCTAGAAAACGGTGTGGGGGTAGTCCGACTACTCTTGGATAGTTGGAATAATTTGCAGCCGCATTTACCGTCGAAACTCCCAAAACCCATAACGGCGACCATTGCTACCGGTGTTTCTGCTGCCTGTTATTTAAAACCGATAGTTGAACGCCTGCAGCAAATAGAGAATTTGCAGCTGACTTTACTGCCTGTGCCAAACAAATTTTTTGGCGGAGGTGTTACTGTAGCTGGTTTGTTAACTTATTTTGATTTAATAAATGTTGCCGATAAGATAAAAGGTACATTGTATTTGCCTTCAGTAATGCTGAAAGAAGGAGAAGAGCTCTTTCTAGATGGGTATACTACAGGAGAGCTGGCTGCAGCCATAAATACTAAGGTTTGTGTAGTAAAAGATTTAAGTAGTTTTCTAGCAGCTTTATTGGGAAATAAAATGAGGTGATGTTATGTCTTTACCTGTTGTGGCCATTGTAGGCCGCCCCAATGTAGGTAAATCTACCATGTTTAACCGGCTGATTCAAAAGAGAGTTGCCATTGAGGAGAGCATACCGGGCGTTACTCGTGATCGCCTTTATGGGCGGGTGGATTGGACAGGAAAAGAATTTTGGTTGATAGATACGGGCGGATTGACGTTTGAAGAAGATACAATTTCTAAGGAAATACATCGCCAGGTTCAGCTGGCTTTGTCGGAAGCTAATCTTATTTTGTTCATGGTGGACCTTAAAAGTGGTTTGGTGCCTTTAGATTATGAGGTGGCAGAAATGCTGCGCAGGAAAGATCTGCCGGTTTTGTTAGTGGCAAATAAAGCAGAATCAGGCAAAACAGAGGCAGCAGCTGCTGAGTTCTATGCATTAGGCTTAGGAGAGCCACAGATAGTTTCTGCTGCTCATGGTCTGGGCACAGGAGATTTATTGGATGAAATTATACAGATGCTGCCGGCAGGGGAAGAGCCTGTGGATGACGAAAATTTATTACGTGTAGCTATTATTGGCCGTCCTAATGTGGGCAAATCTTCTCTTGTTAACAAAATAGCTGGTACGGAAAGAGTTATTGTCAGTGACATTCCTGGCACAACACGTGACGCTATAGATCTTCTTATCGAACGAGAAGAACAAAAATATCTATTTATTGATACCGCAGGGATTCGTCGCCGCAGTAAAATAGATGAATCTGTGGAATATTATTCTGTGCTGCGTTCTATTCGTGCTGTGGAAGATGCAGATGTGGCGCTAATGCTGCTTGATGCGACAGAAGGTGTAACTGAGCAGGACAAGCGGGTTGCCGGCATTGCGCATGAAGCTGGCCGAGCCATTATTATTGTCGTTAATAAATGGGACAAAGTGCAAAAAGATGAAAAAACAATGGATACTTACCGCGAAAAGATACGTCAGGAGTTAACTTATCTTAGCTATGCACCTATTATTTTTATTTCTGCTTTAACAGGACAGCGAGTACATAGACTCTATCAATTAATTGACTTTGTTGCACAACAGCATGCCATGCGCATAAAGACTTCGCACCTAAATCAATTAGTGGAAGATGCTATGGCTGTTACGCCTCCCCCTGCGAAGAGAGGCAAACAACTAAAAATATATTATTTGACACAGATTAAAGTAAAGCCACCTACATTTGCCGTTTTTGTCAATGATCCTGAACTGGCTCACTTTTCTTATTTGCGTTTTTTGGAAAATAAACTGCGTGAAATGTATGGTTTTGAGGGAACTCCCATTCGCTTAGTAGTGAGGAAGCGGGGTAAAAAGGGGGGAATGTAAATGAAAGTAATTATGGCTATTGCAGCGGCTTATCTGCTTGGTTCAATTTCTTTTGGTTATTTAGCCGGTAAATTACTGAAAGGTATCGATGTTCGACAATACGGCAGTGGGAACGCCGGGACGACTAATATTCAAAGAACGCTCGGGACTGTGCCGGCCGTTGTTGTTTTGTTTCTTGATATTGGTAAGGGCATTGCAGCTGTAACAATTGCCAAATTTTTATCAGATGCTACCTTTGTTCATCTGCTGGCGGGGTTAGCAGCTGTAATTGGTCATAACTGGCCGCTCTTTTTTACATTTCGTGGGGGCAGGGGTATTGCCACAACCATAGGTGTTTTTAGTGGTTTAGCCCCAATAGTTGTACTAGTTGCCGTGCTTATTGGGGCATTAATTATTGCCATTACACGTTACGTTTCTTTGGGTTCAATAATTGGAGCCATTTCTGTACCAATAACAATGTTAATTTTAAGAATGCCTGGCATCTATATTATTTTTGGTGTAGTTATGGCCTTTATGGCAGTTTGGCGGCATAGGCAAAATATTGTACGCCTCCTGCAAGGTACTGAAAATAAATTAGGATCGAAAGTTAATTTGGGAAACGAGGGAAAGTGAGATGGATGAAGTATCAGTTATTGGTGCCGGCAGCTGGGGAACTGCCTTGGCGAGGGTACTATCAGAAAACTGTAAGCAAGTTACATTATGGGCACGCCGTCCGGAGCTTTGCCGTGATATAAGCAGTAAAAGGGAAAATGTTGATTATTTACCAGGAGTGTTTCTTCCTCAAAATATTAAACTAACAGCTGATTTAAAAGATACCGTGCAAAATAAAAAGGTTCTTGTGCTGGTAGTTCCTTCGCATACTTTGCGTTCAATTGCCAGGCAGATTAAACCTCTGCTAAACAACCACCCTATTATTGTCAGCTGTGCAAAAGGAATTGAAGAAGAAACTTTCTTACGCATGTCTGAAATCATTGAACAAGAATTGCCAGGCTGTACACCGGCAGTTTTATCTGGCCCCAACCATGCTGAAGAAGTGGGGCGTCTTGTACCTTCTGCTTCAGTAATCTCTTCTCGCAGTAGAAGCGCGGCGGAAACAGTGCAAGAACTTTTTATGACACACCGTTTTCGCGTCTATACAAATCCGGATATTGTGGGTGTCGAATTAGGCGGGGCTCTTAAAAATGTCATTGCTGTGGCGGCAGGAATCTCAGATGGTTTAGGATATGGAGATAACACCAAAGCTGCTTTGCTGACGCGCGGTCTGTCAGAAATTACACGCCTGGGCATCCGTATGGGTGCCAAAGCATTGACATTTGCCGGTTTATCAGGAATAGGTGACCTT
>JAAZJT010000085.1 GCA_012800215.1 Bacillota bacterium | reverse complement strand
TCCCCAGTACCCCCTAACAAGGAGGTGAATACGTCTTAAAGTTTCTCAGGGATGTGGTTAACAATCCGGCTAAAAACGGAACTTTTAAACCGGCGATTTTAGGAACTTTTGTTCCGGCCTTGACACACAACACCGTTTAGCATTTTTGCTTATAGAAAATTTGCAAATTGATTATGTTGATTATATTAAATAAATATTTCTGGTTCCTTCCTCATAGAAGCTTTCTTAACTAACTCTGTAATAAAATTAATGCTATGACTATCAGCTATAAATTTTGCCCCTTGGGGACAAAGATGAATACAGCGGCGGCAAGATATACATTTTTCCACCTTGACCTCTCTGACATTTTCAGGATTAATAGCTAATGTGGGGCAATTTTGAATACATATGCCACAGTCATCACAATTTTCGTTGGTGGCAGGAGCTGCACGGTTTACAAAATCCTGGCCATAAGGGCGCATTCCTTTAACCTTTAGTTCTGTAAGTTCCTCTAAGTCGGTCAACATAGCAACTTTTTCTTTGATCTGCCGGCCAAAATCAAATAATTTAATTTGATCTTCTGCATCAGGACGCCCAGTAGCAATGAGGTTAGATGAGGAGTGCTCACCAATGAAGGCAGCGGCAGCAATCCCAACAAACCCCTTTTCTTCACTTCGGTCTTTCAATTCCAGGAGGGCATTATCGTATTCTCTATTGCCATAGCTCACTACAAACACTGCGGGGGCATTTTCCGCAGTAACTGCCGCAAAAAAATCATCAGCGATTGAAGGTATGCGTCCACGATAGACAGGCATGCCAATTATCACTAAATCATCACTATTAAAAGTATATTTTTGTTTTCGTGCCTTATAAAGCGTTAAATCATAATCATAAGCATCCATCCCTATGCCTTCAGCAATTTTTAGTACACATTTTTTTGTTACCCCCGTTGCACTAAAATACAATAGATTGATTCTCGATATTTTCATTTTTCCGCTCCTCACAATACAGATTTTCACATGAAAGCTAATTTGATAATTCTTGATAAATTAAACACTGCTTCTGAATTTCCTGTTATTTTCCACAAAAAAACCACTTAACTAAAAGTGGTTTTTTGGAGCAAAATTATTTTAAAAAACCTTGTAAAATTGTCGTCTCAGCTTCTTCTTCTGTCAGGCCAAGCGTCATTAGCTTAACGAGCTGCTCTGAAGCAATTTTACCAATGGCAGCTTCATGAATTAACTCAGCATCAGAATGAAAAGCTGTGATTTCCGGGATGGAGGAAACTTGTGCATTTTGCATAATGATGGAATCACACTGGATATGTCCGCGGCATTTAGCATAGCCACGCAAGCTAAGATGAAAGACTTGCCTGGAATTATCCTGTGCCACAGAGCGCGAGATTATCTGCGCTGTGGCGTCTTCACCAAAAAGCTCCACGGTGATATTAGATTCTGCATTTTGTTCCAAGTCAGTAAGTAGTCTTTCTGAAACAATTAGACGGGCATTTTTATGCAGGCGTATTTGTGTATCGCGTTTTGTTTGGTCAACACCTTTAATCTGTATCATTTCTAATTCTACAGTGCCGTCTTCTTCCACTTCAATAATTGTTTTAGGATTTAATATTCTTTGTCCACTACCACTGCCTTCACCATAATGTTTTTCAACATATTTCATTTTGGCCCCTTTACGTACAAAAAACTCATGTACACCATCATGCTGTGATTTATTACTGCCCGGATTATGAATACCACAGCCAGCAACAATCAATACATCACTACCTGCCCCTATTTCAAAAGTATTATATACCAGGTCATCTAAGCTCTCAGAAAGAATAACAGGAATATGAACACTTTCTCCTTTGGTGCCAGGTTTTATGATTACATCAATCCCTGGTTTTTCAGCTTTAGTTACAATATCTATATTGGCTGTGCTCTGTCTGCCGGCGGCTTGTCCGTTTTTACGGATATTATAAGCTCCCTGTGGAATAGTATGTAAATCGGCCACTTCCTGTAGTAATCTTTTATCGATCGCATTCAGCACTTGCTATCTCCCCTTTAATGCACTCTTTGCGGCAGCGACAGTCGAAATCTATTTTCTCAATTTCTGCTAAAATGTTCTCTCTACTGGTTATCTCACTGATTCTGCCTTCGCTCACCAGAATCACCTCATCTGCCAGGCGTAAAATCCGCTCCTGATGTGAAATAATAACCAGTGTAGTATTATATTTTTCATGAAGATGTTCGAATGTTTCCGTTAGCTTCTGAAAGCTCCAGAGATCTATGCCTGCCTCCGGTTCATCAAAAACTGCCACGTTTAAATTACGCGCCAAGAGTGTAGCGATTTCAATACGCTTCAATTCGCCGCCTGAAAAACTGGCATTTATTTCACGGTCAATATAATCTTGTGCGCATAATCCCACATCAAAAAGTAAATCGCACTGTTCATCCAGGTCTTCCTTGCCGGCTAAAGCTAGTAATTCCCTTACCTTTAAGCCTTTAAAGCGCGGCGGTTGTTGAAAAGCGTAACCTATACCCAAACGGGCACGTTCTGTTATTCCTTTTTCAGTAATATCTATCCCGTCCAAAAGTATTTTCCCTTTTACAGGCTGATAGATTCCCATTATTGTTTTGGCAATCGAAGACTTCCCACCGCCATTGGGCCCGGTCATTACATAAATCTTGTTTTTATCCAGCGCTAAATTAATATCTTTTAAAATTGGCACTTCTTTTTCTTCAGTAACTGAAACACTAATATCTCTTAGTTCCAGCATAAACTTCTTCACCTCCGCACTTTAATGCTCCTCTCTATTATAAAACAAATAAAACAAATTTCTACCTTTCCGGCGGGAGAAATCTATAGTTTTCTCCCTTTTTACAGTAAAACTAAAATTTTTAAGCTTATATTAAGATTTGCAAAAGCCTTTGGTACTTGCTCTGTAACACAAAAAGTTTTTCAAAAAGCTATCCTTTAAGCACATGCAATGTCCTGCTTTTGTTAACTTATACACAGTTACCCAATACTCAGTAAAGATTATATCTAAGAATTTTTTAAGGCTTTCAGGAAAAAGCCTGAAAGCCTTAAAAAGAAAATGTTTTAAATGCGACTATAGCGGAAGATTATTTGATATAAACTTTCTTCTTCTTCACTGATAAAACCACGTAACTGCCGGAATTCGATATTCTTACTTAAAGAATCTACCACAACTCTTATTTCCTGCGGTGTGACATATTGCACTTGTGGCGGCATGGGGGTAGAGTTATCTGTTAAGGTAGCCAGATCTACTAAAGTTAGCCCGATATTATCTTCAATAATGGGGTCTGCCGGTGCCCATAAGGCATAGAAAAGCGCTACAGCTGCGACAATGACGGCAGCAGCAGCGGCAATAATTACTGACGCCGCGGCAGCAGCAGCTTCAATCGCCACTGCGATTGCGCTACCTACAGCTGATGTTAATGATGATGCCAGTTGGGCCCAGACACTTTCCAGCCCTGCCTTGTAGGCTGCTTCGAAATCTGAGACCCTTTCTTTATACAAGTCCTCATTATCAACCTCAAATCCTTGGAGGGAAATGACAACACCAAAGAGATTACCTGCCTGCACGGGGGCGTAATTCATTACTCTTGATTCGTCAGCATCTAAACCACCAAAGCGAATTTCCTGGCTCGTCAATGGCGTTAAATCAATGTTTCCAGTGTCAGGGTTGCGTACAAGCAGGGAAGTAAAGAAATTCAAAGCAACCTCGTCTGAACCGGGACCTGAAGTGTTTTCCACACAAATTAGGGACTCTGCCAGGATCTGATAGGTTGTGCTCGGTGGCGGCAGTACTCTTAAAAATTCTGGTAAGGAAGTATAAACTCCCACCGGTCCTGCCTGCTGATTAGTGTTTTCAACTTCTACCACAATGCTATAAATACCGTCAGGTAAATCTTCCGGTATGGCAAAAAGCAGCCGATCCTGCACCCTTTCATCATCAATCAGATTACCTTGGTCGTCATAGACAGGAGTGTCCACATCGCCGAAGACAATGGTAGGCAGCTCGCGAGTAATACCAGGGTTATCCTTGTTGGTCATTATTACTTTTGCTTCAGTAGTAAAGTAGTAGGCACCCTGAAGGACAACCAAATCCCCCGGCAGTACTTGTTGTACTAAGAAGCAAACAGGATTATCAGGATTCGTAAATACGTTTGAATTGCCTGGGCAATTTTCTGTTAAGGCGGTACAAACTTGCTGATTCTGCTGATTAATCACACATTCCCTTTCTGTTTCTTCTGCAGTAGGTTGGTCGGCGCGAACTGCCTGAATAGTACGAATACCGTTGATAAAATAAATGAAGGGATCAATAGAACCTGGGAATTCGGGCGTGCCCCTGGTTGGTCTCATTCTGCCAGGTCGTGGATTTGTTAAAGCAGTGGGATCATTCATCAAATTTTGTCCGGCTATTTGAACAATTTCCTCCGCCAGTAAATTCGCCAGATTTTCCACAGAAAAGACGGTATTAGCATTAATCTCTGGTGAAAATAGGCGATTTTTTTGCGCAGTTGGAATGGCAGCAATACTATTAAGTGCGCAACGGCAGATATCTCGTACATCCGGTGACATATCATTTAAAACGTTATAAATACTAGCTTCTACAGGAGTAGTTGGTTCCTGTCCAGCGAAAAAGCGTCTGGCAATTTCAAAAAAGGTGGTAGTCAAAACACTAGGTGCAACCATATTTTCTGCTAATCTCTCCACTTTAGACTGCACGTTTTGTTTCGCTTTGAATCCTGCAGCTGCCGGCACACAGGTACCAGCCTGCGGAAAGCCTGGGCAATCTAAATTTGGTGTAGGAAAGGGGCAGCGATCGTCTGGCTCTGGTAAAGTCGGCTGTGGGAGTTTAGGACATTTATGGGGAGGCTTTGGTTTACACTCTTTTTTCACCTCATCAGGCAAAGTAAAATTCAGCTTATGAGCATGATTTCTGCTCGTCTCACTTTCACCCAGCACCTTGTGCACATGACGTCCGCCTTTGGTCGGGATGGCTGGACCGGTATAAAGGTCTATATCATGCTGATGATCACCCAATACAGTTTGTGTTGTAAGCCGGTGAATATGATTACCATCACCTATAATAATGGCCTTGCCCGTTACTCCAGATAAATAATGATCATGGTGAGAATTGCCTATTTTTGCTGAATCTGTTTCTGCTGAAAACTGGTGAACATGGCCTTTTATTGTTTTAATTAGAAGATTATCTGATGACAACATTAACACCTCCGTTTTTATATATCAATTGATATACTTTGTGCTATATAATATTAATATTTCTGCGAAGTGTTAATAAAAAAGTGCTATTTATTTTAGGTAGTCTTTCAAAACGGCAGATCGTACAGATATTAAACTCACGTGTTACGGCTGGTAACACCCTCCACATGACGAGCATGCTGTCTTTTCGGCGGTCTCTCCCAGTATTTTATTTTTTAATCTTATGCCAGTAGGTGATATTGCTAAACCCCCTTCTGCAGTTTCCCTGAGAGTATGAGGCAAAGCACATCCTACCTGATACATCGTCGCTACAACTTCGTCAAATGGAATCACACTTTCAATCCCAGCTAAAGCCATTTCAGCCGCAAGCAAAGCATTGGCCGTACCTACAGCATTTCTTTTGGAACAAGGAGATTCTACTAAACCGGCAACGGGGTCACAAACAAGTCCCAGTAGATTTTTCAAAGCTATTGCTGCGGCATGCAGAGCCTGCTCCGGAGAACCCTTTACCAGTTCTACCGCGGCAGCCGCCGCCATGGCTGAAGCCGAACCTATTTCAGCCTGACACCCCCCTGCTGCACCAGAAAGGAAAGCATTCTTTGCAATCACTAAACCGACAGCACCTGCTGTAAATAGTCCCTCCACTAATTGCTCCTCGGAAAGTTGATATGTTTCGGCTAGACTAAATAACACTCCTGGCAAAACACCACTGGAGCCGGCAGTAGGAGCAGCCACAATGCGCCCCATTGAAGCATTAACTTCAGTTACGCTTAAAGCAAAGCTAATGGCTCTAGCCATTGTATGACCGCATACAGGAGTAGTTTTTTGGCTGCGCTGCTTTAATTTTTTAGCTTCCCCACCGATAATCTGTCCTTTAAGACTCGAATCTTCACCTAACCCTTGTTGAGCGCTGTTATACATTACCCGCAGGTGTGCGCGCATTAACTCTAATATTTCCACTTGCGGTTTTCCGGATTTTTTGCTTTCATAATCAAGCATCAGTTGGTGCAG
>JAAZJT010000084.1 GCA_012800215.1 Bacillota bacterium | reverse complement strand
TATTTCGAATTTGTCAAGTATTCTGTAAATATTTCCTAGATGAAATATTGTAAATCTTCTTGCTGCCATCAAAAAAGTTTTGGCAAAGTTTGACACAATCCTCTGCAAACTAGTAAGATAAAAGTATGGTTAAAACTAAAGGGGGCATTTATGTGGCAACAGAACAAAGCCAAAACAGATTAGAGCAATCTGTAAAGAATCAGCTTTATGCACAAGCAAAAAAACTTTTTTATGAAAAAGGCTATAATGATACATACTTAAGCGAGATTACAGCTGGACTTAATATGCATAAAACATCAATTACATACCACTTTGGAACAAAGACAAAATTAGCGTCTAAAGTGATTTCTGAATATGTTGCCAGCTATTCGGCGCTAATAGATGAAAAACTTACACAAAAATTTGGGCAAGCCGAGCTCCATCTTTCTGCAGCTTTAAGATATATTGTGTTTCTTAATGCATTAGAACAAGATCCCAATGTACGTAGATTTTATATAGAATATACAACCGCAAACCCTATTAATGTTTATAACGCACCATCTGTATCACTAATTAAGCAGTTTAATGAAAAGTATAATCTCGGGCTGGATGAGAAAAAAATAAGTTTAATTGCGATTGCCAACTATTCAACTTATCCCGCCCTAGTAATAACATACTTTTCAAACAAGGCCAATTTTGATTTAAAAGATGTAATAGAATATAAGGTAAAACTTTTATTCGAGCTTTTACACATGCCATCAGATTTTATTGAAAAAACATACCAAACAAGTAAAAAACTGTTCGAAGAGTTTAACTTTATATATAAACCTTATTTTGTCGTAGAATAATTTTCGTAATTTAAACAGCTAATCTCTTTACAATCGGTCATAACAAGTAAAACAACACAACTATTTATGCATAAAAAGTGGCTGTTGTCACGGATTCTAAGTCCTTTTGACAACAGCCACTTCATTTTTCTCCTAACCTCCTGCCATCACCGGATAAACGCGCACTTCATCACCTGTCCGCAGCGGCGTTTTTGCATAGTCCTGTGGCAGAATTAATTCATTATTTACGATGACTGTGTAAGTATCATGTGTGAGTAAACGTAATTGCCGGTCTTCTTTAATTAATTGCAGCAAATCCTCAACCGTCTTGCCGTCTTCCCATACTAACTCATGATAGTTTACTTTAATCATTGTTGATACTCCTAATAATTAAATATTTCTTGCATTTCTTCTGGCGAAATATCAAATACTGTGCCAGTGGCGGAAGCTTCTGTGTAAAAAAATGTGGGCAGACAGTCATCATCTCCAGTAAAACCGGCAGCTTTATTGAAAGCACGTTCCAGCTTTATTGTCTCCTTACCAATATTCATTATTTGCTCGAAAGTCCATTCACCACCATACAAACTAGACATAACTTCAGGTAGAATTTCATCATTATTTAATTCGCCCCAACCAAAAGAACAGGTAAAACTATCTGTTACAGCGGCACCCATTTGGCTTTGGCGTGATTTTTCCACTTGGAAATCCTTTTTGCTGGGGTCTATTCCTGGCCCCAATGTCATGCCGGCTGTATGGTCTGCTCCCATGGCTGAAGTAGAATAAGTAACTCCCAACCCTTTAATATTTCTGGGGTCATAAGCAGGTAATGCCTGCCCTTTTACAGTCGGTATCCTTTTTACTCCCAGGGCTTTACCAACAGCCTCAGTGCCCTGTCCCATCAATCTGCCAAATTCTGTTCCGTCCATCATTTCCTGCAGTAGAGCAATGGCTCCTTCGCCATCACCAAAAGGCACTTTCCCTGCCTCCATACAAACGGCAATGGTAGCCCCTGTTTCAATGGTATCAACACCTAAATCATCGCACATTCTGTCAAGGCGGGCAATTACATCCAAATCAGCAATGCCGCAGTTTGAACCACATAACGCCACAGTTTCATACTCAAGACCAGAAGTTAGATATTCACCATCTTTTGTATGGAAACGATTTGAACAGCGGACAATACAACCGGGCTGACAGCCTTCCTTATTTTTTCCTCCGCCCACAAAAGCTCTTTCCACAAAAGCTTTAGACTTAATAGCCTCAGCCTGTTCAAAAAATTGGCCGCTAAAATTGCGCACCGGTAAAGCTGCCACAGTACTGGTAAAGTCGATCATGGAGATAGTGCCTGTTTTTTGCATTGACTCAGTACGCGGGCTGCTTAAAACTCTTTGTATATACTTTTTCCTGACAGCTTCATATCTTTCTTTATCAGCATATGGGAAGTTATAACGATTTGCTGCCTTTTCTATGACAACAGCCTTGATTTTCTTTGCGCCCATCAATGCACCTAAACCGCCCCTTGCTGCTGCTCGAGACGGATATCCGGTAGAAGCATCAATTAACTGCACAGTGGAGTTACGGTAACCGCGCTCGCCGGCTACGCCGATGGATATAACTCCTACGTCTTTTCCAAAACGTTCCTGCATTTTTGCTGCAAAATCATAATTATTTAGCCCTAAGTAGTCTACTGCATCCATTAACTCAGGAGTACCATCTTTTTGAATGTGCAAAATGTGCCAGTCATTAGTTTGTGGTAAACCCTCCAGGATAATCATTTTAATGCCATGACGCGCCAGCATAGAAGCAGCAGTACCACCGGAGTTAGCTTCTTTAATTCCTCCTGTCAGGGGGCTTTTACCGCCAACAGACAACCGGTGTGCCATGGGTAAAGTAGTTCCCGCTAAAAGAGTCGTGCAAAGTATCAGTTTATTTCCTGCACCTAAAGGATCACATTGGGGATTCACCTCATCAGTTAATACGCGAGCTATTAAACTACGTCCACCTAACAGGCGATACTCTTCCTTCAATTCTTCGTGTGTAATTTCTTTTGTTGTAGTATTAACCCTGTAAACTATTGACATTAATCTACCTCCTTGAATAATTTTCAACAAGCGTGTAAATTCTGACTATTTAACTTAAAACATGCTTAGATAATGTGCACCTTAAATTATATTCGAAACCAGTTTGGTATGTTGCTTATTCCACAATAGAACCTTAATTCCTTTCCCCTTTTTCTTAATAATTGCTTAAATTTAATGAAATGCATAGCCTGGCCTTCCTTTATCACATACTAGAAGAAAAGGAGGGATTTCATGGACAGAAATCAGGCTGAGCAAATCATGAATGCCAATAACAACGTTGAAGTACAGTATCAGGACGTGCCGGTTTGGATTAAAAATATTCAGGGTTCTATGGCCGAAGTAGAAATAATCGGCACAGGCAGAAAACTAACAGTCCCCCTCAATGAACTGGAAAGTACTGGACGTCCTATCAGCGAAGAAAATATTTATGGCTTACAGTAAAGAAGAGGCGCCGTTGCGCCTCTCCCCTTTTTAATCAATCTGTTCCTTACCTGTTTTTAGTGGTTTTACCGTAGGTCCCTCAATAATTTCCCCTTCATAGGTAAAACGAGAACCATGGCAGGGGCAATCCCAAGATTTTTCAGCAGCATTCCATTTCAATTCGCACCCTAAATGTGTGCAAGTAGTATCAACAAGATGCAGTGTGCCCTGTTCATCTCGGTATGCACCGACTTTATCACCATCTATCATAATAACTTTAGCTTCACCGGTTTCAATATCAGCATCAGTAGGATCAGCAGGCGCAGCCGACAACTTACCTTTTAATAGTTGATTTGCCACATTTAAATTTTCCACAATAAATGTTTTACTGGAAGCAGCAATGGTTTGCCGTGACGGGTCATAAAGATTTTGCCAGGGGCTTTCCCCGCTGACAATTAAATCCCGGATAATCATGGCAGAAACCATACTGTTTGTCATCCCCCAGCGCCGAAAACCTGTGGCCAAAAAAAGATTTGGTGTGCTGGGCAAAAAATAACCTGCATAGGGTATTTGATCAGGAGTGAGATAATCTTGTGTAGACCAACGATAATGTATTTCCGCATCTGGATAAACTTCCTGAGCATAGGCGGCTAAATTCTGATAATGCTGCCGGGTATCGGCACCTTGCCCTGTTTTGTGGTGTTCTCCACCAATCATAATCATCTCACCCTCTTCCGTAGGCAGGGAACGAAAAGAACGACCTGGCTCCTCCGCTGTGATATACATACCGCCTGGATATGCTTCCCGAGTCTTAACTGCCAACACGTAAGAACGGTGAGGAAAAAGCCTGGCAAAATACAGGCCTGCCTTATTATAGCAGGGATAGTGCGAAGCAATTATTACCTTATCTGCTGCAACCTTTTTCCCCTCGGCTGTTTTTAACAGGTAATTATTTTCATCATCAATATCAACAACTCTGCTCTGCGTAAAAATATAGCTGTTATCATCAGGTATGTCCTTGGCTAAGGTAAGTAAATATTTACGTGGATGAAACTGAGCCTGTTTGTCAAAAGACACGGCTGCCTTAATTTTAATAGGTAAGGCAATTTCAGTCGTAACATCTGCTTCAATACCTAATTCTTGAGCTAGTTTGGCCTCAGTTTCAATTTCCTGTACATAATCATCCCTTTCTGTGTACACATAGGCAGTCTGATGTGAAAAATCACAGTCAATTTTTTTCTCCTCGATAATTCCTGCAATCTCGCGTATGGCTTGTTCATTTGCATCAGCATACTGCTGCGCCGCTTCCATTCCCATTTGTTTTTTTATTTTATTGTAAATAAGTCCATGCTGGGAAGTTATTTTGGCCGTGGTATGCCCTGTAGCTCCTTGTGCTAAACGATCAGCCTCAATAATAGCAACAGACAAACCCGCCTTTTTTAGTAAATAGGCACAAGTAATCCCTGTAATCCCGCCACCAATAATCGCAACATCTACCTTTACGTCCCGGTCTAAAACAGGGTAATCAGTATCTGATGTTGATGCCAGCCAATAGGGATGCGGTGGTTGTGTAAAGGAATATTTCTCCATATAATCACCTCATTAGACTTATTCTCTTGCTGTTAGCATAGTCAACCTAGCCAAAATAATACAGCAAAAAACCAGCAGCCTTTTAAAGCTGCTGGTTTATCAATCACTTATCTTATGCTATAACTCCGTTCGCATCCCCTGATGGTCAATGACCAACATAATTAGAAATAAACCAATACCCACATTTAGAAATACATCCTTTAAATCAAAGGTAAAAAAACCCCTAACCAAAATATAATCCAAGCTACCATCCCAGAAGACTTTATCAATTAAGGAGCAAAAAGCACCGGCAAAAAAAATAGCAAAAGTTATCCCAATCAAGGGCGTAATTTCCACTTTTTTTTCTAGGTACCTATAAAGCAAAAAGAGCATAACTAAAGCAATAATCACAACAAAAATATGAAGTGACTTCCCCACCCCAAGCTGCAGCATGGAATTAAGCCAGGAATAATCACGGTTAAATAAAGGACTGAAGTATAACCATGGCTCCCAGATAGGTATCTTTGTATGCAAATAATAACTATTAATAATCAGCTTAATTACCTGTTCAACAACAATAAGTACTACTGCATAAAAGCAAATTAACTTTCTATTCATTTTCTTCCTTCCATTTCTCGCTATTATCATTAATAACCGGATTTTCCTGCAGCGTCTTTAAAGACAAAAGATGCATTGTGACACCGGCAGCAATCAATAGCAGCATTAACCTCACAAATAATAAGGAAGTAAAAAATATGACCGACGATACTATACTTATCCAAAGTACAGAAATGGCAATTATTTTAGTTTTCAGAGGAACACCTTTTTTTTCACAGTAGTTTTTAATATATGCACCGCACCATTTATGATTTAACAGCCATGCATATAATTTTTCAGAACTGCGCAAATAACAGCCGGTTGCAAGTATTAGAAATGGCGTAGTAGGTAAAAGCGGCACAAAAATGCCTATCACCGCCAGCAGAACAGCCAGTGAACCAATCAAAATAAGCATTATTTTTCCTAGTTGCGTCATTTTAGCTCCCTAAAAATTTTTTTCTGCATAATTCTAATTTAGCCAGACGCGGCATCCTTTTTATTTTATATTCCCACTGCATAGCTTCTGCCTTAGTTTTACATTTCTCCCAATAAACAAGCTGCACCGGTAACCTGCCCCGTGTATATTTTGCACCTTTTCCCCTATTGTGTGCCATAAGCCTACGTTTAAGGCAAGTAGTCCAGCCGGTATATAGTGTGCCATCAACACATTTTAAAATATAGACATATGCGTCCATTCGTAATAGATTCCTTTACATTGAGTTATGCTTGCTTACATCTTTCTATTATACCAAAAAAAAGATAAATTTGATTACAAATTCGTACAAACAAACCCTATTGGCGACTTTCTGATATACCAATAGGGTTTTTGCTGAAAATATATTGTTTTAAAATTTACACGTGTCCCCTTACTTTTATTGCTTCAGCTATCCTGCTAATAGAAACTATGAAGGCTGCCGTTCTTAAATCCACCTGATGCTGCTGGCTGGCGGCATAAACATTATCAAAGGCATTATACATAATGGTCCGCAGCTTCTCGAAAACTTCCTCCTCAGACCAATAATAATTCATTAAATTTTGCACCCATTCAAAATAAGAAACCGTTACCCCACCGGCATTGGCCAAAATATCAGGAATAACTGTCGTTCCATTAGCATAAAGAATTCGGCTTGCTTCAGGAGTAGTAGGGCCATTTGCAGCCTCAGCCACAATTTTTGCCTTCACTCTGGCCGCATTATTAGCAGTAATCTGATTTTCCAAAGCAGCAGGAATTAAAATATCTACCGGCAACTCCAAAAGTTCGGCATTACTAATGGACTGGCTACCAGGGAAATTCACACAAGATCTTGTACGTGATTTATGCTCGTAAACTTTATCAAGATCAATACCGTCAGGATTATAAATGCCACCTTGTGAATCACTTAAGCCTACTATTTTACAACCTAATTTATTTAGCAAGAAAGCAGCTTGCGAACCTGCATTACCGTAACCTTGGATAGCCACAGTCGCTCCGTTAAGATTAATGCCAAGCTTTTCAGCTGCTTTAATGACGACAAAAACACAACCCTGAGCAGTTGCTTTATCACGGCCTAAGGAACCGCCCACAATAATGGGCTTACCTGTGACCACACCAAATTGGTTACTTCCTTGTAATCTACTAAAAGCATCCATCATCCAAGCCATAATCTGGGCATTAGTATAAACATCTGGTGCCGGAATATCTTTATCAGGACCAATAATGGAGGCTATAGCTTCAACATAACCGCGGCTGATACGCTGTAATTCCCCCTGGGATAATTCTTTAGGATTGCAGATTACGCCGCCTTTGCCGCCGCCATAGGGGAGCCCGACAACACCGCACTTAAAAGTCATCCACATAGAAAGAGCCTTTACTTCATCAACTGTTACATCCGGATGATATCGCACACCACCCTTGCAAGGGCCTATGGCATCATTATGCTGTGAGCGGATACCTTTAAAGACCTTTATAGTACCATCATCCATTCTGACAGGGAAAGTTACTTCTAAAACACGTTTAGGCTCTTTAAGTATTTCCTCAATCGCTGAATCCAGACCTAAATATTTCCCTGCATCACTAATTTGCTGCTGCACAATTTGAAATGGATTCAAATTCTCTTCTGTCATGCTCCCACTCCTTATGTACTAATTTTTTGCCATTATATCAACAGCCTGCCAAAACTGCAAGATAAAACCGTCACTTTTCTATACTAATATACTAAAGTATTTATTGAAATAACAAGAGGCTTTATCTGCCCCTTGTTGTTTTAAAATATTATATTACCCGCCATCTAACATCGACATAATCGTTACAACATCTTCATCCTGCAGCTCTAGCTGAAGAATTTCCTCTAATGGTTTGCTTTGCCCATTAACCAGAATCAGAGCTGCTTTTTGTCTATCTATCTGTAAATGGGCAATGATTTTGGCAGGTGTTAATCCACTCTCGTAATCGAGCAGTACCTTCCTGGGAAATGTCTTGCCTAAATCACCAAAAAGCTTAACCTGTATGCTCATTGCCAAATCACCACATTTATTCTATTCCCAATTCTTTAATTTTAGCAGCAGTGGGTACGCCATTCTGATCCCAGCCGCGGGCTGCATAATACTTGGGCAGCATCTCAGGCAGCCGGTTATACTGGCCGGTGGAAGGACCGCGTTTTATTGGCTCCTCCAGTAATCTTTTCGGGAGACGATCATCTTTACTGGAGTAACCTGCTGATCTAACACTAAACAGTCTTTCTGCATTGTAAATCCTTGTACCGGCCTCCAATAATTCTTCTACAGTAATACCCAAGCCTGTGGCAGCATTATACATGTCTACCAGTTTTTCGGTCGTTAGGCTTTTAGCTCCAAAACCACACAACCCTAAGGAATCTACAGCAGCCTTTTTATCTTGACCGCTAATAACCCATTCTTCCTTGTTCTCTGTTGAAGTTCTGCTGACACCACCTTGGATAGTGGACATAATCTCACGAACAATTACATTTCCCGTAACATGACAGCCGCCGCGGTTTGCTGTAGCATAGGATAAGCCTTGCCCCTGCAATCCCCTTGCGTCATAAGCAGGCATTTCCAGCTTCTTAACTGTCATGGAGTAGTCGGGAGCGCCATAACTTTCACATAATTCATAAGAACCATTGGCCATTTTGTCACCTAAACCTTCACGTTTGCCAATGAGCTCTACCCAGCCTGTAACGGCTTCCTTATTACCCCAAACGAGGGCTGGCCCGTTAACTTCTTCATCCTTAATAAACCCTCTTTGATACAGCTCCATTGCCGCCGCAATGGTTGCGCCGGTTGAGATGATATCTAGCCCATACTCATTGCATAAATGGCTTGCCACTATCGTCGGACCAAGGTCATTAACACCGCAGTTAGGCCCAAATGCCCAAACGGCTTCATATTCCGGTGCAGCATAAACATTATCGCCAACCTTGCTGACACGGCCACAAGCCAAAGGACATCTAAAACAAGCTTCTTTTTTTACGAGAAAGTGTTCATTTAAAGCACGACTGTCAATTTTATCTGCCTCATCGCAAATAACATTTTGATAATTGTGAGTGGGGAATACACCATTCTCATTAATTAAATTGAAAATGCCCAGTGTACCATTGTTAGTATATGAAACACCATCTTTACGAATAAAGGGCAATAATTCTTTGTAAATCTTGTCTAAGGCTTCTTCATCCGCCACCGGCAGTTTTCTGGAAACTGCCTTCACCGCAATGGCTTTTAAATTTTTCGAACCCATTACCGCACCTGTACCACATCGGCCGGCTGCTCTGTGTTTATCATTAATCACTGAGGCCATTTTAGATAGTTTTTCGCCCGCCGGACCAATATTAAGTACCTTGCAGCCACCATGCTTTTGAGTGAGATAGTCAGTAGTTTCGCTTGATACTTTACCCCAAATATCGGCAGCATCGAGCAGTTGAATCTTATCTCCCTCAATATATAAATAAACCGGTTTCTCTGCTTTGCCTTCAATAATTATAGCATCATAGCCAGCAAACTTTAGTTCTGCAGACCATTGACCGCCCGAGTTGGAGTGGGCAATGCCATTATTTAAAGGTGATTTCGTCACAACCATATACCTGCTGGCACACAGGACTTTGGCACCTACCAGCGGACCGGAGGCGATAATAATTTTGTTTTCAGGACTTAAAGGATCAACCTGTGGATCAACTTCATCAAGTAATACTTTAATACCAAAACCGCGACCACCAATATACTTCTTTGCTACTTCAGGATCAAGGTTTTCTACACTACAGCTAAGTTTAGTCAAATTAACCCTAATTATTTTCCCTCTATACCCTTCCACCGACCTCACCCTTTCGTCAAAATCTTCCTTTATTATTATATATTCTTGTTTTAGGCTTGTTTCCCCTGCAACGGTGCTATTAATAAATTACTTCCGCAAAATAACATCTACATTTTTTTGCATTTAGAAAGGCAGTGTCAACCTTTTTGTCTATGAATAATCATGGACAGATGACTCAAACACATTGTTTTAAATATTTAACTTTCTTATACTTATAACTAATTAGAAAATTTTTATTTGTTTTAACCTACATCTGCTTCCGGGAGGTGAGATCATTCTAATCTTTTATGTAACTGCATGCTAGCAAACCCAAAAAAAAGGAGTGAAAAAAGTGAAAGAGATGGCAAAAAAGTTACCGACTAAAGTGTACTGTCAAGGCCGGAACAAAAGTTCCTAAAATCGCCGGTTTAAAAGTTCCGTTTTTAGCCGGATTGTTAACCACATCCCTGAGAAACTTTAAGACGTATTCACCTCCTTGTT
>JAAZJT010000083.1 GCA_012800215.1 Bacillota bacterium | reverse complement strand
GAAAGTTAAATGAACGTTGTGTCGTGTAAATGATGTGAGGTTCAATAAAACCTAAAGTGTCTTGACACTATCTACCTCACTTCTTTAGTTGACAAGATTCTTAGTAATCGTTATAATATATCTTGTTACTGTAATGGGGATGTAGCTCAGTTGGGAGAGCGCCTGAATGGCATTCAGGAGGTCAGGGGTTCGATTCCCCTCATCTCCACCATTAGAAAATCAGACCTCGTAACATTGTTACGAGGCTTTTTTTATTTTCTCTTAAGTCGGCTTGGATAGAACAGCTTCCGGGCTCTTTTTTTATTGATGATGAGATATTTTTTATATGCACTGAAATATATTATTCAACATATACTGTAGTGCAGCTAGCTGTATAGTCTCCTTTATGGATATGTGGCCGTTCCCTGATCCGAGCGGGGGCGGCCTACATAATAACAAAAGGAGGTGGAAAAATGTCTGGATTGTTTGGCGGCGGTGGTGGCGGTGACTTTGACTTCGGCAGAGATAATGACATCCTTCTTATAATTATTTTGATTATCCTTTTGATGGGCAGAGATCGTCATCATCATAAGCGTGAGGGATAATAATAGAAGCCTCCTGCTATGCGTCGGGGGCATTTTTTTATAACTGCCTTTTATTTTTGTATGTTTTACTTTAAGATAGAGATATACAGCTATACTGTTGAGTAAAAAACCAAAAAATAAATATGCAACTACTAAAATAAACCTAGAGAAAGTATGATGAATGATGAGTATATGCAATATTGAAGCAGAAATCAAACTCCTCCCAATTCACGAGTATGCGTTTTTAAAATCAGAAGATCTGGTTTTTTCGGAGGAAGTAAGAATCTTATGCGAAAAAAATCAGTGTGGTATGTATGGTACTTGCTGGGCCTGTCCTCCTGCTATTGGAAGTATTGAAGAATGTCGTAAGCAATGTATGCAATACGAAGATGGGTTTCTCTTTACGACAGCTACAAAGGTCAAAAACCGCTTTGATATGCAAGGTTGGCTGGATGCTCGAAAAGAACACGAAAAGTTAACGGATCAGGTAGTAAAGATCTTTCGAGCCCATTATAAAGATCTATTGATCCTGTCTACGGAAGGATGTATGGTGTGTAAGAATTGCACCTATCCTGATGAGCCCTGTCGCTTTCCGGACCGAATGTATCCTGCAACAGAAGGTTACGGTATTTTAGTAATGCAGCAAGCTAAGCTGTGTAGTATTAAATACAATAACGGTCCTAATACCGTTACTTATTTTAGTCTGATTCTTTTTAACCGGCGAAATAATAAAGAGGGTTCTTAGGCAAGCTGCTATATAGTAGATTATTTATTCTGTGTCAGACGTCTAAAAGCCCAGGCAGAAAAGAAAAACCAGGGGGCGTAAACAAGGAAGGGAACTATGACACGGCCGTAGTTCCAGGTAAAAACTTTAAGGTTTAGCAAGACATTAGAAAACATTACTGCCATTGCGGCAGCCGTCAGTACATATAAAATCAGCCATGGCAATTCGGTAGGCAGAAAATAAAAAAAGAGGATAAACCAAATTGCCCATGCTATGGGTGGAAAAAAGGGAAAGCCAAATGCTCCGAATGGTTCAAAATTAAGATGTCCCCCTAGTTCAAGCAGCTTACTTACTGCAGCAATGATCGTAACATCAAGAACTGCACCAAATGTTATGCCAAAGATTAAAAGCTCCTTAATTTCTTTTCTGGGTACTAAGGCTATAAGTATTAGTGCCAGTATTACTGTATAAATTGGGTAAACATAGTGTGATGGTATTGTTGCAGGCATATTAAATAGTCACCCCTTTAATGTACAGTTAGCATAGCCAATCTTGTAGATAAGTTAACCCAACAAGTATAAATTAATACTAAAATGGCTCTCTTTTGAGAGCCATTTTAAGAAGGTTGTAGATTAAAAATTATATTTACTGCGTATTTTTGCTAAATCTTCTTCAGGTGTACTAATGAGCGAAATATTGTAGTTTTCTACCAGGTAGTTTAAAACATTTGGTGAAATAAAGGCAGGCAGTGTAGGGCCAAGATAAATATTTTTTACACCTAAATAGAGCAGTGTTAAAAGGATAGAGACGGCTTTCTGTTCATACCAGGAAATGTTTAATGTTAAAGGCAGCTCATTTATATCACAATTGAAGGCTTCTGCCAATGCTGCTGCTACACGGATGGCGCTATAGGCATCATTACATTGCCCCATATCCATTAAGCGAGGCAGCGAGCCAATTTGCCCCAGATCTAAGTCGTTGAAGCGGTACTTGCCACAGGCGAGAGTTAAAATAACTGTATCTTTAGGTGTTTTGCGGACAAAGTCGGTGTAGTAGTTACGGCCGGCTTTGGCACCATCGCACCCTCCTACTAAAAAGAAGTGTTTAATGGCACCTGTTTTGACGGCGTCAATAACTTTATCTGCAACTGATAAAACTGTTCCATGGGAAAACCCGGTGGTAACCTCTGTGCCACCATTAATACCGGCTATAAGTGTATCTTCAGTATAGCCACCCAGCTCCAGTGCCTTTTCAATAACTGGGGTAAAATCTTTATCTGCACCGATGTGGGTTATTTCAGGATAAGAAACTACTTCAGTAGTAAAGACGCGGTCACGGTAGCTGTCTTTTACCGGCATCAGGCAGTTGGTAGTGAATAATATGGGGGCAGGAATATGAGCAAACTCTTTTTGTTGGTTCTGCCATGCTGTACCAAAATTACCCTTGAGATGTGAATAAGCTTTTAATTTAGGGTAAGCATGTGCAGGCAGCATCTCACCGTGAGTATAAATATTAATACCTTTATCTTTTGTTTGTTCCAGCAGTAAAGCAAGGTCATAGAGATCATGTCCTGAAACCACAATGAAGGGGCCTTTTTCAATGGTCAGCGGTACAGTGGCGGGGATAGGTGTGCCGTAAGTTTCTGTATTTGCTCTGTCCAACAGTTCCATACATTTAAAATTTATTTTTCCTGTTTCCAGCACAAGGGGCAAGAGTTCTGCCATTTCCAATTCAGTACCGACAGCGCGCAGGCCTTGATAAAAGAAAGCATTAACATCCTCGTCAGTATAACCCAGCATAAGTGCATGATAGGCATAAGCAGCTATGCCGCGCAGACCAAAAAGAATTAATGATTTTAAGGAACGAATATCTTCCTCTGCTGACCAGAGTTTTTGCATGTCATAGTCATAAGTATTGGTATCATGGCAATTTGCCACAAGTTTATTTATTTCGCGGTGTACCGACTCGATTTGTGCCTGAATTGCTTTATTATCAAAACTGACGTTAGTAATGGTTGTGAATAGTCCTTCCAGCATAACGCGGTGTGCAGAGGCTGCAGGTTCCCTGCCTTCTGCTGCTTGTGCCAGCCCAATCAGCGCACCTGTAAGTTTATCTTGTAAATCGGCGGTGTCTGCTTGTTTGCCGCAGGCTCCAATTTTTCCTGTACAAGCACTGCAAGCTATGGTTTGCTCACATTGAAAACAAAACATTTCTTTTGTCATAATTAAAATCCTCCTCACAATAGAAGCTATGGTATTAATAGACGCCACGCTATGCAGCGACATTCCCATTTTATATTAATAATAACAACAAGTATGTTGTATATACAACATACTTGTAAAGAGGGGGAAAATTTTTCAGAGAGAAGAAAACTCTGCTGCTGTTATTACTGGCAGTAGCTAAAAGCCTATATTTAAAACTTTATTTAGGGGAGAAGATAGAGCTAGAGAATAATATTAAAGGGGTGGCAGATGATGGAAGTAGGTCATCAGCAGCAGAAGCTGGGTAAAATCTGGTTTGCAGGCGGTTGTTTCTGGGGAGTGGAAGCTTTTTTTGCTCGTATCTCTGGTGTAGTAAAAACAATTGTTGGTTATGCCAATGGCAGAACAGAGTATCCCAGCTATGAAGAAATAGGCAAAACCGGACATGCAGAAACTGTTGAAATTAGTTATGATCCGGAAAAAGTAAGCTTGCAGGAGTTACTTTCCCTCTATTTTAAAATTATTGACCCGATCAGCCTTAATAGGCAGGGAAATGATATCGGCACGCAATACCGCACAGGCATCTATTATCAGGATGAGGCAGATTTACCGGTAATTAAGGCAGAACTGGCTCAACAGCAGCAAAAGTATCGGACGCCAATTGTTGTTGAAGTCTTGCCGTTAAAGAATTTTTATCCTGCAGAGGCTTATCATCAAAAATACCTGGAGAAAAATCCGGATGGTTATTGTCATGTAGATTTCTCCCTTTTGCCGGCAAAGCAGGGGCCAAAAACATTTCACAAGCCGGAACAGGCCGAACTTAAAAAAACTTTAACCAACATGCAGTACAAGGTTACGCAGGAAAATGCAACGGAGCCGCCTTTTGCCAATGAATACTGGAACCATTTTGCTAAAGGTATTTATGTGGATGTGGTAACAGGTGAGCCATTATTTGTGTCAACGGCGAAGTATGATGCCGGCTGTGGTTGGCCAAGTTTTACCTGCCCCATTACTGCTGATGCTGTCGTGACAAAAGAGGATAATAGTTTCGGTATGAAACGCACTGAAGTAAGGAGTAAGGAAGGTGATTCTCATTTAGGGCATATCTTTAATGATGGGCCACGGGAGGAAGGAGGATTGCGCTACTGTATTAATAGTGCAGCGCTGCGGTTTATCCCTTTTGAAAAGATGGAAAAGGCGGGATACGGCAAATATCTTCCTTTACTTGAGGAAAAGTAAAATTGCTCTGTTTATAGGTTAGGAGTTTAATAAAATCTTCACTTTTTATGAAGTTTGTTTTGATACATTATAATTAATTGCCAAATACAAACTAATGTTAGGTAAGTTTAAGCAAAGGAGAGTAAAAAATGGGAAAAAGAGAAACAATGGATGGGAACCAAGCTGCAGCTTATGCCTCATATGCTTTTACTGAGGTGGCTGCCATCTATCCCATCACGCCATCTACACCGATGGCAGAAAGTGTAGATGAATGGTCTGCCCACGGTAAAAAAAATATTTTTGCGCAACCTGTTAAAGTTGTGGAAATGCAGTCTGAAGCAGGAGCTGTGGCAGCCATGCGAGGTGCATTGCAGTCCGGCACTCTTGCCAGCACGTATACCGCAGCGCAGGGTTTATTGTTAATGATACCGGGTTTATACAAAATGGCGGGAGAGTTGTTGCCCGGCGTGCTGCATGTGGCGGCAAGGGCCATTGCTACACATGCATTATCAATCTTTGGTGACCATCAGGATGTAATGGCTTGCCGTCAAACCGGTGCAGCGCTGCTGGCTTCCTCCAATGTACAGGAAGTAATGGATTTAGCCTGCATTGCACATTTGTCTGCGCTGAAGGCCAGAATTCCCTTTATTCATTTTTTTGACGGTTTTCGTACTTCGCATGAATACCAAAAAATTGATGTAATTGAGTATGACGATTTAAAAGAGTTAATAGATCAAAAGGCCCTTGCTGATTTTCGTGAGCACTCTCTTTCACCGGAACATCCTGTAGTCAGAGGTACAACACAGAACCCGGATATATATTTTCAGCAGCGGGAAAGTCAAAACCCATTTTTTGAGGCAGTGCCTGCTATTGTCCAGGACTATATGAATAAACTGGCTGCTATTACGGGACGCCAATATCATTTATTTGAATATTACGGTGATAAAGAGGCAGAATCCATAATTGTTGCCATGGGTTCTGTCTGCGATACTATTAGTGAAACCATAGATTATTTACAACAGCAGGGAGAAAAGGTAGGCATGGTTAAAGTTCACCTCTACCGCCCCTTTGCTGAGCAGGCATTTTTAGATGCTATTCCTAAAACAGTAAAAAATATTGCAGTTCTAGACCGTACAAAGGAGCCGGGTGCAGCCGGCGAACCGCTATATTTAGATGTGGTTAAAGCATTTAATAATCTTTCAGAGCGCCCTTTAATTGTGGGCGGACGATACGGTTTATCTTCCAAAGATACACGTCCTTCACAGATTATTGCAGTCTATCGTAATTTAGAAAAAAAGAAGCCTCAGGACAATTTTACTATTGGTATAATTGATGATGTTACCAACACTTCTTTGCCGGAAACAGAAATAGTTGATACTACTCCGCCAGGAACTATTAGCTGTAAGATATGGGGCTTGGGCTCAGACGGTACTGTTGGTGCTAACAAAAGTGCCATCAAGATTATTGGTGATAATACAGATTTGCATGTACAAGCTTATTTTTCCTATGACAGCAAAAAATCAGGGGGTACAACAGTTTCTCACCTGCGCTTTGGTAAAAATCCCATTAAAGCGCCTTACTTGGTTTATGACGCCGATTATATTGCTTGTCACAACAGTGCCTTTTTAGCTCAATATGATTTAGTCAAGGGGCTAAAAAAAGGCGGTACTTTTGTTCTTAATTGTCCCTGGCAGGAAGAGGAATTGGCAGATAAACTACCTGCCGCACTAAAAAGGTATTTGGCAAAAAATGATATACAGTTTTATATTATTGATGCCTTGGCCATTGCCGATAAAGTAGGATTAGGCAATAGAATTAACATGGTAATGCAGTCAGTTTTCTTTAAGCTGGCAAATGTAATTCCCGTGGAGGAGGCTTTGCGTTTACTTAAGGAACAAATCGCAGAGTTGTATGGTAAAAAGGGAGAAAAAATTGTGCAAATGAATTATGCAGCAGTTGATACTGCTTTACAGTACCTGACCAAAGTGGAAGTGCCGCCACAATGGCAGGAAGCAGAGGAAGAAATGCTGCCGGTGAAAGAAGAACCCCGTTTTATTAAAGAGATACAACGGCCTATGGCACGGCATGAAGGAGATGAACTGCCTGTCAGTGCTTTTCGTGGTATGGAGGATGGAACCTTCCCCTTGGGAACTACTGCTTATGAAAAGCGTGGTATCGCTCCCATGTTGCCGGAATGGCAAATTGATAGGTGTATACAGTGTGGGCAGTGTACTTATATTTGTCCTCATGCCACGATTAGAGGT
>JAAZJT010000082.1 GCA_012800215.1 Bacillota bacterium | reverse complement strand
TTTAATTGACATAAGGAGTTAATATGACAAAATTACAATCTCTATATCAGGAATTAGAAGCAGAAAGACAGCGCTTGGCCAAAATTATTACAATGACAGGACTAACGAGCGAAGAAACACTTAGGCAAAGTAAATTTGTAGATGACCTTCTAAATAAGATTAATAAACTGGAAAAGGATAAAAATGTTTATTAGGCATCTTCACTCTCAACACCGCGCTTCAGCTACTAAACGAGTATTGCAATTTAGGCCTCTCTATGCTACAATAGAGTTCGCGTCGGGGCGTAGCGCAGTTTGGTAGCGCGCTTGGTTCGGGACCAAGAGGCCGCAGGTTCAAATCCTGTCGCTCCGACCATGGATGAACTTAGAAAACCACGGGTTTTTAAACTGCCCGTGGTTTTTTTATGCTTACAATTTTGTTTGCGTTCCTTTTTTGAATCCCCAACCAGTGAAACTCCTCCTCTGAGTGATGCCCCTTAAGGGCATAGAAGTAGTACATGTTTGGCAATCGATTGTGTTCAACCCATTGTGGGAAAAAAATTTTCATCGTCAGAAAAGATGTTATACAGAGTTTAGTTTAAGACTCTTTCGCCGATATAAAGAGTAGTAATAAAATTAAAAGGAGACTAATACCAGTGGCATCAGAAACAAAAAATACTAACCTATGCAGAATTATTTTAACGATTGTAGTACTGACAATCTTGCTTACCGGCTGCAGCAGCATAAAACACACCGAAATTGATACACCGGAGGCGGCACGGGAGCTCGTGGTAGAGGAACTGGAAATCAATGAATCTGAAAGCTACATTAACCTATTAAGAGAAGTAATGCTTGATAATGAGCTAGTCTACGTCTTTGAAATAGTTGCAAAAGAAAGGGGTGCTGCTGCCCTGGCTTTTGTGCGCAGCAACACTGGGCAGGTATATTCCAATTCCGAGAAACTATTTCTTGATCATCTAGAAACCAGCAGCAAAGATCAATACATAGCCGAAAATTATCTTGGTGCCGATATATACTATTTAGAAATGCACTCCACCGATGATCCAGAACAAATACAGTGGTATACTTATGTCGTTAACAAAGACGGATACACAAACATTGAAGATGCTAAACAGGCTATCGTTAAAGACTATATTGATAATGATCCGCTATTAAGTCTGCTCGGCAAGGAAGTGGACGAGATAGAGAACATAACAGGGGAAAAAGCAGCTGAAATAACTGTTGCAGATGTTGACGAGATTGAAGATATTACCTCCTTGCAGCTTGCATATGAGGGAGTCGAAATTTATTTTTTTAACCGTAAAATCGCAGATCAAATTTTCTTTAAAGAAGGTCAAAAGCTTCTAGGTGTAAATGTTTCCGACACATTTGACCAAATTAAAGCCATACTTGGTGAACCGGAAAGCTGCGGTCCTGATCCCTACTTCCCTGATGTTTACACAATGACTTATTATTTTGATAATATTTGTGTAGAGTTTTATGCCAAGAGCCTTAACGGAAAAACAGTTAGTGCTTTAGCAAAATTAACTTAACTAATAAAAACCAGTAAAAATACTTCCAAATTGCAGCAGCAGTAGGCTTTCTTCTAGGGGCAAATCATTATAGTAGACCATCATAAAAAAGCCACGGGTGTAATGCTTTTCCCGTGGCTTTGAGCTTTTTTAATTAGTTTGATACATCCCATTTTGCTGCATGTAATTAAAAATACCTTCGCCGTGCTGTTGTTCTTCTTTCTGAATATGGTTCAGTGCCTGACGGACCTGAGAATTTGTACATTCAAAAATTGCTGTATCGTAGGTACCGGAGACATACTTTTCCGTCATCAGCATGTCATTACACAGATCCGCATCCCCTTGAGAAGCTAAGCCAGTGGTGGGATTCATATTCTGGCCTGACTGCTGCCCCGCTTTTACTTGTCCGCCTTGCTGATTGCCCATTGCCTGGCTGCCCTGCTGATTGCCCTGTTGGCCGGCTTGCCCGCCTTGCTGAGTATTGGGGATTTGCCCGTTTAAAATCTGTTCCAGTGTTTGATAATGTTGCCGCTCTTGATCGGCATATGACAAAAATAACTGTGAAAGCTGGGGATCATTGGCCTTTTGCGCTGCCTCTGTATACTTTTTAATACAGACTTCTTCGTGTTTCTTTTGATCCTCTAGAAGCATTCTCTCTTTTTGCGTCAGCTGCATAAATAAACACCTCCTGCTAACAGTGTTTGCAGTGGGAGGTGTTTTATGCATTGTTTACAGTAACTGCCTTGGCAGGAGAGCAATCTGCTGCTAACTTTAAGGGGCTGTCTTCATTAATTTTTGCATAATCTTTTTAGCTATAAATGGTAAGTCATCGAGCACTAATCCACGCTGCCAGTCAGCCCGCAATTTACCACTTTGCACATATTGTAAAATTGCAGCCTCCTGTGTTAATGATAGCAGCATTTTCTGTAGAAATGTTGTCTCCTTCTGCCCAAAACTTAGTGCGCACAGCTTATTAAAAGCAGCAAAATCCGCATACTCCCATACTTTCAGAATCTTTTCTTCCAGATTTAATTTTGCACCTATTATTTTTTCCACAGCTGCCGCATAATGTTGTGGCTGCTGTTGAGCAATAGCCCGTGCAGCTAAAATACCAGAAATGCAAGCAGTATCAATACCTCCCCCATGCAGTGGAGAACTAAGGCCGGCAGCATCACCAATTAGCAAAGTTTTATTGAACACAATTTTTTGCCTGCGTGCAACCGGTATCGGACCACCAACTCTCTTAACTACATCATAATGAGCCAGACCTTCTCTTTGTAAAAAGGAGTGTAGTTCATTCCTTAACTGCAGGCCTTTTTCCCTTTTACCAAACCAACCCAGGCCCACATTAGCAACATAAGCATTTTGGGGAAAAATCCAAGCATAACCACAGTAACGCGGATCTGCAACAGCTTTGATTTTACCTATAAAAGAAGTAAAATCACCTTCCAGCGTATATTGTATTGTAGGGGCAGTACGGACAGGGGGAAGATGATAAATACTGCTGCTAAGACATTGAACGCCTGTGGCATCAATAATCCAGTCAAATTCCTTTTCCAGTTGCCGAAATTCCTTAGGACCTATGCTTAGCTGTTCTTCTATTTTGCAGCCCAGGGCTGCAGCCTCTGCCTTCAGAGCCTTTTGCCATTTTGAACGATCTATCATCCAGATGTGCAGTTGTGAGCAATCTATAAGAAAAGTATCAATAACAGAAAATACTATTTCTTCCACAGGAAAACATATTCCGGCAACCGGTGGCGGTAAAATTTTCAGCAAATCAAAGAAACCTTCTGCACAAACAATATTTTCGCCAATTTTGCCCTTGTCAAAAAGAGTAACATTTAACCCCAGACCAGCGGCTTCCTTTGCAGCATAAAGCCCTCCGGGCCCTGCGCCAATAACTGCCACTTTTTTCGCCATGTGGCACCTCCAACATCCAACCAATATATGTCACATTAGTTTATGCTGCAAGTTACTTCGTTACTCATATGGCTTCATAATGATGCAGCGTAATATTGCCTGCCGCAGCTTTAATTTCAATATCAACAACTGCTTTTTTAGTTTCCAAATTCTTGCTCTCATAGCGGCGCTCCCCCACACTAATTATACGCCCATCATTACTGTCCACACTAATTAAGGCACCACTTGTGTTAAGGCGCACGCCAACTTCAGCCGGAACATTAATATCAATACTACAGGCGCCACTTTCAACAGAAATTTGTTTAACTGACGATCCTAAATTAATTGCCAGCTCACCAGCCCCGGCCTTAATTTCCAAACTACTAACATTTAAGCTCATAAGATCTAAATCTGCATCAGTTGCTCCCGTCCGAAGTAATATCTCCAGCGGGACCTCTTTCTGCACAGCAATCTCCCAGCGGGAAAAACGCTTCTTTAAGTTAAGAGAATTTTCCGGATCGCGCACAATAATTTCTGCTAGATTGTCTATATATGTTTCCTGAATTTCAGGTTTAATAGTAGATTGCAGGCGCAGCTGCAGTAAATCATCCTCATCATCAAGGGCATGCAAATGGAATTCACCGGCATGCTGAACAAATTCCAAGCGTAAGCTTTTTATATTTTCATCTTGGCTAATGTTAGTCACGGTAGTATGACCTGTACCACGCAAAGAAGAAAATGAAAAGAAACCTGTAAAAATAAAACCAATCACTACTATGATTATAAGCAGGCAGCCCAATCCGCTGCTGCTGCCTTTACCAAACAGTATAAGTAATCCCCAAAGTATTAGTAATATGGGCCAATAGCGCCAAAGTTCAGCAACTGTTGCTGATGACAGCAAGCCCAAATTAACTAATAGCCAAATCAAGCCAATTAGTAATATTATTGTCCCTAATGCAATCCTATCAGTTTTCATTTCTTACCACCCCATAGGCCGCCGCTTATAAGCATAACACCCACAGCAATTATTACCAAAGGCCAGAAATATGGCTTCAAAAATATCCACGGAAAAATCTGACGTACAAGCAAATATGCTCCTATAGCAATTAAAATCAGACCTAATACGCGGACATCGGCTGGATTTGTTTGCTGTCCAGGCCCTATATCTATAACTTCATCAACACCAGGCTCCTCAGGAATAATAATCCAGGCAATCACATAAGCCGGAAGTCCAATACCTCCAGCCAAGCCTATTATTACCCAGGCTAACCTGATTAAGGTAACATCAACACCAAAATACCGGGCAATACCCATGCAAACACCGCCAATCATCTGCTGCTCCCGCGCACGATATAGCCTTTTCATTCCTTCACCTCCCCTGTACAGAATACGCTAAAAGAATGAAATCTTCCTTTATTATTAACGAAGTTTAAAAAATTTTGTCCTGTTACCCAATACATAATTCACTACTGACGGGTAACATTATTATTATGGAGGTGGTTAAATGGAAATTAAATCATTTTTAGAAAGAGCCATGTTAAACGAACAGGAACAAGTACGTGACTATCAGCGATTTGCCGCAAAAACAGATAATGAAGAGGTACGTAAAGCATTCTTTGAATTTGCTGAGACAAGCGGACATACCGCTGCTAAAATTAAAGATCTTCTCGACAACCTTGAAGAAAATTAAAACACCCCCAAAGGGGTGTTTCACTATCCCACATGGCGACAGCATTTATGACTTATTAACTCCTCATACGCAGTAAGCAACTTTTTTGCCATACTTATTGAAGAAACTTCCTGTACAGTGACAAGGCAGTTTGCTGACATACACCGAAGCAATTCTTCATCCTCCAATAATTGTAATACACGGTCAGAAAATTCATCCAGGGATAGATCGGTTAAAAAGCCGTCCACACCATCCTTTACCATTTCTGAAGCACCAAGCGCTTTTACAGCTACACAAGGCAAACCAGCAGCTTTTGCTTCCCCCAGTACCAACCCCTGCGTTTCTGTTGTGGAAGCAAAAACAAATAAATCAGCGCCTGCATAACAGTTAATTACCAACTCCCTCGGCATAGATCCTGTAAAGATAATATGCGGAGCAAGCCCCATTTCTTGAGCCTGAGACTGCAGTGCTTCACGCTCCGGGCCATCTCCCACAATCACCAGTACAGTATTAGGTTGGGACTGACGGATAATCTTATAAGCCTGCAATAAAAAAACTACATTTTTTTCCTTTCCCAAACGTCCAAGATGAAGTAAAATTTTTTTATGCTCAGGAATTTTTAACTGCGTACGCAGCCACTGTCTGTCCATGGCGGAAAATTCGCTTGTATCAATCCCTGTAGGAAGAGCCTGCACCTTTGTGGATACATTGGGTGCCACTATCCTCCTTACTACTTCAGTAGGAGTGATCACTAAATCGCAGCGGTTGCAAAAATTGCTGGACAGTTTCAGAACTACCTTTTTGGATAGATTCTGGGCAAAAGGAAGATAATGCACATACCGGTCATACATTGTATGGTAGGTGAAAACAAGCGGTATGCCAAACCGCTTGGCACAACGTGACCCCAATAACCCCATGGAAAACGGTGAATGCACATGAATAATATCAAGATCCAGTTCTTTAACAGTTGCATTTAAATGCAGTGAAAACGGAAGTGCTATAGCAAAATCCGGGTATGTTGGTGTCGGGATAGAAGCAAAACGGTATACCCCTGTTTCTTCTTCTTCATAATAAGGATAATTAGGTGCAAAAATATACACTTCATGGCCTAGCTCTGTCAGTTTAGCCTTTGTTATCTCAATGGAGCGGACGACTCCACTTGTATACGGCTTATAACTGTCAGTAAACATGCCGATTTTCACAAAAGACCCTCCTATAGAACCAATTATTGTTATTTTCTTCAAGCAAACAGTTCTTATTGTCAGTATGTCCTATTTTTTCTTAACAAATCAAGCATTAAATGCAACTACTTCCCTATATTTAAAATGTTCGACAAAAGCAAACTTTAACCTGCACAAGCACAAAAATACTTGACAAAGGCAAACAATAATAATTGCTATTAATATATACTACCTTAAAGACAATTATATAAGCAATTATATAAAAGAAAGCAGCAAGAGAAATTATTTACTCTGCTGCTTTCTTTTAATATGAAAATTTACTCTAAGCAGTCTTTCGCTTAGCGATCTTGTAGAGGATAA
>JAAZJT010000081.1 GCA_012800215.1 Bacillota bacterium | reverse complement strand
GTCTAAACCTCCTTTGGAGTTTTTCGACCAGGTCAAAAAACTCCAAATACTCTAATTTAGAGTATTGTCTCAAAATCCAAGGGAAGTTTCTAGCCACCGTATTATTTTACGCTTACTGTGCAGCCGATTTCTATTTTGCCATTAGTGATGGTTATTGTGTACGCCTGACCGGTTTTAGGATGCCTTAAGGCTTGTGGGTTATTGAGGTATGTATCTACGACGGAACCTTCTCCTACTGTTTTAGTTTCAGCGTTCACAGTACTGGGTGCAACACCTAAAGATGCTATATACATTTGGGCTGCACCAAAAATGGTGCGTTCATTTGCTTCATGAGCTTTATTTTGCGCATTTTCGCTAACGCTGTCATAAACGGGAATGGCAATGGCCACCAGAACACTAACGATTACTACAACCACCATTAGTTCAACGAGGGTGAACCCCTGAGAATTTAAGACCCTTCTCAGCAGTCTTTGCACAATTGCTTCCTCCTTTTATCTTTTATAAATGTTATACCTGATTATGCTAGAATTAGACAAACATTTACCAAATAAATTAAAAAATGTAAAATATATGCAGGAAAAATAAGGAAGGTGGCGAATTGATTTTTTAGAATGCTGATGAAAAGTGAGGTGAGGGCTTTGCCGCTATATAGTTATCAGGCTTATGACCAAGGAGGGGTGCTAATTAGCGGCAGGCTGGAGGCAGAGAATGAGTTCGTTGCAGCAGCACACTTAAGGGAACAAGGATATACACCACTAGAAATATCGCCCAAAATGAGTTTGACATTGCTATTGGCTCATTGGAAAAAAGTGAGTTTGGGTGAATTGGCACTTTTTAGCCGCCAGTTAGCCACCATGCTAGACTCTGGCATTCCATTAAGAAGAAGTTTGCATGTTTTAGTTCAGCAGGCAGAAAATCGCACTTGGAAAAGGTGCCTGCAGGAAATTGCGTTCCTTGTGGAATCAGGAATAAGTATCTCTCAGGCATTAGAGCAATTTCCCCATATTTTTCCGCCTAATTATATTAAGCAAATTAAAGCTGGTGAGGTAGTGGGAATGTTGGAAGTAATTTTGCAGCAGCTATCCCAGCAATTGGAAAAAGAAAAAAATTTAAGGGATAATATTCGCTCCGCCATGTTTTACCCGCTGACTGTATTGCTATTTGCTCTATTTATCCTAATAGTAATGTTAATTTATGCTGTACCGGTCTTTTGGGCGTATTACCCGCCCGATACAAAGTTGCCACCGCTGACAAGTGCCATTATTGCCCTTAGTAATTCGCTGCGGCGCTACAGGTATTATTATACTGCAGCAGCAGCTTTTTTAGGCTGGGCTGTATATAGGTTGAAAAATAGTACAATTGGCAAAAAAGCCAGAGAATACATATCTTTACGTCTGCCCATCTGGGGTGGTGTAGCAAAAAAGACAATCTTCGCCAGGTTTACACGCGTTTTAGCAATGCTGCTCGCCGGCGGAGTTCCAGTACTGCAAGCGCTGGAGGTGGCCGGTCCTGCAGCCGGCAGCTTGCTAATTGAAGAGATAACCCATCAGGCATATGAACGTATTAAGGCAGGCGATAGTATTGCTGCCCCTTTTCGGGAAAGTGGATTTTTCCCACCATTGGTGACACAGATGATGGCTGTTGGCGAGGAATCGGGTGATTTACCAAAGCTATTAATTTGCATAGCTGAGTTTTATGAAGCGGAAGTAGCAGCACTTGTTAAGGGTATGACAAGTTTAATTGAGCCATTAATGATCATTGGTATAGGCAGTATCGTCGGTTTAATGGTAATAGCTTTATACCTGCCAATGTTCTCAGTTATTACGCAGTTCTGAGTGATCATCTATGTATGCTGTAAAAGAAAGAAATCTAGATCATTTTTACAAGTTATATTGTCAGAAGGGACGGGCAGCTTTAACGGCTTTAGTTTGTGCAGGTGAACGCCTGGTACGCCATTTTGCACGTATTTATAATGGTGAAAAATGTGAAGATACTTTGCAGGCCGGACGAGTTGGGTTAATAAAAGCAGTTCGCCGCTTTGACCCGTCTAAAGGGGCCTCTTTTTCCACTTATGCCTCTCACTGTATTAAAGGAGAAATACGGCATTATCTGCGGCAGGAGGCACTATATTATCGGCCGGGGGTAGCTCAGGATCTACGGTATCGACTGGACAGATATGTGGCAAAGGTGCTTCAAGAAAGAGGAGAGCTGCCCACACCAGAGGAAATTGCACAAGCTCTGCAAGTCAAAAAAACAAAAATAGTTCAGGCTATGCGTGCCAGTATAATTTCTCTGGAGGAGGCTGATCTGACGCAGTTTGCCTACATGCAAGCAGAGGATAAACTTTCACTTGCAGACAAGTTGGCACTGCAGCAAGCAATAGATTGCTTAAATGAACTGCAGCGAGAAGTAATATATTTATTGTTTTTTCAGGACTTGACACAGACTGAGGCTGGCAAAAAATTGGACATTCAGCAACGTAAAGTGTCTACGATTCTACATCATGGTTTACGGGAGTTAGCAAAGCAGCTGGAGTCTTAGGGGGCTTTTCTATGCTAAAGTCAAAAAAGAATGTTGTGGGAGTAGAACTGGATACTGGTTTTATACGGGCAGTGGAGCTTAAGAATGTGAGGGGAACGGCATCCATTGAAGCAGCAGGACAAATTGCTGTAACGGAAAAAGCTGTACAAAGCGGTGTTGTCCAACAGCCTGAAGTTTTGGTAAATGCGCTGCAAAAGTTATGGCATACTGCAAATTTTCAGAGCCGCCAAGTAGTTCTTGCTGTTTTTAACCACAATGTACTGCTACGCTTTATTAACTACCGGAAAATAAAAAAGGATAAATTAAAACAAGCCATCTTGTGGCAGCTTGATAGCTATTTACCGCTATCAAGCAAAGAAATGGTTGTGGATGTAGCTGTGTTAGGAGAAAATCAGGCAGAAGAGAAATATGAAGTAATGCTTGTAGCAGCAAAAAAGACACAACTAGTGTCAAATATTACACCATTTTTCCAGAGTAAGTTAATAACACAAGCGGTAGATGTGGTGCCGCTGGCATTATTACGCCTTCTTTCGCCTGCTCAGCGCAAAGGTACAATTGTTATGTTGGATTTAGCTTTGGGGTTAAATAGTCTGGTAGCGGCGGTAGATGGCCTGCCGCGTTTAGCAACCATTATTCCTCACAGTTTGCAGCAGTATCTGCAACAGCTTGACTTAAGTTTAATTTCTAACCAAGTTTCTCCCCATATTTTAAAGCAGGAGGAAAGGGATGCTTTATCCGGCTGGTGTAAAGCTGTAAAGGGTGAATTAGAGTCAGCCATTGATTATTTTTTGGCCCAGCAGAGGTTAACAAAAGTTGACAAATTATACTTAAGCGGTTATGGCGCCCGTATGCAGGGTATAAGAAAATTCTTGCAAAAAGAAATCGGCATGCCGGTTGAAACTATACGACCGGCAGCTAAGTTGACGACTAAAAATAAAGAGCTGCAGCTAATGGTTAACAATCCGGAATTTGCTGTAAGTACCGGTTTAGCAATGTATGGCTGGAAAGGATAGTTATGATTAAGATAAATTTATTGCCGCAAGAATTGCAGGCAGTACAGAAACGTCAGAGGATGAAGTCTTGTGTCCAAAAAATTATTTTTTTGCTGGTTGTACTCCTGATAATTGTTTCACTGCTGCTATGGGTGCAGACAAAGCGCATAAAACAAGAAGCGGGATTGATAGCAGAACAAAGAGCTAATTGGGAAGAGGAAATCGCATTTTATGAAACTGCAATATCTTTAGACCGCCAGGCAAAGCATAAAAAAAATATATTACAGCAAGCCATTGGCAGCAGCTTTGACTGGGCTCAGTTCATGCAGGGGATTTTGGCCTCCGCTGCTGAAGGCATTAGGCTGACAAAGTTGGTCGCTTCACGGGAAGATAAGCAGGTGTTGGTAAATATAGAAGGGGTAGCTGATCATTATACTGATTTATCACAATGGGTTTTGTTACTAAAAAGCACCAGCGGCATTTCAGAGGTGCATGTTATTTCAACCAAAAAGTTAGAGTCGCTAAAACAGGTACAGTTTACAGTTAGGATTATAACGGGGGATGGAAAACCGTATGAACCGTAATCAGTTAATCAAGCAAAATCAGCAGAAGTTGAAATTAATTTTTCTGGCGTTGCTGGTGATAGCGGCCGGTATATGTTTTCTCCGGCAATTTAGGGCATATCAGAGTGCCCAGCAACTTTTGGAGCAGGAACTGCAAAGGCAACATGCAGTTAGCAAACATTTAGCGTCGGCCAGGATTTTGGGAGAAAGAGAGCAGCAGTTGGCAGCTAAGCTGTCAATTTTAACACAATTAATACCTGATGAGGCAGAAGAAGAACAATTATTGCTTGGTTTACAGCAAGGCCTTCAGCTGGCCGGGATGAGATTTATGCAGCTGAGTTTTGCCGAAAGAATTAGTCGGGATGGTTTTATAGAAATACCACTGCAAATGGTATTTTACGGGAATAATGAACAGTTTAAAAGTTTTCTAGAGTATCTCCAGAGCTATGAAAGGGCACTAAGGATTGATGAAATGTATTTTACGGCAGACGGAGAAAAAAGAACGGGCTACTTTAATTTAAGGGCAAGTGTCTTTGCTATTTTATAAGATTGAAGTAACGGGGAGTGTATAAAGGTGCAGCCTTTAGTTGAGCCGGAATTATTAGGCCAGAGCCTTGTTAATAGGGGAATAATAAGCAAAAAAGAGCTGCAAAGTGCTATGCTGCAACAAAATTTAATGTCAGGTAAAACTGATTTGACACAAATACTGGTTCAGCTTGGTTACTGCCGGGAAAAAGATGTGAGCCGTGCCTTGGCAGAGCTAGCAGGAATACCTTTTATTTCCTTGGAGGGTTACCCCATTGATCCGGCAGCTATTGCCACTATCAGCACTAAGGCTGCTCGCCGTTATCAGGCATTGCCTATAGAATTTACAGAAACAGGTGACTTAGTGATGGCGGTGGTAAAACCATTAGGTAGGCCTGCCCTTGATGATTTGCGCTTATTAACTGGATATCAGCTGCAAACTGTTTTAGTAACTGCATGTGATTTTGAAGCGGCAATTAGAAATTTTAGCATGGCTGGTGTGCAGTTAGCAGTGAAGGAGGAGAGAGAAAGCCCCTATGAAGATGAGCCGGAAGTACATTTGCTGTCAGGTGACAGCGAAGAACCGGCTGTGCAGCTGGCTAATACCATACTTACGCAGGCGGTAAACGCCAAAGCCAGTGATATACATATTGAAACTTATGAACAAAAAGTGCGGATACGCTTCCGCATTGATGGAGTGCTGCACAATGTGTTTAACCCACCATGGCAACTCTACAGGGCATTAGTTGCCCGGTTTAAAATTATGGCTAATCTCAATATTGCGGAACGGCGTCTTCCTCAGGATGGGCGGATGTCAGTTAAAGTGGATGGGAAAATAGTGGACGTTCGGGTAGCCACTATGCCTGTTGGTTCTGGTGAACGGGTGACTTTACGCCTACTGGAACGCACTGCAAATCTTCTTACGCTGGAAAAGCTAGGTGTTGATGAACAAATTCTCTCCCAATACAAGAAGCTGCTTCATCTGCCGTATGGTTTTATTACTGTAACGGGCCCTACGGGTAGTGGCAAAAGTACAACTTTGTATGCCAGCCTGGGAGCATTGGATAGTGTTAGTAAAAATGTGATTACCATTGAGGACCCGGTAGAGTATAGGTTGACGGGAATTAATCAAATTCAAATCAATACCAAAGCAGGCCTAACTTTTGCTTCCGGCTTGCGCTCTATTCTGCGTAATGACCCTGATATTATCATGGTAGGGGAAATCCGCGACCGGGAAACGGCACGCATTGCCATTGAAGCTGCCCTGACCGGCCATCTGGTCTTTGCCACACTGCATACTAATGATGCTGCCAGTGCCATCAGCCGCTTAACGGAAATGGGAGTGGAACCTTATCTAACGGCTTCTTCTGTCAGCGGCATTATGGCACAGCGCTTAGCCCGCTTGCTTTGTTCTTATTGCAAGGAAAAATATATACTTACACGGAAAGAAGCAGATAGTACCATTATGCGGTTAGACGGCGAAGAAAAATTAACTCTTTATCGGCCGCGAAGCGGCGGTTGTTTACACTGCAACCATACAGGTTACGCGGGACGCATAGGAATTTTTGAGCTTTTACTTGTTTCAGAGAAGATTAAACAGTTGACTGTACAGAGGGCGCCGGCAGGGGAAATTAGGCGTCAGGCAGTAGCTGAAGGTATGGTTACGTTATTACAAGATGGTTTAGCTAAAGCAAAACAAGGCTTGACATCACTGGAAGAGGTGTTAAGAGTAGTTATGTAAGGCTGCTAGGAGGTTAAGTAGGTGGAATTTATATTCTTCTTAATTGCTTTTTTCTGTGGCCTTTTTGCCGGCTCTCTGCTCAAAGTTTTTAGCGATAGCAACTTTTCGGGAAAGTTTATTTTGCATTCAGCTTCTTATTCTCATGATGGAAAAAAATTAAAGAGCCTCTGCTGTGGCCTCGGAAAGATGCCTTTTGGGCGATATCTGGTGCCAGGAATAATGACCGGAATAATATTTGCTGCTTTTATGTATCGTTATGGTTGGCCGAAAATGCTCTGGCACGCAGTTTATTTTCTACCGCTGGTGATTATTTTTTTTATTGACTTGGAACATAAAATAATTCCCAATAGTTTAGTAATAGCTTTACTTGCCCTCAGCATTCCAAAAGTATGCAGCAATCTGGATGTTAAGTTAGTGCTGGGAGGATTAATGGCGGGCGGTATTTTTTTATTACTGGCGCTTTTAAGTCAGGGTGGTTTAGGTGGCGGTGATATTAAGCTAGCTGCAGCTTTAGGCCTATGGTTTGGCTGGCAGGAAATGCTGCTGCTAATTTTTCTTGCTTTTCTAGTGGGAGGATTGGTGGCAGTGCTCCTTTTATTATTGGGAGTAAAAAGTCGTAAAGATGCTATCCCCTTTGCTCCATTTTTAGTGGGGGCAGCATTTAGTGTTACTATGTGGGGAAAAGAAATTTTACAATGGTACTTGCAGCTTAGCGGGCTGCAGTTTAAATAATAAGTAATTTGTCTTTGAAGAAGGGAAGGTCATGCAAAAGCGGGAAAATGGGTTTTTGTTACTAGAATTGCTTGTTACTTTAGCTCTGTTGGCTATCTTGTTACCGCCCCTCCTCAATGTAATTCTAACCGGCACACAAATACTAGCAACAGCCAGGGAGCAGACAATAGCTGTATATTTAGCCAGGGAAGCGCTGGAACAGCTGCGCAGCAATAGCGCCGAACTCTGGGAAGGTCAAGCGGAAGAGGTGGAGGGTTTTGCCGGTTTTAGGCGGCAGGTAGAAATTACTACACTGAAGGTAGGGGAGGCAGTTCAGCCGCTAAGACAAGTATTGGTGCGGGTGAGCTGGGAGGAAGGAGAAAAGGAGCTTACATTGGTAACCTGGCAGTCTGGAGGTGAACCAGTGGGGAGAAGGGATTTACATTAACGGAATTGGTGGTGGCCACTGCACTGTTAGTGGTAGTATTGGCAGCGGTGGTAACGCTAATGCCTTGGGGTGGTCAAAGTTGGCTTCAGAGTGCAGCTGCGGCGGAAGCACAGCAGCATGCCCGCCTGGCTATGGAGGAAATGGTTAATGAAATAAAATATGCCTATGGCGTTGTGGTAGATGAGGAGAAGCAAAGCCTTACTTATTACAAAAAAAGGAGCGGTAATTTGCGACATTACCGTATTTATGTGGCAGGGAGTCAATTGCTGTTGGGATTACCTGAAGGGACGGCAGTACCCCTGGCAAATCATATAGAGGCTTTATCACTGTCACCGGAGGGAGAGTTGGAACGGGGTGATGTACTAACCATGACATTAAAAGTCAGCACTGCAGCACAAACAGTAACTCTGCGTAGTGCCGTAGCAGCAAAAAACATTGCGGTTGCAGTGCCATGAAAAAGGAACAGGGAGCTGCTTTAGTCTGGCTGCTTTATATTATGTTTTTATTTTCCTTGCTGGGTGTTTCGCTACTTAAACTGGCTGTGGTAAATCTCCGGATTAGTGGCCATTTAGTTGCAGCTGAGCAGGCACAATATGCAGCAGAGGCTGGCGTAGCTTTAGCAGAAGCTGTGCTGTCATCACTCTGGCAACAGCAATCATTTACAGAATGGCGGTATGAACACGCAGAAGAACCTGCTTTTTCTGTTTCTATCTCACAGCAAGAGGGCGCTTTTAGGATTTGTGCGCAGGGGGAAGCCAAACATTTAACACAGTCTGTAGAAGTATTAGCTTCTGTACGGCCTGTGGGAGAACAGGCTTTATATGCCCAAAAAATAGAGTTGGCAGCAGCGGAAATACAGGGGCATTTAAATGCCGGAGAAGTGGTATTTAGCCATGGAGAAAGCCTGATTATAGGTGATCTGCGTACAAATTCACTGACAGTGGAGGAAGGGGGAGCATACAACTGTACAGGAAAGATAATGATTGTAACTAAACCTTATGATTTAAAGATTAATTTTGCCGATCTGCAGGAAAAAGCATTTTATCATGGTTGGCATGTTCCTGCTTTAGTTGACGGTTTATATTTGGTTGATGGTCTGCAGGTAGGCCCGATTTATGCGCCGGCTCTCACCAAGATTGCACTGAAGGTTCCTTGGGAAGGAATGATAGTTGCCGCCGGTGATGTTATTATTAGTGAGTGGGCAAGCGGCAGCCAAGTGGTAGTAATTGCAGCCGGTGATGTGATTCTGGATAGTGCTGTTGGTTTTTGGCCCGGCAGTTTATTTATTTACAGTGCCGGCAGGATCAGCCGCAGTAATGCTGCACTGCTTGAGATTAACGGTTGTTTGCTGGCACCGCTAATACAAATACATAATCTAAGCATAAGTTATAGTGATATTGCATTATTACAGCAGCAGAGCGTAGTGCCACGGGAATTATTGTTGGCTGACCCCTCCTTTACGTTGGAATGGCTTGAATTAGTACCGCGGAGGTGAGGTTATGGCTAGCAGAGGCGTAACCTTTGTTGAGCTGCTGTTAGTCTTATTAATATTGGCGATTATGACCAGTCTGGCGGTACCGTTGGTGCATGATTTAGGCAGCTGGCCGCTACGGACAGCTGCACATGAAATGGTTAATGCTATACAAGAAGCCCGCTTAACAGCCATTACTCATGGTCTCACCTGTACCATTGTTTTTTATGACTTAAGCGGGCGTTATCGCCAGGATCTTCCCCAGGGTACATTATGGACTGATTTACCGTCAGAAGTTTCAATGATTGCAAATTTACCCAGGGTAAATGATCGTCCTACACTTTATTTTCGTTACACAGGAGCACCCAACCAGGGAGGCTATGTTCGTTTGCAGGATAGTGCCGGCAGAAGGCTTTATATTATCATAACTCCCGTAACAGGTCGTGTACGGATAGATAGTTCACCGCCCTAAAAAATAATATACTTTAAGCTTCTTGGCAGGACATGCTAATAAAATGTCGAAAGGAAGATCAATACTTGCAGAGAAGCGAGGAGCATAATATGAAAGAAGTAGCTGCAAAAAATATAGTTTTAGTTGGTTTTATGGGTACTGGTAAAACAGTGGTAAGCAAGTTGTTGGCCGCTGCATTAAAGCGCAAGCTCTTTGACACGGACGACCTTATTGTATTAAGGGAAAATATGCCCATAACAGATATTTTTTCTTTAAAAGGTGAAGCTTACTTCCGCAAACTGGAAAGTGAAATTGTCCAAGAAGTAAGTCGGCAAAGTGGTTTAATCATAGCTACAGGAGGCGGTGTTGTTTTAAATCCCCAAAATGTAGCTGTGCTGCAAAAGAGTGGTTTTTTGGTCTGGCTTGACGCCAGCATAGAAGCCCTTCGTCAACGTTTGGCTAATGATAAGTCACGGCCCCTGCTTTCTAAAGAAGGTTCTTTATCTGCTCTTTATCAGCAAAGAAAAGATTATTACCGGCGAGCAGCCCACGTCCGCATCGATACTACGGGAAAGTCACCTGCAGTTGTAGCTGATGAAATTTTGGCGCTGCAGGCAAAATTTACTTAATTAATAATAAGAGCTTTACGGAGAAGGATTTTTTTACCGAAAAAGCGAAATACTATCAGCATGAGTATAGTGATGCAGGTACAGCCTGTTTGGTGAGGAGAGATGAACATGGAGAGGCTGGCAGCGCTGCGCCAGCAGCTGCAAACAGAAGAGAGAGAAGCTATATTAATTTCTAATCCCATCAATGTTAGATATTTAAGTGGTTTTACCGGTACAGCCGGTACGTTGTTAATTACAGAAAAAGAAGCAGCCTTACTGACAGATTTCCGTTATCTGGAGCAGGCTGCGCAGCAGGCTCCAGCCTATGAAATTGTCGATATCGCCGGGGATACTTGGAAACAAGTGGCAAACATATTGACTGATACGGGTTGCAAGATGCTGGCGGTGGAAGCCGACCATCTGACAGTAGATATATATGAAAAGATTAATGATGCGCTGGACGGAATTACAGTACAGCCCATAATTTCCCCAGTGGCACAATTGCGTGCAGTTAAGAGTACAGCAGAGATTGCTGCTATTGAAGCGGCACAAAAAATAACTGATGAAGCCTTTACACAAATTCTGCCCTTTATTAAACCCGGCATTAGGGAAAGGGAAATTGCGCTGGAACTGGAGTTCATAATGCGCAAAAAGGGAGCCAGCGGCTTATCTTTTACTATGATTGTCGGCTCCGGCAGCCGTTCTGCTTTACCGCACGGTGTCGCCTCAGATAAAGTTGTGGCAGAAGGCGATGCTATTGTGCTGGATTTTGGCTGTATAGTAAATGGTTATTGCTCAGATATGACGCGTACTGTTTTTGTGGGCAAAGCAAGCGACAAACAGCGCAGAATATATAACTTGGTTTTACAAGCCCAGCAGGCAGCATTGGCAGGACTTCGGGCCGGAATGAATGGCCGTGAGGGGGATGCATTGGCTCGTGATGTTTTAGTGGCAGCCGGCCTGGGGGAATACTTTGGACATGGTCTTGGGCATGGCGTCGGCCTCGAAATTCATGAAGCTCCGCGGCTGTCCATTTCATCTGAGAATACACTGCAGCCTAAAATGATAGTTACTGTGGAGCCCGGTGTCTACTTGCCCGGTGAATTTGGTGTTCGGATTGAAGATATGGTTGTAATTGAGGAAGATGGCATCAGAAATTTGACGGCAAGCACGAAGGAATTAATTTGCCTATAAAAATGGAGGGAACTGCATGATATCAACTAGCGATTTTAGAACAGGCTTAACCATTGAACTGGATGGAGAAGTTTACGTTATAATAGATTTTCAGCATGTTAAACCAGGTAAAGGAGCAGCTTTTGTCCGTACAAAACTAAAGAATGCAAAAACAGGTTCAACAACAGAGCGTACCTTCAGAGCCGGGGAAAAAATGGAGCGGGCCATTATGGACCGACGGGAGATGCAGTATTTGTACAATTCCGGTGATGATTATTTTTTCATGGACACAGAGACTTACGAGCAGCTTTCACTTTCAAGTGAACAGTTGGGAAATGATATTAAATATTTAAAAGAAAATATGAATATAAATGTCCTCTTTTATCAGGGACAAGTCTTTGGCATAGAACTGCCATATTTTGTAGAACTAACTGTTGCAGAAACTGAACCAGGTATAAAAGGAGATACAGCATCAGGAGGTTCCAAACCGGCGACAATGGAAACAGGTTTAGTTGTGCAGGTGCCCTTTTTCATCAACGCGGGTGATGTCCTGCGTATAGACACCCGTACAGGTGAATACATAGAAAGAGTGTAACAAAACTTATTACAATTTAAGGAGGATACTAACCGTATGGACGATCTAACATCCCGTGTGGCGTATTTAAGAGGCTTGGCTGCTGGTCTGGGTATAGAAGAAAGCAGCCGAGAAGGAAAACTTTTTACTGAAATAATTGATGTAATTGATGCCTTGGCCGTTGCAGTTACTGAATTGCAGGAAGATCATGCAGAGTTGGCAGACTATACTGAAGCCATTGATGAGGATCTAAATGAACTAGAAGATGATTTTTACGAAAGTTATGGTGAAGAAGAGGATGAGGATTACTATGACTTAGAGGCAGAAGACGATGATATGTTTTCTGTCGAATGTCCTGAATGCCATGAAATCGTCTATATTGATGACGACATGTTAGAAGATGATGACGTTGTGGAAATCCTCTGCCCTAATTGTGAGCGTATCGTGTTTGTCAATGATGATAAAAGTTTTGATGATTTTGATGCTTTCCCAGAAGATACTGAAGAAGGCGACTAGTTTCCAGTCTGATGAAGAGGCTGGGACAAAACTAGCCTAAAAGCTTAAAAGAGGAAAGCTTCCAAGTAATAAATTTTGCTTGGAAGCTTTCTTCGTAGAATTATTTCTATACAGCCGACTCTGCTTTAATGTTCAT
>JAAZJT010000080.1 GCA_012800215.1 Bacillota bacterium | reverse complement strand
TTGTTATTTTGTATAAACTACAATATAGTTTATCGTCGCCAATTCGTCGCCATAAATTAAAACTTGTTTTAACTAACTATCTCTTAATCAGAAGGTTGAAGGTTCGATTCCTTCATGGCCCACCATTCAAAAACCCAATATGTAGGCAAATATGAAGGAGAGAATTTCGGATATAATTCTATCCTTTTTCTATTTGGTGCCCATTCGGTGCCATCCTTTTTTTGGTAGATGTTATAAGGACTTGTACAGCATGCAAAATAACACACAAATAGCGACGCTAGGGTGTCCCGCGTTCGATTTCCGGATGGGCCCACCATTAATAATTCGGTTATATCGGTAGATAAGGTACAATGAGTTTCGAAAAACATCTATCATCTTCAACAGGTTCACTTTTGTATCTATCTTGAAATAATTGCCCGCATCGTTGATATTTTAAAATGTACCAATATGCATAGCTGGCACCGATACGCCCCATTCTTCTTGCTCTTCCTTAAGTAGTAAATGAACATGATTTCCTATAAACCAACCCCTGGCTTATAATGCAAAATGCATTAACTCATGCAACCGCAAGAACCGTCCCCCTGGTTATTCCTTGGATCTGAATTACTGTCGGAGATGTCTTCCAGAATGGAATTATTTGCTTCAAAAGCCTTTACTAAGGTCATCTGGTTTTGAGTGAGAGTGCCAGTCTTATCGGAGCATATAACTGATGCGCTTCCCAGGGTCTCCACTGCCGGCAGTTTCCTGACAATAGCGTTTTTCCGAACCATGCGCTGTACTCCAATAGCCAACACAATGGTTACAATAGCCGGTAGCCCTTCGGGAATAGCGGAAACTGCTAATGCTACGGCAATCATGAAAATTTCCATTACATTCATGCCATATAGTAATCCAATTGCAAAAATTACTCCACATATACCCAGAGCCACAAAACCGATGTATTTGCCTAAAACGGCTAATTTGTGCTGCAGGGGTGTTTGGGTATCACCTTCCGCATCTAACAAATCAGCTATTTTGCCCATCTCGGTTTTCATGCCGGTAGCGGTAACTACAGCAGTAGCGGTACCATAGATAATGCTGCACCCGGAATAGATCATATTAAAACGATCCCCTAAAGGGGCATTACCAGCCACTTCTGCTACGGCGTCCTTTTCACTGGGTACTGATTCTCCTGTTAAGGCTGATTCTTCCGCTTTCAAGCTGGCCGAGCGGATAAGACGGGCATCTGCTGGTACGTAATCTCCAGCCTCCAGGCTAATGACGTCTCCCGGCACCAGTTGAGTTGCTTCTATGATCATCTCCCGTCCATTGCGAATAACCCGGGCATGAGGTGCGGACAAGTCTTTTAAGGCATCCAAGGCTTTTTCCGCCTTGCCTTCCTGTACCACGCCTATAATGGCGTTAAGAAATACGATCAGCAAAATGAGTATGGGTTCAAAAAACCCTTCCCCTTCATACCAAGCCACGGCAAAAGAAATTCCTGCTGCTATCAACAGAATGATAATCATCACATCTTTAAATTGTTCTGCAAATCGCTTAACGCTGCTCTTCTTCTTTTTTTCCTGCAGTTTATTTTCACCGTAATCGTTCAAACGTTGAGCAGCCTCTTGACTGCTTAGGCCGGTGTCAGGATTAACCTGTAAGTTTTTCAGCACCTGGCGATAGTCGATACTATGAGGTATCAAACGTCCTATTCCTCCATTCTATGCTGGTGCTATGGTATAATCCTTTACACCATAGCCATTCTATACTTTAGCATATTTTACCGGCTGCTCATATTCCTGATTTTCTCTCCATAATCTATCTGCGACAGGTGCCCATTCATCTGCAGTTTCCCGGCATTTGCCGCAAAGCACGTGGACATCTTCCGGATGCAGCATTTCCGTGGATTGAGCCCCTGACGAATCCACCATATTGATCAAACATTCAGGATTATCCAATAACGGGCAGGGACGCAAATGATTATTGTTAAAGGGCTGGCCAAGATGATACTGCATAAACAGCGGACGCTGTAATGCTTCCAGCAGGGTGGTATTGTGGATATTGCTGTCTGAATAATGAATAAAAGCACATGGTTCAATATCACCGTTAGCGTTAATATGAAGATAACGACGGCCACCAGCTATACACCCACCTGAATACTCACCGTCATTCCAGAAATCCAGAGTAAAAATGGGTTTGGTCTGGCGGAATTTGCGCAGCTGGTGATACATGTATTCCCGTTGTTCAGGTGTTGCTATTAGTTCGGGTACTGCATTTTTCCCAATAGGTATATAGGTAAAGAACCAGGCAAATTTGACACCTTTTTCAATCATTTCATTAAAGTACTCTTCGCTTCCGATGACTTCTGCATTTGCTCGAGTATAGGTGCAGGAAATACCAAAGGGCAGTTTCTTTGATTTAAGCGTCTCCATAGCATTTATTACAGCTCTATAAGTACCTTTACCCCGTCGGGCATCCGTTTCTTCTTCAAAACCTTCCACACTAATGGCCGGAACGAAGTTCTTTACCCGCAGCATATCATCTGCAAACTCTTTATCTATTAAGGTTCCATTGGTAAAGGCCAAAAAAGCGCACTCAGGATGTTTTTCGCAAAGTTTTATAATATCGTGTTTGCGGACCAGGGGTTCACCTCCGGAATATATATAGGCAAATACCCCCAATTCCTTTCCCTGTTCGATAATACTGTTTATGGTATCGTAATCCATACTGAGCTTGTGCCCATACTCCGCTGCCCAGCATCCCGTACAGTGCAGATTACAGGCTGAGGTTGGATCCATAAGAATGGCCCAGGGAACATTGCATCCGTACTTTTCCATCACTTTATCCTGGCGTTTCGTACCTATAACCGTAGCATTTACCAGTACGTTTTCGAAAAACCGTTTTCTGATCCCATCATCAACATCTGTATAAAGACTCTTAATAAGTTGATACCAGTTGCTGTTGTGATCATCGATGAAACTCTTGGCAGTGCGCGCTCGGGGAGCCACATGTTTTTCATCGCGATCAACTTTAATAAGCCAATCTACTACTCGCGTAATGTTTCTTTCCGGATCGGCATCTAAATAGTCAAGTGCTCTTTTGAGACCAAAAGCTTTTATATTTTCACCCATGCTTTTTTCCATAAATGTTCCCCTCGCTTTTCCTTATAATCTTTGTTATTTTGCTATCTTTTACCCCTTCTGATAGTCTAAAAAACATAGCAAAATTTTTCCTTAGACAGAAAATAAAGATGTCTAAAAGCACGACACTAACAATAAATTGTCATTGTTTTTGACAGAATAAAACTTTGTCTATTTATTAAGTTCAATAGGGTACTATATAGTAAGTTAGAGCAATGAAAGGTGGTACGCTGTTCCGTGGATAAAAGCGCAAAAATGACTTATGCCATGATAGAAGTAGCTATCGATAAGGGCATTCGTGATATACAGGACAATACCCATCGGGGAATTCGCAATTTAATAGACCTAGGATCTCATCTGTCACAAGGCCGGTTTCATCAGGATTTTTTCCGCATTACCCAGCAAATGCTGGCCAATGAGAACAGTCCCCTGTATGAATTAACCCGAAAAATAGTAAGTCATGTAGATCATCAACTGCTTAAGAATACCGCAGCCAAATTAGGATATACCTGTCTGACATATGGAGCACAGCAGATACGCGACCATGAAAGAAGAAATGGTTATAATGTCCCCTGGACTATTGTTTTTGATTTTCGAAGGGTATGTGATAATCGGCTGTCCCAGGCGGAAGTCAGTGAAGTGCTTAAACAGGGGGAAGCTATCGGCATTTATTGCGGAATGTTTTTCATTAATAACAATCAACAGAATTTAGCTGATCTTTTGGAGGGATTGGCAGTTCATAAAGAAGGAACCTATTTTATATTTGCTGAACCGGAAGCTATAAACCCCGACATTGCCAAAAAGATAGTAGAAAACCAAAATGTCGTATTGATACTGCACCTGGCCACGCCAGGCAAGCAATCTTATAGCAAAGCAGCCGCAGTTTTGTTTGATAATAAATGCCTGTTCGGCACCTATAGCGAATATGACGATGATAACCTGGCCTATCTTACCAGCGATTCCTGCCTCACTTCTATAAAGGAAGCTAATTCGGTTTGCTTCTTTATGGTACGCAAGAATTTACAGAAACCGGAAAACCATAAGTTGATGAGCAAGTTTATTAAAACTGCTAAAACCGCTGCCCGTTATCCCCTTATTATTTTTGATTTCTATACAGAATTAGCCCATGTGGATCGTACTATCTCTGTGGAAGAATGCTTTATTGCTATTCTGGGGGATGGGCGATTAGCTGTTAAAAATATGGATAGTGTCCAACCTCATATCAACATCCGCACCCAATCCTTCCAGTCCATTCTGGAAAGAACCATGCCCAGAATCAGCTATTAAGTCTGCTGAACGAAATCATCGATTACAATCTTATAGGCAACTCCCGTAACAGCTGTTCTCACCAGTCTTACAAACTTATCCGGCGGTATTTTGGCCCCTTCCAACAGCCATCTGGTTATGGTAATCCGAATAGAATCGGCATAAAAGGTAGCATAAAAATCCTGATCCTCATCATTGGCGAAAATATCAGAGAAATGGGCTAGAATAAGCGGATGCATGACCTCGTTGAAGTACTCAGAGAAGGAGTTTTGCCCTCTAACCTTTAGGGCGTTGCTGTAGAAGGAGCGGTTCTCGTAAAAGAACTGGCACATCTTTGCGATCAATTCCCAGCCGGGCCTGTTGAGAGATTTTTGAATATCAGCAAAGAACTCAGTATAGAATATCCAATTCACCAGATCATATTTGTCTTTGAAGTGGTAGTAAAAGCTCTGCCGATTCATATTGCATCGTTGAGCTATGTCAGCGATCTTGATCTTCTCCATGGGACGTTCAGCCATTAATTCCTTCATTGCAGCAGATAATGCACGTTTAGTTATCTGTGAGTCAGGCATTTGAACATCCCCTTTCCACAGCCCACCTAAAAGTAGTAGGTAACCTTTACTAAATTGCTGGATCTTTATGAGGCATTATAGTACAGTTACCCCAATTGTCAAGAAACCAGTCAGCCATTATCTTTTTATTATTATAATGTATACTGATACCCAAAGAGTGACAACACGGTTATGGTAGAATCCAAATAAGGGAGGAGAACTACCATGCCGAAGAAAAAACTTTCCAGTGATGATTCACTAGCCCTGGTTCTTAGTGGACTAAAAGG
>JAAZJT010000079.1 GCA_012800215.1 Bacillota bacterium | reverse complement strand
TCTTCCTCCTCTGCTATGATAAAAGCTGTTTTATTTCCAGCTCTATCATAGCTTTTTTGGAGGATTGTGGTAAATACTGTTCATTCTTATTTGTTGTTTTCTGTCCATTTTAGTTTATCAGTTACATATGCTACATTTTGGACCCAAGATTATTAGGTATGGATGTGAAAGATAGGCTAAAAAATGCTCTAGAAGAAATCTGCATATGGTTATTTAGACACCAGGTATGGTTAGAAACTCGTAAAATTGGGAATCCCCTTTGGATAGGTCCTCAAGCAGAGCCATTTGACCGAAAGTTGCTAGCACCCAGATTAAAACCAACAAATCTTTGCAGATGCGGTAAACAAAATGCATATTATACATGTCATATGTCTCAAGATGTCCAAGATTATTATAATTGTTTACCTGCTCTTACAAATTATTATGTTTATAACTTAGCAACTTCATGGTTTGATAGGGTTGGCATTATTGAGGCTAAGATTTTAAACAACTTGAAAAGGGCTTTATATAACTAAGTTGAACCTGAGACCAAAATAAAGGATAGGGATATAATCCTATCCTTTATTTTTTAAACAAAATTCCTAATCTTGTTTACAATCTTATTAAGTTTTATATACTGCTCAATCTAGTGCCTCACTCAGAGATTTTCGGTTCATTCTTCTTTTTCATATCCGTAAAATTTCATATTTCTTGCGATAGAAATTCTGCCTATTATGACCATAACAATAGCGGATATACTGGCATACTTAGCCACATTTCAACAAGCCTTTCGCTCTTGTCTTTTGATAATATATTAAAAATTTTTCGTCGTTAACAAAAATTAGATTTTTTAATCTATTAAGTAATTTCAAGTTAACCTCCATAGCCCGAGGCCACAACCACCCATTAAGCGATAGATGATACAGTTGTCCCGAATCTGCCGACCACAGTGGCCAGAAGGCATTACCTCTTGGAATCCTAACCTAATTCTTCCTCCCCCCTACTGTCGAAAATGCAGAATAACCCCATATAAATATACCGGCAGCACGGCCGCAAGAATTATTACAATCCAGGCTGGGTAGGCACCACCTATATTGTGTATTAACTCTACTATTGTGGAGCCGGAGCTAGGAGGCACCATGCCCCACAAGAAGAACACGGCTAGCAATCTTAGCAATCTTGATCTTATACTTGGATCTCGCCATAATCCATACAGAAGTACCACTGTCCAAAAGGATACTAAGAAAAAAGCTATGAAAGGATACATGTTTTGACTCCATTCTGCCGGCTTGAACAAGTGTATGAGCCAGAACCATCAACCAGCGTTTGTACAATTTGCCTTATCACTTACGACAAACTAGCAAGTATACGTTACGGCAATACCTGAAATAAATAAGCTTAACCCAATAACAAAAACGATTCTCTAATAGTAATATGCTTACTCTCCTGGTGATCTACAATTGATACTTCCATTTACATCAAGACCTCTTTTATTAATCCAACGCAGATTTATTCATACCAAATATTATAGAATTCTGCCGGTGATAATAAAGGTGCATTGGGATTGCGGAACCACACATACGAATCCTCATAACTATTTATATCTGAGCAACTGCCTCCGAAAACTCTTTAATCTTTTGTTCAACTGCTGTGGCTATCTCTTTCTCATAGTAATCAATAGCTTCGTTAACATCATAAAGTGCACTTTCATCTATATCAACGTAATTCATTGCACTTTTCAGATCTTTAATGTACTCATTTACTGCTCCATTTAAATTTTTATAACAGTATTTAGTTATAATTTTGGACCTTCCAAACATGCCTTCTTCATAATGTTCCATTTCGTCGGTGTCTATATACATGCTATATGAATCCAAGGAACTATAGGAATTACTTCTAAACTCTGCCATTATGCCAGATGAAGTACTTCTGGTTTCAAATTCCTTAAGACGGGCATCTATAGAACCTCTGATGAATTTATTGCTGTTACCCGGATAAACGTCAAACGTAATGAATTCCTCAGATAGCAGTATCTTGCCATTTGTCAAAGCTTTTGCTTCAGTTGCGATTTCCTTCAGGATATCCATGTATTTCTTGTTTATCTTATAATAAAAACTGCTTTCATTTGCTTCAAACGTATAAAATTGTTTTAATTTATCGTTCTTATATTGTACAAATACACTTAAAATAAATGCCCTATACTGAGAATATGCAATTCTGTTAAACTCATCAAGCGCAGCTTTTTCAGCTTTATTTTCACTGGAATACTTATAATCATAATCTCCTTTTGGTTCATTAAAATCTATAAAATAATTATTTGCGTTAAATCCTATATCACCTTTTGTTACGATAGGAACAACTACTTCATTTAATCTTCTCTTTAAGAGACTTTCTAATTCTTTCAATGCCCTTTTGCCAGAAGATCTGACATTTCCCACTTCGATAATAGATAAAGCCCCTACTGGACATATATCAATGATATTCTGTGCTTCCTTTAGAAAATCATCAGAAATATATCCTATATCAGATGGTATTGCTTTGCCATCAGCCGTTTCAATTAACAAATCTGTCATCAGAGCACATTGGCCGCACGCATTACATGTTTTTGAAACCTTAAATATTTTCATAAAAGATCATTCTCCACTTATAGATTTTTTAATTTTTCTAAATAGTCATTGCCGGTTTGCAGAGCTGTTAAAGATTCCTGTGTTATTTCTCCATTATGATCCAATAATGGTACATCAATTATTTTTTTAATTGCATCAGCAAAATTGATACAAGTCATTATCTTTTGGCGTTCGTCAAGATTATACATGTTTCTGTGAATCCCATTCTTTTCAATAATTTCGCTACTAGTTTTTATTGAACGCGAAAATAGCAAATTCATTTTTGCTAAAAGCTTAGCAAGTCTATTTCCTCTCTCAACTATAGCTTCCAACGCAACGACAAAAGTTTCAGCCTGCGAATAAACAACATTAGATAATTTCATCTCACTGTTTGCCATTGCCAATTTACGTTTGGAATCGTCTACCATAGCCCCGCCGATACCTTTTAACAAATAGCTTACCACGATCTCTTTATCCGTCATCGGGGAGATCGCTTTATTGGCCATATGCCTAAGTTGTTCATATTTAACCGGAGCCAGTACATTTTGACTTAATTCCAAAATTCCATCACCAGGGATAAAATTAATTTTTATTATCTTTTCGTATAATTCTAAAAACTCAGCCATAGATGTAGAAAGAATAGCCCTTTTTCTATTCGCCACCTTTGTTAAACTATTATTGGCTTCATTTTGTTTATTACGTACTAACTGTTCAGCTGCAGCACGTTTTTCAAATGCTCTAGCGTATTTTTTTTGCGTTTGCTCATCGATTTTCATCGACTCATTTGTTTTCGCAAGTGTATATACTAGGCCGCCCAACATTGATCCTACAAATAAACTCATATGATTCCCCCTTTATAGAGTTAAAACTGAATCCGCATTGTCAAAGAATGTATTAAATTCTTGAATTGTTTCAAATTTAGCTCTCTCATTAAAAATGCAGAGTATCGTATTAAGTCCATTAGATATACCATCAACATCATTTTCGATTGCTGAAGCAAAGATTTGTTCAAATCCAGAATCAAATGCATTATCCCATCTATCATACTTTTGAGTTATAATTTGCTGTAAATATTTTCTTTGTTTTTCCATTTCAACTAATGCTTCGCTTACAATGCAACTAATCTGCTGTTCCTTCTCCTCATTTAGCTTTTGGCATTGTCTATATTCAAGTATCGATTTGCTTATCTGGGCTACTACTATTGAACCGATCACTGCCCCGGCCGGACCTCCTACCGCCATTCCTAAACTGTATGCAAAAGCCCCTACTCCGTTCATTAATATTTCTGTCAAGCATTCTTCGCCAGAGATATCATCATTTATAAATCTAATTGCTGAATTACTGACCATAATAATTGTTGAAATTTGAACTATAGGTACATCTTTCTGCAATATCTTTGCAAATTTAGGATTCTTGCATATTTTTGCTATATCTGAAACAGCACCTTTTACTAAATCTAAACCAGCAGCACTAACGAAGCTCCCACCTGCATCATGTCCAATGTCTTTAAGCGCATTATCTAAATCCTTTTTCCCTGCGGCCACAAGAGTTAAGTTGTTAATACTTGAAATAGTGAGAGTCATTAATCCAGCGTCAGTGCCTCTATTTAGCGTACTACCCGTTTTACCGCCAACTGTGTCAGTAAATGTTTTAAGATCCTTTTTGTTTACTTTGGACATCTTCCCAACTTTTTCTGAAACCCTAGTAACAGCTATATCCCCTGAAATGCCAATTTTTGCCGATATTTCTTTTTGTATCATATTGTACGTAGTAGTAAGACTTTCCGGGTTGCCATTTTTCAACTGTCTATATAAGTATTCATGATTACTCATATTTGACTTAGATTTATTGAGCGCTTCAGCAGTAACAGCCAAATTAAAGTCAGAGTTTGCAATTCTCTTTAACTGTTCTTTACTTATATTACCACTATACTGTTTTTTCAACTGGTCAACTGGAACAACATGGTCAATAGTTGCAGTTTTTTTAGTTGTGAAGTGACGCGGTTGCACCACTGAAGCATTCTTACCTTTTGCAGAATAAAACAGCTTCTCTCCAGTGTATTCATCCATTGTTGTTCTTTTTCCATTAAAGACACGATTTTTGTAGCTGTCTTTATTTGCATTTCTTTTATTGTAATCATCAATATCTTGACGAGTTATATCATTATTCATTCCATATCCCCCCAATTATTCCCATAACTAAAGTGCTGTTGTGTATATATTCGCCATCTCACCAATCGTTCGTTTTATATCCTGGCGAAATTGTTCTGGTTTCAACACTTCCAAATGCTGAGCTTGGCTTAAAAACCACATTTTTATGCCCTCTCCATACACCTCCGCTTCTAGTATGGTTTTATTGCCGTCTTGCCCTATAATTCGGGCTGTGGGCAAACGGTCTAAGATGGCCTCTAAGGAACTCCCCCAGAAGGCGAACTTGATTCTTAGCAGTTCTCCACCATACATGAACTGAATTCGTTTTCTAAATCCTCCTTCTTGAAAACGCTCCGTGTAGGGTACCGAAAAGTGTTGCCCAGATTCAAGAAAATTCTGTATCCTGTCAATTCGATATATGGCCGGACTTTCATACTGCCCATTATGTATTTGTGCAATAAGATAGAAATAGAATTCAGAAAAGATTAACCCCAGGGGCTCTAATTCCCAATCGTGAATAGTTCCATCCATACGGCAGTATGTAATCCTGATAATATTCTGTTCCTGTATGTTTAAATTTAAATGCCATAATAAACTAAGCAGATATTTTCCATGTTGTGGCCCTATATAGTGGTAGCTTTCATTTAGGATAGCCTTTTTAAGGCAACTTCGTTGGCTTGGGTCAATATGCAATAGTAGTTTATTCAGGATCTGGTTCATCTCATCTATATTAAATGCTCTGCTATCTAGCAGTATCTTAGCCAACGCTAAAGCTTCTTCTTCGGTGAAAAAATAGTCTTCCTGTTTAATCAAACGATAACTACAGCTTCGATGGTCATAATGTATAGCATTGTTACCCCATACTGGGTTACCTTCATAAAGAAACGCTCGCAGTTCATTTATATCTCGTTGTATGGTCTTTTCATCCACAGAAAAATACCCACTCAGTTCTTTTTTTACTATGCTGTTTCCTCTGATGAGTTTGTGAAACATATATGATCTGGTCAAGCCTAAGCGGACAATAAGAAGCTGGACTGGTTAACTCTTTCAAAATCACTAGGCGAAAGATATCCATTGTTTGAATGCAGTCTCTGCCGATTGTAAAACACCTCTATGTACTCCCTGACTTCTTTTCTCATCCTATATCTGGATTTCAACGGTTCTCCATATATCCATTCGACTTTCATACTATGAAAAAATGTCTCAGCACAAGCATTATCCTGGCATTCACCTTTACGGCTCATACTGCATATGAAACCGTGCTCCTGCAGTAAACTCTGATAAGCATGGCTACAATATTGACTGCCGCGATCTGAGTGGCAAATAAGCCTAGGAGAGGGATTGCGCCTCTT
>JAAZJT010000078.1 GCA_012800215.1 Bacillota bacterium | reverse complement strand
CTGCAGCAGGAAGAAAATTATGATGGTACTGCTGCCAGCATTATTTTTCACAGGCACCAGGGGGTAATGCCCCAGGGCAGGATTGTTCATCTTGGTATGGCAGAATTAATTGCTGCTAATAAAGAGCTTTCTTACCCTGTGCAGCCGGGCCTTTTGGGCGATACTTTGCGCGAGTTTGACAAAAAAACGGCTTTGCTCGGAAATGCGGATACTTTACAGCATCATAGGGAAACGGCTGCTGCATTAGCTGACAGTACCGGTCAAATTGATTTTGGGCAAGTTAGCGAGGCGATTTTAACAGAGGATAATAGCTTCCCTTATGGCTGGCGTATGGATAAAGAAAAAGTATGGCAGGCTTTTAGTGATTTATACCCTCTTTCAGATGTTTTACTGATAGATTGGGGTGATACAGCCCGCTTAGATGCGTATCGTTCACAAATGCGCGAGGATGTAGCTAAGCAAGTGGAAACAAAAATATTTGCTGATGTTAACTTGTTTTTACAGCAGTTAGTTCCTGTTTTAGCACCTGAGGATGTGCTGCTGATTATGGCAATCCCTCCGGCCGGGAAAAGTGGGGCAGAGACACTGGGTTTTGTTTCAGCCTTAGGTGAATTATTTCCTGCAAATCATTTACTAACATCTGCCACCACGCAGCGCGCCGGCTTGGCAAGCATAACTGATATTGCTCCTTTTGTGCTGTCACATTTGGGCTTGCCTTTACCTAAAAATATGCTTGGCCGCCCTTTAACCATAGCAGGAGAGGGAGAGATTGCCGATTTATTAGCTATGCGCAGTATAATAGGACGTATATATCGTTTACGGTCGCCGCTGCTGAAAACTTATGTTGTCTTGCAAATTATTTTTGTGTTAGGGGCTTTATTAAATTTATTTGTGCAGATAATAGCTACTCGCTATTTTGAAACTGCCTTGCTGGGTTTAATGACTGTTCCCATATTGCTGCTTTATTTGCCATTGGGGCAGATATCGCTGTTTGCCAGTTTCTTTTGTACAGTAGCTGCAGCAGTGGTAATAGTAGCTGCTTTGCAGCGTTTTATACCCGATGTAGTAACTCGCTTTGCCCTCATTGGTACTATCACTTCTGTTTCCCTTTTGGTGGATACTATTTGCAATGCACAACTTATGAAAATTTCCGTTTTAGGCTATGACCCGGTTGCAGGAGCACGCTATTATGGGATGGGAAATGAGTATATGGGAGTTTGGATCGGCACAACAATACTGGGTGCAGCAGCTGCTTTGGAACTTTTCCCACGCTTTCGCCGTAGTAGCTTACTATTGATTACTGCTTATTTTGTCACAGCTATTTACTTGCTAATTTCGCCAACGGGTGGCGCTAATTTTGGTGGCACTTTGACCGCAATTAGTGCTTTTACTATTTCAGTTTTACTCTGGGTAAAATTTAAGCTCAATTGGAAAAGCTTAGGCTTGGTAGTGTTAGTTTTGGTAGTTATCAGTATTTTAGCGATTTATATTAATATTAGTGTTCCTCCAAGGCTGCAGTCACATCTTGGACGTACTCTGGCGTTACTGCAGCATGACGGCTGGCAAGCTTTAAAAGATATAATTTTACGTAAAGCTGCGATGAATATAAAGTTATTTCGCTATTCTCAGTGGAGTCGTGCTTTATTGGTTTTCTTGGCGATGTTGGCAGTATTGTTTTACCGGCCACGCGGCGTTTTAAAAGATATTAATAAAATTTATCCAATGCTGTCTAACGGATTTTGGGGAATTATAGTGGGAAGTATTACTGCATTCTTAGTTAATGATTCGGGTGTGGTGGCAGCTGCGACTACACTTTTATATGCAGGGGTACCCATTATTATTTTAGCTGGCAGGGTAAGCACCAAAATTAGCAAAGAAAAACAAATTTGATAAATAATTGTCTGCAATTTACGTAAAATAGTAGCACTGGCAGGAATCTGCCGGGAAAAAGGGAATAAGTCTATTTGTCCACTTACTGGAATCTAACTGTATGTTGGTGAAGGAGGAACAATTTTGGCTAATTTTCATCACAGGCGTTTAGGAAATGGCATAAATATCTTTATTCATCCTACAGCTAAGTTTAAGACAATTTTAGTACAGCTTATATTTCACCGCCAGCTGTGTAAAGAAGAGGTGACGCAGAGTGCGCTCCTGCCCTCTATACTGCAGCGCGGTAGTAAAAACTATCCCACAAGACAAAAACTTGCTTTATCCTTAGAGGAGCTTTATGGCACAGAATTAATGTCGGAAGTAATAAAAAAGGGTGAAAGACAATTAGTTTCTTATAGTATGGATCTTGTGCATGACCAATATCTGCCAGGGGAGAGTCAGCTGCTGCGTAAAAGCCTGGAAATTTTTAATGATCTTCTGACCAATCCTCTTTTGGAAGGAGATGCTTTTAAAGCTGATTATGTGAAACAGGAAAAAGAGCAGCATGAAAGGGTTATTAAAGGCATTATCAACGATAAAATTGCATATTCAGTGGAGCGCTGCCTGCAGGAAATGTGCAAGGAAGAACCCTTCAGTGTTTTTAAATATGGTACTGTGGAGCAACTTGCCCAGCAGACCCCATTTTCCTTGTACAATTTTTATCGCCAGTTCATGCAGGAAAGCCCAGCTGACTTACATATAATTGGTGACTTAGATGTAGAAGAAACTTTTGCTCTAGTAGAGAAAATTTTTACATACAAGCGTGGTAAAGAGAAAGTTGTACCGCCAACCCAGGTCGATATTCAACCCGGGGAGATACGCTATGTAAAAGAAGAAATGGATGTTAATCAGGGTAAGTTAGTTTTAGGTTTTCGTACAGGGCTGCGCTTCGGTGATAAGGATTATTTTGCCTTACTTATGTATAACGGCATTTTAGGCAGTTTCCCCCATTCAAAACTTTTTCAGAATGTAAGGGAAAAAGCAAGCCTTGCTTATTATGCCTATTCCCGCTTGGAAAAACATAAAGGGCTGATGGTTATTTCTTCCGGAATTGAAGCGGATAATTATGAGCGTGCATTGGAGATAATACGCCAACAAGTGGAGGCAATGAGAAAAGGCGAGTTTTCACAGGAAGACTTGGATAATACACGCAGTGGTTTGCGCAATCAATTTTTACTGGAAGAGGATAGTCCTTATGCCATTATTAATCGGTCATTAGATGGAATGTTGGCCGGGCAGGTATTAGGCACCGAGGAACTATTACAGCAATTGGCTGCAGTTACGCGCGAGGATATTGTAAAAGTAGCTGAAAATGTTAAACTTGATACTGTTTATTTTTTAACTAATAAGGGGGGCGCCTAAATGAAAACAGAAATAATTGAACAGAGCCTCTTAAAAGAAAAAATATTTTGGCGGCGGGTAGAGCCGGGGCTACAGGTATTTGTTCTGCCTAAAAAAGGCTATAACAAAAAATATGCCACTTATTCCGCCAATTTTGGTTCCATTAATTCACGTTTTATTGTAGAAGGTGAAAATGAGGAATTGCAGGTGCCAGATGGTGTAGCCCATTTCCTTGAACATAAGCTTTTTGAGGACGAAGAAGGTAATGCCTTTGACCGTTTTGCTGTTCTAGGCGCTTCCAGCAATGCTTTTACCAACTTTACCAATACTGCTTATCTTTTTTCCACAACAGAAAGTTTTTATCAATGCCTTGAATTATTATTAGACTTTGTTCAGACTCCTTACTTCACAGATGAAAGTGTAGAGAAGGAAAAAGGGATTATAGGCCAGGAAATCCGTATGTATGAAGATAATCCGCAGTGGCGTCTTTTTTTCAATTTACTCGGTGCGCTTTATCAACATCATCCTGTGAAGATAGATATTGCGGGAACGGTGGAAAGTATCAGCCAGATTAATAAAGATATCCTTTATAAATGCTACCGCACTTTTTATCACCCCAGCAATATGGCAGTCTTTGTTGTGGGAGATGTGGATGCAGAGCGGGTGCTGGATCAGGTGGAGGCTAATATTCAAAAGCGCAACTACCAGCCTTTAGGCGAAATTAAACGCCTTTTTCCCATTGAACCGCCGGAAATTGCCAAGGATCATGTGGAGCAGTCGCTAACAGTTTCTGAGCCTTTACTCAATATTGGGTTTAAAGAACAAAACTTAGGTTATGACGGGCAGCCTCTTTTGAAACGTGAGATTGCTACCGACATGATGCTGGATATTGTTTTTGGCTCGAGTTCTAAGCTTTATAATGAGTTGTACGAAGAAGGCTTAATTGACGATGAATTTGATGCCGGTTATGTCGCAGAGAAAGATTACAGTCATTCAGTTATTGGCGGGGAAACCTCCGATCCGGATAAATTATTTGGACGGCTGGTGGAAGGTATAAAAAAAGCCAAGCAAGCAGGTATTTCCCATGCTGCATTTGAGCATCAGCGGCGTAAAGCCATGGGAGAATTCCTTAAAAGCTTTAATTCCCTAGAGTTTATTGCCAATAACTTTCCGGCTTATCATTTTAAAAAAATTAATTTCTTTAATTATCTGCAAGTATTGCATGAATTAACTCTAGATGAGGTAAATCAGCGTTTACAGGAGCATTTAGCGCTTGATAGGATGGCTTGCTCTGTAATTAGGCCTAAAACCAGGTAATATCTATTTTCCCTAAGCAGGGCCGACTTTTGTACGGCCCTGCTTAATACAAATTAAAGATGATGCAATGCATGAAAGGAATAGCAGGATTTTTTTTGTTTATTGTGGAATTGTTCTGATATCATAACATGAGGAGAGGTAAAATGGATAAATTGTATACAATCTCCGATCTGCCACAACTTACACGTAAACAGGTCAGGGAGAATTTTAAAAATCATATGAATCCCGGTCTATGTACTTATTTGGGATTACTTGATTTTGATAAACATTATGTGAAAGCAGAAGGGGTTCAGGTTTGGGACTCTGACGGTAATTGCTACTTAGACTTTTTAGGAGGATATGGTTCCCTAAACTTAGGTCATAATCACCCATATGTTATTGAGTCACTGCAAAAAGTATCTTCCATGCCTAATTTATTGCAGGCCTCAATGAATGGTGTTGCCAGTGTGTTGGCTACTAATTTGGCGCGCATTACACCCGGCAAACTTAATAATACTTTTTTCTGCAACAGCGGTGCGGAGGCAGTGGAAGGCGCCTTGAAATTGGCACGCATTGCAACAGGCAGAACTCGTATTATTTCCTGCATTAGCAGTTTTCATGGAAAAACCATGGGAGCCCTTTCTTTAACGGGGCGTGAAAAATATCATCGTGGTTTTCAACCTTTAGTGCCTGACTGCAGTGTGGTGCCATATGGTGATATTGACGCATTAGAAGCACAGCTTAAAAATAATGATGTTGCTGCTTTCATTGTTGAACCTATTCAGGGTGAAGGCGGTGTAGTTGTACCGCTGGCAGGCTATCTCAATGCTGCACGGGAAATATGCCACCGCTATGGTACATTATTAATTGCTGATGAAATTCAGACAGGTTTGGGACGTACAGGTAAGATGTTTGCCTGCGAACATGAGGGTGCAGAGCCTGATATTATGTGTCTTGCCAAATCACTTGGCGGCGGTATAATGCCCATAGGTGCTTTTATAACTACAGAAGAGATCTGGAATAAAGCTTATGGTGGCGTGGAAAAATGTTTACTGCATACTTCCACATTTGGTGGTAATACCTGGGCTACTGCTGCCGGCATTGCTGCATTAGAAGTGATTTATCAGGAAAATCTGGTTGAACGGGCAGCGGAAATGGGAGACTATTTATTGGATGGTTTACGCAAGCTGCAGGAACAATATCCACTTATCCGTGAAATACGTGGACGCGGTTTGCTGGTGGGCATAGAGTTTGACCAGCCGGCCAAAGGTGTGCTGGCTAAAGTGGCCGGTTCTGTTAATAAGCTGGCTAGTGAGTATCTGGGTTCAATGGTAGCCGGCGTACTCTTGAACCAGCACAAAATTATAACTGCGTATACGCTGAATAACCCGAATGTCATTCGTTTGGAGCCGCCCTTGGTAGTGACAAAGGAACAGATAGATGTTGTGCTGAATGCCCTTGATGATACTTTTAGAAAGAATCGCTCTGTTTTGGGGTTTGGTTTAGCTTCAGGAAAAACATTTCTTTCAGGCATGTTTGGTAAAAAATAAAATACTTTAAAATAGATGTAGATTCTATTTGCTTAAAATAACGAAATCTGGGAAAGCTACCAACTAAGAAGGAGGCGGCTTATGAAATACCAAGGTATTGATCACTGGGTTTCTGTTTTTGAAGCAACGACATGGGAAGAGGCGGCCATGATTAAGGGAATGCTGGAAGCAGCAAAAATCCCTGTAATGTTGGACAGGGATTCATTAGATAATGGTTATAGCTTATCTTTTAGTGTAATGAATGAAATTTTAATAAAAGTTCCTAAGAACAAGGCATCAACAGCAGCTCAGCTTTTGCAGAGTAAGTCGTTTGGCTTGTCTCATGAATGAAAAGTAGCCTGAAAGTTACTGTTGAAATAGTTGGGGCGACCTAATTGAACATCAGATTATTTAGCTCTTATAATATTTCTAAACAAAGCCGTGACTGCACTCAGTGGCGGCTTTGTTTTCTACAGGGAATTTTATCATTTTAAAAATCAGATCAGGAGGGAACAAATGAAAATCGTTAATAATATCTCCGAATTGATTGGGCAGACTCCCATGGTTAGGCTTAACAGGGTAACTGAGGCAGGCATGGCAGAGGTTGCAGTTAAATTGGAATACTTTAATCCTGGCGGCAGTATAAAGGACCGCATTGCCATGAATATGATTTTAGCTGCAGAAAAAGCCGGCAAATTAAAGCCGGGTGATACTATACTGGAACCTACCAGCGGCAATACCGGCATTGGTTTGGCTATGCTGGCAGCTGCCCGCGGGTTCCGGCTTATCCTGGTTATGCCGGAAACAATGTCAGTGGAACGGCGCAACCTGCTGCAAGCATATGGTGCCGAATATATTCTTACACCTGGCGCCAAGGGAATGCAGGGGACGATAGATAAGGTGGAGGAACTTTTACAAGAACATCCAGAATACTTTGTGCCTCAGCAATTTGCAAATCCTGCTAACCCAGATATTCATCGAAAAACTACAGCCAGGGAAATACTGCAGCAGACAGAGGGAAAGTTAGATGTCTTTGTGGCAGGTGTTGGCACCGGTGGGACTATTACCGGTGTGGGAGAAGTTCTAAAGCAGGAAATCCCAATGGTGCAAATATGTGCTGTGGAGCCGGCCAGTTCTCCGGTTTTAAGTGGCGGACAGCCAGGTCCGCATAAAATACAGGGTATAGGTGCCGGTTTTATTCCATCAGTGCTTAATAGAAAAGTAATTGATCAAATTATTCCAGTTAGTAATGAAGATGCCTTTACCATGGCTAGGAAACTGGCAGAAAAAGAGGGATTGCTTGTAGGCATCTCCAGTGGAGCAGCTGTATTTGCTGCCTTACAGGTGGCACGTCGGTTAGGGCCTGGTAAAAGAGTGGTGGTTATAGCTCCTGATACCGGGGAACGCTATCTGACAACAGAGCTGTTTAGCAAACATTAAGAGCGGTGCGCCGCTCTCTTTTCCTATTAGTACTTATGATGACTCCTAAAGAATGTTAGTGTAAAATTACTATAGGTTTTTGGAGGAAAAATCTATTAAAAAATAGAAAGAGGAACCTCACATTCGAGCAGAATGAATACCCCCCTAGAAGGAGGCAGAGGTTCCTCATGGATGTAATTCGTCTAGTAGAAACAAAAATCCTTTTGGTTGCGGAAGAAATATTAAAAGTTTTAGATGGTGGTATTGATTTTCT
>JAAZJT010000077.1 GCA_012800215.1 Bacillota bacterium | reverse complement strand
AGACGGGATTCGAACCCGCGGCCCTCGCCTTGGCAAGGCGATGCTCTACCACTGAGCTACTTCCGCACGTGGTGCCGAGACCCAGAATTGAACTGGGGACACGCGGATTTTCAGTCCGCTGCTCTACCGACTGAGCTATCTCGGCTAATAAAATGGCGGAGCTGACGGGAGTCGAACCCGCGATCTCCTGCGTGACAGGCAGGCATGTTAGGCCTCTACACCACAGCTCCGTATTCATGACACTTTTATAGTATACACAAGTAATGAATAAAAGTCAACAGCTCTTTGCCAGGAAATTTATTCCGTATGATGATGTCTTTCATCTTCGGATGAGTAGTAAATTAATGTTTGTAATTCAGTAGTTAAATCAGCATTATGAACATAAACATGCTCAGGAACATCTAATTTTATCGGTGCAAAATTTAAAATAGCTGTTATACCGTTTTTTACAAGTAAATTGGTCACATCTTGAGCCGCTTCAGCCGGAACCGTTAGCATGGCAACTTTAACTTTTTCCCGCTGCAAAAACTCCGGTAATTTGTCCATAGTCAGTACCTCTAAACCTTCAATACCGGTTTCCCCAGGTTTTCTGTCAAAAACCCCAATAATATCAACATAACGATTTTTGCCGGCATTATAACGTGTAAGTGCCTTACCAAGATGACCAAAACCAACCACAATAATTTTTGTTTGCTTATCCAAACCAATTATCCTTAACAGCTTTTCTCTAAGATAGCTGGTATTATATCCTGTACCACGCGTACCAAAAGCACCAAAATAAGCTAAATCCTTTCTAATTTGCTCAGCAGTAAAACCGGTTTCTTCACTCAAAACACGAGAAGAAATAATCTCTACATCGCGGCGGATAAGATTATCTAATATTCTCAAATAAACAGGTAATCTCTTTACTACAGATTTAGGGGCCTTACGTCTGGACATAACTACTTCCTCCTCCATATACAACTTTTTGCCAGTAAATCAAAGCATAAAAAATAATCTGTTACTATTGTAACATATTGGTAGAAAAAAATGTAAGCTTATAATTTCAAGCCTATTACATAACTTACCATTATTATAGCGTAGTTCAAATTGTATTCAAGAAATTTAGGCAAATTTCCTGCTAATTAATGCAATTTTTTAATTATTCCTATATTAAAACGTGTATTTTATAACTGGGCCAAGACAAACCGCATTTAAAGACGCTTAACTGCAAGGAGTAATGGTGGTTGATTAAGCTGATTAATAAACTGATACTCCAGTACGGCAAAATTTTGCCGTGATAAAGCAGCACAAAAATTACGCACAGCATGATACTCATCCGCTCCACCCGGATGTCCGGTATAAACGACTAATGTTATAATACCATTCTTTTTTAAAGAATTAACAGCAATCTGCAGCGCAGATACGGTTGTTTCTGCTCTTGTAATTATAGCGTGGTTCCCTCCGGGCAAATATCCCAAATTAAACATTACTGCAGCCAGCTGTGTTTGAGGCCAGGCTTCCCTGTTCGCATGATTAGCATGATTTAATGTTACCCTCTCCTGTACTCCTGCAGACTTTATTCTTTTCTTTGTGCTCTCTATTGCTTCTTCTTGGATATCAAAAGCATATACATGCCCTTCTGCGCCTACACATTGGGCCAAAAAAACTGTATCATGGCCATTACCACAAGTTGCATCAACAACAATTTCTCCCGCTTTTACCGCATCTCTTACTAGGTCCTGTGCAAAAAGCAAAGGTTTCTTCATTTCTCCCTCCCTGAAAAAGTACATTAAACCTGCATTTAGCTTGCGGGTTTATTCTTTTTGACAGCATTTTCCTTTTCACTAAGATATAGCTTACCATCAGTATCGAGGCTGGCATATAGCACATCTTCGATCCGCTCAATACCCTGCTTACGCACCTCTTTAAGTAACCAGCCCTCGTCAAGCTGTAAATTGCGTAAGTTATTATAATGAATATGACCATCAAAAATGAGTGGCGTAGGTATGCCCTCATATTTAGTGGGTAAACCTAAATCCTCCGGAGTTACCGGCCGCTTATTAGCCTTTAACTGTACACTCAGTTCACCGGATGTTTCCAAAATAGCATATTGCACATCAGCAATATTGGGCACATCTTTTTCCCGTAACTGACCTATTAAGTCGGAAACATTATAACGTAACTTGCGCAATTCCTTTTCTATGATTTTGCCATTTGCTATTACTATACTGGGCGAACCATCAATAATGTTACGGATTGTATGGCTTTTCAAACATAAGTATGATAGCAAGATTTCTAAAGCAACAAGTGTGAATATCGGCACTAAAGCCTCATACAGTGGCATGTCAATCTGTTCCATGGACATGGCCGCCAACTCTGCAATCATAATGGCCACAACTAAGTCGAAAGCAGACAACTCTCCCACTTCACGTTTACCCATAATACGTACAGCCACAAGAACCGCTAAATAAATAAAAACTGTTCTGTAAAATAATGCCCATGCCATATTGCAGCACCCCTGTACAAAGATAGTCACCTTTTATTTTAGCCTTCACCGGGGCTGCCTTATACAAAAGAGACCCAAAGCATATTAGGCTTCCATTATCAAGACTTGATCTGCCTCCCCATCAACTTCCTCCAATTTTACAGCTATACTCTCCTTGCGGCTAGTAGGTACGTTTTTGCCCACATAATCAGCACGAATCGGCAATTCTCTGTGTCCACGATCCACTAATACTGCCAGCTGTATAGATTTGGGCCGACCTAAATCCATTAAGGCATCCATCGCAGCGCGGATAGTACGTCCGGTAAAAAGGACATCGTCCACTAAAACAATTTTACTGTCAGTAATTGCCGCTTCAATCTTAGTACCATCAGTCTGCGGCTGGTGAATTAACAAATCAAGATCATCGCGATAAGGAGTAATATCAATAAAGCCAATTGGCGGCTCTTTCCCTTCAATGAGGCCAATATTACCCGCAATACGTTGCGCAAGCGGCACACCACGCGTGCGGATGCCCACCAGCACTAAATCAGATGTGCCTTTATTATATTCTACAACTTCATGGGCAATTCGCATTAAAGCCCTCCGAATAGCTTGTGCATCCATAATTTTTCTTTTAACCTGCATTACCCATAACCTTCCTTTTTTACATCTTACGCAGCTCGTCCAGCAACTCCTGAAATTCAGTAGGCGGCTCACTGTGAAATTCCAAATAGTGCCCGTCTATAGGATGAAAAAAGCCTAACAATCTGGCATGCAAAGCTTGTCCCTGCAATTTAAACTTTTGTTTCTTATGGCCATAGACCGGATCACCCACTACAGGATGCCCGATGGAAGATAAATGGACACGAATCTGATGAGTGCGGCCCGTTTCTAAACGTAAAGCTAAATAAGTATAATCTTTAAAAAGCTCCAGAACTTTAAAATGAGTTACTGCCCACCTGCCCCTTTCACTCTGTGTAACTGCCATTTTCTTTCTTTCCTGCGGATGACGGGCAATAGCAGCATTAATTGTTCCCTGCTTTGTTGTCAGCCTGCCGTGCACAATTGCTACATATTCTCTTGTTACACTATGCTGCTTGAATTGTTTTGCCAGTTCCGTATGCGCCTGGTCATTTTTTGCTATCACTATAACTCCGGAGGTGTCTTTGTCCAGGCGATGGACAATTCCGGGGCGTGCTTCACCCCCTATACCGGAAAGATCCTGACAATGATGCAGCAGCGCATTAACTAATGTTCCCCCCGTATGTCCTGCTGCCGGATGAACAACCATCCCCTTAGGTTTATTGATCACCAAGAGTGATTTGTCTTCATATAAAATTTCCAGTGGAATTGCTTGCGCTTGCAGGGGAGAAGCTTTAACTGTGGGGATAGTTATATCGACTTTTTCCCCTTCTCGGACACGGTAGTTTGCTTTACGCTCGACATTATTAACCAAAACATGTCCAGCCAAAATTAATTTTTGCACACGTGCCCGCGTTAAATCCGGCATTAAAGCGGTAACAGCCAGATCCAAGCGCTCTCCCGCCAGTTGATTATCTATTTCAAAAGTAAAAAACTCCATTTTATTTCCCCCGGCTTAGAGGCCAAACATAGATAGCTACGAAAGCGGCTGCCGCTCCCACCAAACTGACAGCCTGACCCAAGGTTAAAAAACCAGAATACAAATCGGTCTCACGGAAAAATTCAAGTATAAAACGATAAACATTATAAAGGAAGAGAAACTCTAAAAAAAGTTGGCCATTAAAGTGAGTTTTCTTCCTGCGCCACCATAAGACAATAAAAATTATTAAACCGGCAGCTAATGAATAGAGCTGTGTCGGATGCCGCAATGTGTTATCCCCATAAGCTGAAGGCAGCGCCCAGGGGAGTCCGCTGGGGCGGCCAAAGCAGCAACCGTTAAGAAAACAGCCAATTCGCACAATTGCATAGCCTAATGCCAGCCAAGGCGCAGTCAAATCTGCCACTTTGCCCTGCGGTAAATTATGGCGCCAAGTATACCATAAACCACAAGCAGCACCGGCAATCAAGCCACCATGAAAAGAAAGGCCTCCGCTGCGAATATTAAAAAAAGCAAGGGGCTGAGCAAGATAACGCGGAAAATCTAAGAAAACATAAAACAAACGTGCCCCTACAATAGTTGCTACCATAACCCAAATAGCAAAATTAACTAACTTCTCTTCGCCTAAACCAATTTGACGCCCACCTTTAGCCAATCCCAAGGCACCAATCACAAAAGCAATAGCAAGTAAAAAACCATAAGCATACACTTCAATATTAGCGAGACGGAACAAAACGGGGTACATTTAATATCCTTTCTCCTGCGGCATATGAGCCGCTTCCCATAGTAAAAGCGCTATTCCTATAAAAATTGCCATATCAGCCACATTAAACACCGGGAAAAATCGCAGGTCAATAAAATCAACAACATAACCAAAACGCAGGCGGTCAATTAGATTACCCAGCGCTCCGGCGATCACTAAAGCTACAGCAAACCGCATTAGTTCATGCCCCTTTGTCAGGTGATTAAAGGATAAAACAACCAGCATAATAATTAAGATAGAAGCAACTATAAGCGCTTTAGTATGTTTAGCAAAAAGGGAAAAAGCAGCACCGGTGTTACGTATATAGGTAAGGTGAAAAACATTACTAACAACAGGTATACTTTGCCGCACTACCATCTTGCGCCTAATGATCCATTTTGATACCTGATCCAGGCAAAGAATAGCAGCCATAATGAAAAAATTTCTCAACTTCAGCACCCCAAAAGCTGCACAATTTCCTTTATTTTACCATAGCAGGGTCATTGTCGCAATCTGCTTACTATACTACCACCCCAAGGCGGTTTAGATCCATGCATAACACATACATTGCTACTTGTTACAATGGGATTCACCTCAATATATGTATATATGAAAAAGGAGAAAAAGAAAAGCCCCGAAGGGAGCCTCTTATGTATGAGAAATATTATTTACGGGGATTTTATCATAAGAATCTAAGTACATTAATAATTTGATAATATAATTTTACACGAGAAGGGCAGGAATTTTCGTATGTTCGGAGAATATGGGAGTACCGGGGAAAATGGGAAGGAGGATGTTTATATGACACCCAGCACTACAACGGTGCAGTATTACATTAAAGACAACGGAAAAGCCGAATTGTGTGACCATGAGGTAGAAACTGGGGGTACTGCAAAAACGTTTTCTTATATATCCCAATATTTCATTAAAGAAGAAGTTCAGTCAGACAAGCAAGGTATTATTCTTACTCGGAGTGCCCCGTAGAATTACTAGTAAAATATACATTCTTGGCTTAGATTTGAGTAGGACTTTGTGATTGTGATTGATTTTGTGACTGCCATTGTTTTCGAATGGCAGTCACTTCTTTTTGCGTTTTCAATGCTGAATATGCAGCAATTGGCAGGCTTAGTATCGTAGCCAGTTTTGCAACGACATCTAATACGAAATCCCAATTAAGACTAATTGGAAACCCCTCCTTTACTTAGGTGTCCTGCGAACTGTTAATGTTGATGTGTGCTCCAACTTATCATCTAAAAAGATTCTAATTTCATATGGGCCGAAATCTGGTAAGGGAAGATTTTCTAAAACCATGTTATTCGTAACAGATCCGGATGCAGTAAGGGATAAACTGGGGTCTTCTATATCTATTAATGGGTCTTTGCCATCTGGCCGCACGATTTGAATCCTGATTTTAACTGTTTCGTCTGGGTTTCCTGCCAAGCTAAAAACAAAAGCACACCTTGGATGCGTTACCGGAACACGTGCAGCAAATATATTTTGGAAAATACCAATTAGACAGGGTTTTTTATGTTCATCAAAAAAAGCATGATCACAAATATGCCCCCATTCAACTCTGGCCATAAAACGTACCTCCTCTTATTTAAGAAGTTTTACCTTGTCATGTATCAATATTTTCATGATTACTAGTGGTTCAAAGCAGATGTAGCAGTTTCCTACAAGGCAGTATATGCCGTGTTTTGCCTTATATTAATTGCCGCATCCAAAAAAATGATCAGCTATAGGCTAGCCAATTATTCTTCATATTCATGCCAAGTTGCTTCATTTAGTTTAAAATCATATTCTATAAATAATGTTTTTTTGTCTTCTGTTCTGGCACTTACCTCTAGTTTTATAACCTCGTAATCATCTGGTTTTCGTGTCTCCGGCCCGAAACCATCGAATTTTGGCGAAGTTTCTCCCGGCATTACCGTATCGTATGTCATTAAATATGACGTCTCGTTTTTGTCTTTAAGCAATATGGTCATATCATAGCCGGTAATTGGGTACTTTGAGTTATTAGTAAACGTGGCTTCCATGTAAACACTGCCTATACTATCCGGCTCAAGAATGTCTATTTTATATGGTATTTCGTCAGGATGGATGGGGGCGTCACCTATTGATCCTTTCCCAGATTCATCTCCCATATCTTCGCCAAAGTCTGGAATATTGAATACTTTCTCAGGATCTGGAAAAGGACGAGATGAAATAACCCAATTATTATTTACCAAGAAAAGTTCTATTTTGTGGGGTGTTTCAACAATAGGAGTTTCACTTAAAATATCTAGGAAAATAGGTTTTAATAATAAATCAATCTCCTCTTGCGAAGCATTTGAAAAAGATGCCTGGAAAACTATGGGTAGGGCTTCTGCCAAAAATTTACCAAACAGTATTTCCATGTCCGGCCAACTAACAATAGCCTGTACAGTCGCAGTATCTCCTTTTGTTTCATGTGATTTTACGGATAAATCTAGTTTACTTAGTAGTTCTTTAGCCATTTCATCTTCAGATGTTTCCAGATCACCAGGCAAAATGCTTTCTTCCACATTGTCTACCTGGATATTTTCAGACAAGAAGCTATTTGCTTTTTCAAAATCACCTTCTTTAAATGCCGCCCAAAAGTCTTGAACAGTTTTTTCAGGATTTGGGGGACCAGAACAACCGGAAACCATAAGCAAGACTAATATCAAAGCAAGACTTTTTAAAACTTTTTTACTTATCAAAACTTATAACTCCTCTCTATAATTTACTTATCCAGCGACTACACTGAAAGCGGTTCCAAACAGGAATAAGCTACAGCTATTCAAAACCCTTCGTAACTCCTATGGGCACAAAGCAAATCCAGAACTTACCTATGTGGTAATGGATACCATGTTTTCTTTGAAATAATTTAGTGCCGCAGAAAGTAAATGTTCTGTAACGTGCAAATATTCAGCCAACTCAAAGCAGCTTTTACACCGGCCTTGTATGCTTCCACAAGCTTGTCCAGCGGGACAAACCTTTTATGTGCCCACGCCCGGGCACTTGTTCTTGCTTGCGATTGTTAATTATTTTTTGGTCTAGGATATCACCAGCAGTAGTATAAAAAATTACCAAGCTCCTTAACCAGGATGTAGGGTTTTTCTGTGGTGTCATGTTCTTGTTACTCCTCTATCGCTTCAACTCTTCCTTATAAACTCGTCTCCGTCATGGTGGGCGGCGATAGTTTCAATAAAGAATTTTATATTGGTATTCCTAAAGCATTAGCTAGCTTTTGTGCGTTGTCTATATAATAACATAGCCCCTAGTTGTTGCAAGGGGCTTTTTACAAAATTTAGTTGATTTATAGATGTAAACAACTAATTGTTGTAAACCAAAATGAAGGTGGTCAACATGCTTGCTGACAGGTTAAAAAAGCTAAGATTGTATCATACACCCACAAGGAGTGAGGTAACAATCTGTGGGCTTGACTAAGAACCTTAAGAGGCGATAAATAGCAAAAACCGGCACCTTAATCCGGAAGCTGCTTTTTATATTCGTCATTAGATATTCTTTCTATATCTTCTACAGCACCAATTGTATCATCGCTTTCATCGCTGGTTTCCCGATAAAAAACATGCGGTAGTTTTTCATACTGATCCACATCCTGCCAGGCATCTTCACCATCGTAGCCGGTATAATCCTTATCTCCCATAAAAGTACGCGCAAAAGGTGACATAAGGTTTAGTTCTTCAATGGGTCGCGGGTAATCATGAGGTACTCCTTCTGCCTTCTTTTTGCACTCAAAACAAAATTCTGCATATGGTACAGCATCCAGTCTTGCTTCAGGAATAGCTTTGCCGCAGTTTTCACAATAGCCATATTTTCCTACAGATATTTTTTCCAAAGCTTCTTCCACTTTATTTAATACCAGCAAGTTTTTTTCATGCAAAGAAATATCCTTTGCCCGTTCATAATTTTCACTGGCAATATCTGCGGGATGATTATCAATTACAGATAATTCCTGAGTAGCATCGCGCAGTCCTTCATGCTCCTGTAAACCTTCAGTAAATTGTGTTTGTGCCAATAGTTTTTTCTTTATCTGCTCCAGCTGTAATTTATGCCGCCTTAACTTCTTGTCCATATTAACCTCCTACAAGTGTTCTTGTACAATTTGCACTAATTCAGCTATATAATCACCTATAATGGGCAAATTTAAAACTACCAATCGCCTTAGAAGGGAAATAACTACGGCAGCCACAACTGTTGCACCAATTGCCGCCCCCACACCGCGCCCGATACCGCCAAGCAAATTTACCCAAAAAAAACGGCGCGGATTATTTAGTAGTTCCATATATTCAGCAAGATTAAATTTGTCTATTTCCTGCAGTAACTTTTCTGCTTTTTGATTTAAACGCCTCAATAAAAACTCGTCATGTCTGGATGGCTCCGCCAACTCTTTCCCTCCTCATTACATTTTCCATAAATTCATCATATATTACAGTTTCCCCAATCATGCCCTTCTCAAGCCAAATAAAAAATAAGATGAGAATCAAAAAAACACGGCGCTTTAATTTGCGCCGTGTTTTGCTTTTTCTTTACAACCGGGTTTTCACTTTTAAAAACGCATTAGCGTTTTTTTGATCTAAGCAGTTATATTTTCCGTACAGCGGGGGCAGATAGTCGGATGATCCGGGTCATTTCCAAGCTGCGGATGAATCATCCAGCAGCGTTCACATTTTTCTCCCTCTGCCTTGCTGACGGCCACCGCTAACCCTTGCACCACAGGGACATCGGCAGGAACATTTCCGGGTTGATGCAACGTACAAGCAGATACAATAAATAACTCTGCCAAACGGTCTTTAAAGGGCAGCAAAGCTTCATAAGCTGATGCGTCAGGATACAAATCCAAAGCAGCTGCAAGTGAAGAGCCAATTACTTTTTCTTTTCGTGCAACTTCTAAACGCTGTGTCACCACATCGCGATAGCTTAACAAACTTTCCCAGCGGGCTGCCAATGCTTCATCTTTGTAAGCCTCTTTAACTTGCGGCCAATCCGCCAGTTGTACCGATTCCACATCTTTTACAGGAAGATAGCTCCAGGCTTCCTCTGAAGTAAATGTTAAAACAGGAGCAATTAGTTTAATTAAAGTGACTAAAATCTCATACAACGCAGTTTGTGCAGAGCGGCGTGCCGCTGAGCCAGCTGCAAATGTATAAAGGCGGTCTTTTAAGACATCTAAATAAAAATTAGACATTTCAATGACACAGAAGTTATGGATGGCATGAAAAACCACATGAAAATCAAAATCATTGTATGCTCGGCTGACACGCTCCACTAGAACCTGTAGGCGGTGTAGAGCGTAGCGGTCCAATTCATCCAGTGATTCATAAGCTATTGCATCTACTGTCGGGTCGAAATCAAAACAATTACCCAACATATAACGAATGGTATTGCGAATTTTACGGTACACTTCCGACAGTTGTTTTAGAATATCACGTGAAACACGCACATCGCTCTTAAAATCAGATGAAGATACCCAAAGACGAAGAATGTCTGCACCATTTTGTTTAATGATTTGTTCCGGAGCAATAACATTGCCTAGGGATTTAGACATTTTCTTGCCTTCGCCATCTACTACCCAACCATGCGTCAGGGTGGCTTTATACGGGGCGCGCCCCCGTGTTGCCACAGAAGTTAAAAGAGAAGATTGAAACCAACCGCGATATTGATCTGACCCTTCTAAATACAAATCAGCAGGAGAAACCAGGTCAGGGTGAGTTTCCAAGACAGCTGCATGGGTAGACCCGGAATCAAACCAAACGTCCATGATATCAGTTTCCTTACGAAACTGATCATGGCCACATGCAGGGCAGGTAATACCTTCTGGCAGCAATTCACTAGCCTCCCGGGCAAACCAGGCATCGGACCCTTCCCGTGCAAAAATTTCTGAGACTTTCGCAATAGTATCTTCATTTATCAGTTCGTGATTACAGGACTGACAGTAGAAAATGGGAATGGGCACACCCCAGACACGTTGACGGGATATACACCAATCATTACGATCAACAATCATATTATGAATACGTTCCTGTCCCCAACTGGGAATCCATTTCACATCTTTAATGGCGTCCAGTGCTTCCGCGCGGAAGCCATCAATGGAAGCAAACCATTGCTCTGTCGCCCGGAACAAAACTGGATTTTTGCAACGCCAGCAGTGCGGATAAGGGTGTTTTATAAAGGATAAGGATAATAAGGCTTCCTTATCTTCCAAGGCCTGAGTTACTTTTTTATTGCCTTCATCGTAATGCAGACCGGCAAATTGACCGGCAGCTTCGGTAAAGCAGCCTTTATGATCCAGGGGAGCAAAAATTTCTAAACCATAACGTAAGCCTACTTCATAGTCTTCCTGACCATGCCCAGGTGCGGTGTGCACACAACCGGTTCCGGCTTCTAAAGTAACATGCTCACCTAAAATAACCTGGGAATCACGATCATAGATGGGGTGCTTGCAAATAACACCTTCCAGGTCCTTACCCACATATTTTTCCTGCACAGTATAATCAGTAATGCCCAGTGTTTCCATAACACCGGCCAGCAATTCTTCTGCCATAATTAAATCGCCATAGGCTTGGGTATTAACGCGTGCATAGGTATACTCAGGATGCAGACAAATAGCCAGATTGGCGGGAATTGTCCATGGTGTTGTGGTCCAAATTACAAACCAGGTGTTATCAGGGTTGTTTATTTTTCCTTTGGCATCTACAACCTGAAAACGCACATAAATGGAAGGAGAACGGTGATCATGATATTCAATTTCAGCCTCAGCAAGAGCAGTTTCACAAGTAGGACACCAGTGAACCGGCTTCAGGCCCTTATAAATATAACCTTTTTTCGCCATTTCACCAAATACTTTAATCTGCTCAGCTTCAAACTCTGCATTCAGTGAAACATAGGGGTTGTCCCAGTCGCCTCGCACACCCAGACGTTTAAACTGCTCCCGTTGGATATCTAAAAACTTCAGGGCAAATTCACGGCAATGCTTGCGAAACTCCAGCACTGAAACTTCATTTCGTTTTACTTTACCCGACTTTAACACTTGATGTTCAATGGGCAAACCGTGTGTATCCCAACCGGGCACATACGGCGCATCAAAACCCAACATGGTACGATGTTTGACAATAATATCTTTCAGTATTTTATTCATGGCAGTACCCATGTGAATATCGCCATTAGCATAAGGCGGGCCATCATGCAAAACATATTTAGGGCAATTACGGCGATGCGCTTGCACCTTATGATAGAGATCCATTTCTTCCCATTTTCTTAATAATTCCGGCTCTCTTTTGGGCAAACCGGCACGCATGGGGAAATCTGTCTTCGGCAAATTTAGAGTTTGTGCGTAATCTTTCTTTTCCATACTTACCCTCCAGCAATAAATTTAAAAACATATCTAAAAATAAAACCCGTCCTACAATGAGGACGGGAATAGTTCCCGCGGTACCACCCCGCTAATCACACCATTAGATGTGATCCCTTTAAAATAATAACGGTTTTTCACCGACTTGGGCTACTTAATTCACCTGTAACTCCCGGGTGATTTTCCACAAAAACTGTCCACCGGCTCGCACCAATTCCGGCTCTCTGCAGGTACATGTTTTTGCTTACTCGTCCCGTTCATTGTTTTTAACCTATTTAATTATTGCTTATTATAAACAAATGGCTTTCCAATGTCAAGAATTCCAAAGAAAGGCGAAAGAACAGCTTAGTTATATACTAAAGCATACAACTAAGCTGTTTTTAAGCACCTTTTTCTTCGCTTTCCTCGGGAGTGAGCCTATCCTCCATCTCTATAGCGGCAAGCTGTGCCTCCACCAAAGAACGAAAACGCATTTTATAAATTTGCGCCTGTTTATATACTTCCTCATGTTCTGAGAGGATGCGGCTTGCCTTATAGCGTGACTCATCTAAAATCCGTGCTGCATCTTTTTCCGCTTCACGGCGTATCAATTCAGCTTCTTTAGTAGCGTTGCGCTTAACTTCTTCTGCCGTCTCCTGTGCCACTACAATGGCATTGTGTAATGTTTGCTCCATCTTTTGATAGTGGTTCAACTTTTCTTTAAGTTGGGCAATTTGTTCTTTTGCAGCAATATTTTCTTTAATTAAGCTTTCGTAGTCTTTAGCAACACGATTTAGGAACTCGTCCACTTCAGTTGGTGAAACCCCACGAATAGAGCGACTAAACTGTTTATTCTGAATATCAATAGGTGTTAAAGGCATTTCATTCACCCCCGCTTTTTTTCCGGCTTTTCCTGTATTTCTCTTTAGAGCATAAAAAATCCTGCTATAGCTAGATATATTTTTTTAAAAGCAGCTGTACTCTTCCTTTTTTACTTTCCCCTAGAATTTGTTCTACTTCCACACGCCCGCGGCCGGCAACAGAAATAATATCCCCTTCCTTTACTGCCGCACTGGCATTTTTAACAGACTGCCAGTTTAATTTCACATGCCCTGCCCGTATTGCCGGCGTCAGTTTACTGCGCGAAAGACCAAAACCTGAGCTAGCCACCGCATCTAAACGCAAACTGGCCACTGTTGTTCTGATGCTGCGTGATCGCCCTGTACCCGGTGTCAATTCAGCGGGTGTTATTGCACGTACATTAATGGTATATTTACTAGCAGTCTGCCAGTTCACCAGAATAAAATTGAGAATTTCCGGGTGCAGCACAACCTGCGCCCGTCCATCATCCGTCACTAAAATATCACCTATTTTTTCCCGGCGCAAACCTAAGCCTAGCAAGGAACCAAGAAAATCGCGATGAGTTAATACTTTGTCTGGGGCAGACAATTTGGCTTCAACATAGCTTAAAGGTACATCATGGTTCGAAAACTGCTGAGCAGAAGGAAAAATAAAAATGCGGACACGTTCTGCAGCAGCATAACCACCCCACGCTATCTGCTTAATCTCTCTATAATAATGCAGCACGCGATCCGCCACACGCTGCTGATAAGGATCAAAAAAATCAGTTACCTGGGGCTTGCCCGTTGCTAATAATTGTTCTATTTTATCTAAAAGTATGCTAGCTGTATATTTTTCCGTTTCCAAAGTAAAATGTTGCAGTATTTTGTCTCTGTCCATATTTCCCTCCAACTTGTAATCACTATAACAACGCCATATAATACTGCGGACAATTTAGAAAAAGCATAGCCAGCAATGGCGATAGGTCAAGATATGCCCCTGTACCCAACTGCAGCCGATTAACATACAATCACCTTAATTATCGAAATCTGTTACAATACCGCGCTCACTTAATTCTTTACGCATCTCGGCATTTATTTCTACCTGGGCAGGAGCAAACACAAAGATTTGCTGACTAACCTTCTGCATATTACCATCTAAAGCGTAGGTGGCTCCGGAAATAAAATCGATAATGCGTTTTGCTTCACTGATTTCAGTTTCTTCAAGATTTACCAATACAGATTTTTTATTCTTAATATGCCTAACTATCGCTTCTGCTTCAGCAAACTCATATGGTTTAGTAATCACTAAACGCATACTGGTGTTTGTGCTATGT
>JAAZJT010000076.1 GCA_012800215.1 Bacillota bacterium | reverse complement strand
GCTGTGTTTTAAAGTTATGGTCATTGATCTATTTGGTTTCAATTACTAGATAATACGCACTAATTTTACTTCGACATTAGTACTAGCTATCCTTCTGGTAGCTTCCCCCTGTAATCTGTGTAGTTGATATGCTACCATTAGCTGTACTCGTTAGGCTAACATTATACCGGTCAAAAAAGCGGAATGTGAATGCAATTTTTTTGCATTCACATTCCGCTTCTCCCTGTTTCTTTTTAGCTTCCTTCCTCACAATTTAAAGCCATTAGTTTGTTTAACGCTTCATCATCACAGCCACATTCACAATCTCCCATGGTATGTATAATTTCATGTAAATCCTCTATTTCCCCAAGTAAGCTGTGATAATCTGCCAAATCCATCAACACTGCCGTGACCCGGCCCTTTTTTGCCAGGAATACAGGCCCCTTATGCAGTGTATCCACTAACTCTAGCAGCCGACCCCTTACCTCTTTTAAGCTTTTAATTCTTATACCCATCTCTCGCCCTCCGCTTTCTCCTATAATTCTATTCCACCCCCTATTGCCTTTTCCTGCACCTTAAAAAAGTTTATGCATTAAGTAAATAATTTTATTTTTCATTATATGAAAATATAGCTTTTTGGGCACATAAAAAGGAACGAAGAATCGTTCCCTTACTTACGGAAGTTATATACTTACAAGATTAGGCCAGACGTTTTGGTGAAATTAAAGTATGGGTTATTTTATCCAGTTGTTCAAGGGCCTTGCCGGTTCCCAAAGCCACACAGGCAATGGGATCATCAGCCAAATAAACATTAACTCCAGTTTCGTGTGTGAGCATTTTATCCAGACCATTTAGCATGGCTCCGCCGCCGGTCAGAATAATGCCATGATCAATAATATCGCCGGCCAGCTCTGGTGGTGTTATTTCTAAGACATTGCGCACACAGCGGGTAATATCTTCTAAGGGCTCCTGAATAGCCTCCAGCACATGTCGAGAATTGGCGTACAAGGAACGGGGCAGTCCGGATACCATATCGCGGCCGCGTATTTCCATCTCTGCGTCCAAATTACCTGCAAAAGCTGTACCCACTTCAATTTTCAGTGCTTCCGCCGTCCTCTCACCGATTAGCAAATTATATTCTTTCTTAATATAACGGGCAATGGCTTCATCAAATTTATCGCCGCCCACACGGACACTTTCTGAAATTACGGTTTCCCCGAGGGAAAGCACGGCAATATCTGTGGTGCCGCCACCAATATCAATTACCATATGTCCCGTGGGTTCAAATATATCTAAGCCTGCACCTAAAGCAGCGGCGCGGGGTTCTTCTATCAAAAATGCATCACGCGCGCCGGAGCGCAGTATGGCTTCTACCACTGCCTTTTTTTCCACAGAAGTGGTGGCAGCCGGGATACAGACGATTACACGGGGGCGAAGCAATCTTCTTCTATCACTTACCTTACCAATAAAGTGGCGCAGCATTACTTCCGCCACGTCAAAATCGGCAATTACGCCTTCCCTTAGCGGCCGCGTTGCCACAATATTACCAGGTGTGCGGCCCAGCATTCTACGCGCTTCTTCTCCCACCGCCAGTACTTGGCGCGAGTTTTGCTCAATTGCCACCACGGATGGCTCATGCAATACTATGCCTTTACCGCGCAGATGAACTAAAACAGTTGCTGTACCCAGGTCTATTCCCATATCGGTACCTAAATTCATTGCCCTCACCTCAACTTACATGCTTATCCCAATTATACAGCAGTAATTCGCCTAAAAAGGAAAAGCCCTTTAGGCGAAAATTTTAAACAATAAAAAAAGAAAACTTTGTTAATACTTCGCTAATTTACTGTGTTTTCCTTTTTTATGAATTATTTTTTCTTTTCCCCTTGGCAAGATACTTTTGCCGCGTAGCTTCGCCACCTCGCAAGTGGCGTTCAGCTTTATTTTTTTCCAATATTGCTTTAATTTCGCGAGCAATATTACGATTGATATAGGGGAGCCGCTCTGTCACATCTTTATGGACAGTAGATTTCGACACACCAAACTTTTTAGCCACCTGCCTGACCGTAGCACCAGTTTCAAGTATATAGTTACTAATCTCCAATACGCGCTGTTCTATATAATCCTGCATCAGGCCGCCCCCTTCAATCTTCTTGTTACAAAATATATGTGCAGGAGGGGCAATTATGACACATATTAGGGCATTGGCGTTCATTTCCAGCAGTAAGAACCTATTTTCTTTATTTCAAGCAAAAAAAACAGCCTTACGGCTGTTAACGGGGAGATATAACTTGCACTGGGTCAAGGGCTTCACCATCACGGTAAATAGCAAAATGCAGGAAATTGCCTTCCGCTGCATCTAGTTTGGCACTGCTCCCAACTTTACCAATAGCTGCACCCATTTTTACTTCGTCACCGACTTCTACATAAGGCTCTTCAAGCAGATTAGCATATTGAGTAATGTAGCTGCCACCATGGCGAATTTCCAAGAGCCAGCCCAAGCGGGAATCTTCCGTTACTTTATCAACAACACCGGGCCAGGCTGCTTTAATTTCTGCTTTTGCTTCGGCTTTAATATCAACACCCACATGTGCTCTTAAAGTATTGCCAATGCGGTAAACCTGATGATGTTCTGCCAGTATTGTTCCTTCCAGAGGCCAGATCATGGGTTCCTGCGGCAAACTAAGCACGGGAGCTGTCGTTTCTTCTTCCATAACCGGAACTTCCCCGGATCCCGCTTCTTCCTCGTTTAAGACCGGTGGCGTCTCACCCTCTGTGTTAACTTCCTCTGTTGTAGGCGGGTTAATTTCTTCGTTATTTTGTACTGGACGGTTAAAAGGGTTGGCAATAACTCCACGCCAAATAAGTGCAGCAAATAAAAGAATAATTAACAGCATTGAACCCAGCACCAAGGTTTTACGGTTGAAGCGTACTTTTTTTAATGGTGCTAAAGGTGCAAACGTTTTTTTCATCTGGACATCACCTCCTGCGAGGTATTATGTCCATTTTTTCCTTAATTATGCACTAAGAGACTGGAATGTCTGTTACTGCCACCCCTGTATAATAATGTTCAATAATTTCTGTATATGTTTTGCCCTGCTTGGCAAGGCCGTTGGCACCATACTGACACAGGCCAACACCATGCCCATAACCTTTGGCTGTGAAAGTAATTTTTTTGTCTGTAATCTGCCAGGTTACATTGGTAGAAGGCAGCTTAAATGCAGTGCGGAAGTCCCTACCCGTGACTGTCTCTCCGGCAATGAGCACACTTTTTAATCGTCCTGTTGCCGAGCGGACTCCTTGCTCCAATAACGGGCGGCCGCTTGCCGAGACGGGGAGTGCCGAAACATACGGGACAATGGCTTCACTAAAAGCAGCAGCTGTAAATTCATGCTGGGTTTCTGTCCAGCGGCTGTCTGTACAGAAATTACAGGCCACGCTGCGCAGGTAGGGGAGAGCAGTGGACCACACATCTTCGCTGTTTTCAGTATGCCCACCGCAGGTGGAATGAAAAACAGCATCAATCAGCCGGCCTTCATGTGTTATTACTTTACCGGCAGTGGCTCCTACTGCACTGCGAATTTTATTGAGATACTCTGCTCCTTCACCCTGCCACTTGGCTAAAGAGGACTTTTCACTTTCCCACGCCTGGCAGTGAGCAGAATTGGTGCAAATATCAGCACCGGCATGCCGGTCACAGCCTTTGCCGCCAAAGGCCAGCATTTGATTAACTGTATAGGTACGCGCCACCACTGCCTGAGCTTTTAACGCCTCTACAGCAAATGAAGCAGGCATTTCTGCTGCCACCACACCAACCAGATATTCTTCCAGGGGCATTTCCACTAATTCCTCGGACTGATGGTTAAATACTTTAAGTGTAATTTCACCTGCAGGAGATATAATGGGTGAACGATCAATTTCCACCGGTGTTCTCACCTCCTCACCGCTGCAGCCACGCGCAATGAGCGTAGGCAGAATAATAATTAAAAAGACTGTCAGCAAAAAGAAAAAAGAAACTAATTTTTTCATGCACATGCCTCCTTAGCGGCTAAAGTATTTATATGCCGCAGCAGGCTTGTCTAGAACAAATTTATGGGACAGGCTATAAATAGAGAACAGCCGCTACCACGGCTGTTCGATGCGTTTTATTTTCGCTCCTAGGCTGGCTAGTTTTTCTGTAAAATTACTGTAACCTCTGTCAATATGGTAGATGGCACTTACATCGGTTCTGCCCTGGGCTGCTAATCCGGCTAAAACCAAAGCAGCACCGGCTCGTAAATCGGTAGCCTTAACGGGAGCACCATAAAGCTTTTCCCGCCCGGAAACAACGGCGCAATTACTTTCTATTTTAATTTGTGCCCCCATGCGGCGCAGCTCGTCCACATGCATAAAACGATTTTCAAAGACTGTTTCTGTAATGACAGAAGTACCTTTGGCATAAGTAAGCAAAGCCATCATCGGCGACTGTAAATCTGTGGGGAAGCCTGGATAGGGCAGAGTTTTAATATCTACTGCCCGGATAGGGCCGGTACGACTAATATGGATAAGACCTTCTTCCTCCACGACCTGACAGCCTGCTTCTCTTAGTTTTGCCAGCAGCGGTGTTAAGTGAGTAGGAATTACATTTTCCACTGTAACTTCTCCGCCGGTGATAGCAGCACTTAACATAAAGGTTCCTGCTTCAATACGATCGGGGATGATAGTATAATCGGTGCAGTTGAGGGAAGAAACACCGTGTATACGGATGGTATCGGTGCCGGCACCGCTTACACGCCCACCCATAGAATTAATAAAACGGGCCAAATCAACAACTTCAGGCTCTTCAGCCGCATTTTCAATAACTGTTATTCCTTCAGCCAAAGCTGCGGCCATCATAATATTTTCCGTGGCACCCACACTGGGAAAATCTAAATAAATTCGCTCGCCGCAAAGCCTGTTAGAAACTGTTTCTATAAATCCATGACCAATAATTACTTCTGCCCCCATGGCTTTTAGCCCCTTAAGGTGCAGATCAATGGGACGAATGCCAATGGCACAACCGCCGGGCAGAGAAACACGCGCCCTGCCAATACGTGCTAAAAGCGGGCCTATAACTAAAAAAGAAGCACGCATTTTTCTTACTAATTCATAAGGAGCTTCTGTCTGCAAAGGACCCTCAGAATTAATAATTAGCTTTTTTTGCGCTGCATCATATTTTGTCTTTGCCCCTAAGGCTTCTAGGACTTTACACATATTAAATACATCTTCTAACGCAGGAATTTCCCTTAACGTTACCTCTCCTGCACATAGCAGTGATGCAGCCATGATGGGCAGACAGGCATTTTTTGCCCCTTCTACACGAATACGCCCCTGTAAAGGCACGCCACCTTCTATTGAAATAATGCCACTCACATAATTCTAGCCTCCTCTCCTGCCGTTTTTCTCTCTTTTATCTTTTGACGAGCAGCTCTTCTTTATACTGTTATTAATGTTAATTAACAGACAAAAGAAACAAAGAAAAAGTAGGCTTGAGCAGAGAAATTTTAACCTTAATAAGGGGAGTGAATAAGCGGAAACCCTGCAGAAACTACTGTTTTCTGCAGGTAATCATCATAGCGGATGGCAATATTCAGGTTAATTCGCTTCCCTGCTGAGGTCATATACTGCGTCAAAAGTGGTGTATAACCGGTGAGGCTGACAAGGTCTTCGTTTTGCATGCCTTCTACCACTTTGCCGCGCACAGCGGAAAGGCCGCGACGCGCCATTTTCTCCATTTCTTTCTGCCCCGGCTGTCCTGCAAAATATCCCGTTAAGTAATAGGTAAGCTGACCGTTAGGTGCATACTCTGTCAAAGTCTGATTTAAATTTGCAATTTCTGCAGCTAAGTCTTCTCTGGAAGCCTCTCCGCAGACTAATAAGAGATAAGTCTGGGGCAGTACTTCTTCTCCGTCACCGGGATTACTCTGCACCACCAGGTGGCCGCTTAGGCCACTAGCAGTTTTACCATAAGTATCCACGACACGAAATGTTTCGCCTTCGCTTTTTTCCACTTCATTTACATCCAACCCAGTCAAAGCAGCAACTTCCCGTAATATTTCTTCCAATTCTGCCAGATCACAAAACTTCTGGTTAAGTACAGCAAAAAACTGTACTTCCCCTTCTGCAATTTCTGCTCCCGTTGTTTCAACTATCATCGATAGTGCTTCAATGCCTTCCACTTCCCTCTGCGGCAGCTGATAAACAACACAGGCCATAATGGTTAAGATTAAAATAAGTGCAATTTTTTTTCCCACATACACCACAATTCTCACCTTCCTCATACTATATGATTGGCATATTTTGCCTGGATTAAACCTATAAAAGGCATTTAAAAGGCAAAAAAAAAAGACCCCAAGGGGTCTTTTTTAAGCACGTACTATCTCTTTGATTTTCATCAGGCGGGTCAAAGTGCTGCGTTCACTTTCATCCAGTTTCATGCGTATATAGCGGATAGTCTGTTCCAGTTCGGGAATCATTACATGTTCTAACGCATTTACCCGCCGTCTTGTTTTGTCAATTTCATCGGCCAGGAAATGTACTTTCTTTTCTAAGGCGGCTAGTTCAATGAGCTTTGTCATTACCTTGGTCAGTGTGGCAATGGAGGAATCAAGCTCCCCGGAAGTAGTGGCAAAGCCGTAGGGAGCGGTTTCCTGGACGTCTTTCTCCACCACCGTTATTTTCGGTGCACGGACACTCATAATGTTTTCCGTTTCCACCTCTACCGTCAGATCAGCTGTAGGATACATCAGAGCTTCCTCTAGTGTTTCCCTGCTCATGACAGCGCTGGCTAAAAGAAAGTTGGCAAAGGAGCGGGAAAGCTGTCCTTCCAGTTCTTCCCGCAGTCTTTTATTTTCCTTAATTAAATCGAGAAATTGACGCATTAATTCATCGCGCTTATCTTTCAGTAGTTTATGCCCGCGTACAGCCATCTGCAGGCGGCCGCGCAAGCGGTTTAACTCCATGCGGGTTGGATTGACGCGAATCTCCATCCCTATTCCTCCTCAGCGGGCAGGTATTTATCCAGGTATTCGTCACGTATCCGTTTTAATTCAGCACGCGGCAGCATTTTAAGCAGATCCCAGCCAATAGTCAGTGTATCTATAATACTGCGATCTTCATTGATACCCTGATTAACAAAGCGGGCTTCAAATTCATTAGCGAATTTGGCAAAAAGTTTATCTGCATCTGAAAGAGCTGCTTCACCTAAAATAGCTGCCAGTTCCTCTGCTTCTTTACCACGGGCATAAGCAGCATAAAGCTGATTTAAAACGTCGGAATGATCTTCCCGTGTTTTATCCTTACCAATTCCTTTATCCTTGAGGCGAGAAAGTGAAGGCAGGGCATCCACCGGGGGATATATTCCCTTGCGGTGCAGAGAACGGCTTAGGATAATCTGCCCTTCTGTAATATAACCGGTTAAATCGGGAATGGGATGAGTTTTGTCATCCTCCGGCATGGTTAAAATGGGAATCTGGGTTATGGAGCCTTCCAGACCCCTAATTCGACCGGCCCGCTCATAAAGAGTCGCTAAGTCGGTATACAAATAACCGGGATAACCGCGGCGCCCAGGCACTTCTTTCCGTGCGGCAGAAATTTCCCGCAGTGCTTCAGCATAGTTTGTCATGTCAGTTAAAATAACTAAAACGTGCATGCCTTTGTCATAAGCTAAGTATTCGGCTGCTGTCAGCGCCATGCGCGGCGTAGCTACCCTCTCAATGGCCGGGTCGTCTGCCAGGTTGATAAAGAGGACAGAACGTTCGATGGATCCTGTTTTACGGAAATCATTAATAAAGAAATCTGCTTCCTCAAAGGTAATGCCCATTGCTGCAAAGACAATGGCAAACTTGGAGTCTGTACCCAACACTTTGGCCTGGCGGGCAATTTGAGCAGCCAGGTTATTGTGCGGCAGGCCGGAGCCGGAGAAAATAGGCAATTTCTGCCCCCGCACCAGTGTATTTAAACCATCGATGGTGGAAATCCCCGTTTGAATGAATTCGGAAGGATAATCACGCGCATAAGGATTTAACGGTAATCCTTCAATATCACGGCGCTGCTCAGGAATAATTCTCGGGCCGTTATCGCGCGGACGGCCTAAGCCGTCAAAAACACGGCCCAGCATATCCATGGAAACGGGCAGTTCAATCCCGTGGCCCAAAAAACGCACTTTTGATTCACTTACATTAAGCCCGGTGGTACCTTCAAAAACTTGTACCAGTGCTTTATCACCGTCTACTTCCAGGACGCGTCCGCGGCGGATTGAACCATCCTTCATTTCTATCTCGGCCAATTCATAATAGGTAACGCCTTCCACATTTTCAATCAGCATTAAAGGGCCGACTATTTCGGAAACACTACGATACTCTTTTAGCAATGGCGGTTCCTCCTTCCTACGCGTACTGCGCGTCAAGGTCATTACCAGTTAAATCGGCAACTTGTTCCCTGATGGCAGCTTCAATTTTGTCCATGGCACTTAAATCATCTTCGGCAATATAACGAGCACGTGCAATTTGTTCACGGACGGGAATCTCCAGCAGTGCGTGCAACGCGGCACCACGCTCAATGGCTTTCTGTGCTTCATGGTGATAAAGCATAATTAGCTTCATCATGCGGAACTGCTTTTCCAAGGAGGCATAAGTATCCACTTCATGGAAAGAGTTCTGGTGCAAAAAGTCTTCACGAATGGAGCGGGCTGTTTCCAGAAGAAGTCGTTCTGCATCCGAGAGGGCATCTATGCCCACCAAGCGCACAATTTCCTCTAACTCTGCTTCCTGCTGCAAAATTTTCATTGCTTCTACCCGCATTTCAGACCATTCGCTGCCTACTTTTTCTTTAAAGTATTCAGTAAAGTTATCAGTGTAAAGCGAATATGAGGTCAGCCAGTTAATGGCCGGGAAGTGACGGCGGTAAGCAAGGGAAGAATCAAGTGCCCAGAAAACTTTTACAATCCGCAATGTATTCTGCGAAACGGGCTCGGAGATATCACCACCAGGGGGAGAAACAGCACCTACAGCCGTTAGCGCCCCGACGCGCTTATCCTGGCCCAGGCAGACAACTCTGCCGGCACGCTCATAAAATTCCGCCAAACGGGAGCCCAAATAAGCAGGATAGCCTTCTTCACCAGGCATTTCTTCCAAACGGCCGGAAATCTCACGCAAAGCTTCTGCCCAGCGCGAGGTGGAATCGGCCATGAGGGCAACACTATAGCCCATGTCGCGGAAATATTCAGCTATGGTAATGCCTGTATAAATGGAAGCTTCCCGTGCCGCCACCGGCATATCGGAAGTATTGGCAATTAAAACTGTCCGCTTCATCAGCGGCTCACCGCTTTTAGGGTCTTTTAATTCGGGGAATTCATTTAAAACGTCTGTCATTTCATTGCCGCGTTCACCGCAGCCCACATACACCACAATTTCTGCATCGGCCCATTTTGCCAGTTGGTGCTGTGTTACTGTTTTCCCGGAACCAAAAGGTCCGGGGATACTGGCTGTACCGCCTTTAGCCACAGGGAAAAACATATCAATAACCCGCTGGCCCGTAATCAGCGGCTCTGTGGGCGATAGTTTTTCCGTATAGGGGCGTCCGCGACGTACCGGCCATTCCTGCCGCATACTTATTTCTATTGTCCTGCCGTCATGCTCCACTTTGGCAATGGTATCTGTGACCGTTGCTTCACCTTCATGAAGAAAAGTTAAAGTGCCCGATACATTCGGCGGGACCATTATTTTATGTTCAACTATACTTGTTTCCTGTACTGTGCCAAGAATATCACCAGGCTTAACAGTTTCACCCACTGCAGCCTTGGGGACAAAATGCCAGCGCTTTTCACGGTCGAGGGCATTTGCCTCCACACCACGGGTTAAGCGTGGACCCACTTGATCATAAATTACATTGAGGGGCCTCTGAATGCCATCATAAATAGATTCAATCAGGCCAGGGCCTAACTCTACACTTAAAGCCATGCCGGTGGTGTAAACCGGCTCGCCGGGTCCCAGCCCGCCCGTTTCTTCATAGACCTGGATGGAAGCACGATCGCCCCGTACTTCAATGATTTCGCCAATCAGGCGCTTATCGCTGACACGAACAACGTCATACATCTTGGCGCCCTGCATATTCTCGGCCACGACAAGTGGGCCGGAAACTTTAATTACCCTACCCACATTTTCCGTGTTGGTCAAAGCTAACTACCCTCTTTCCCAAATAAGATATCAGCGCCAATGGCTTTTTCTGCATTCCTTTTAATTTGCGCCATCCCTAACCCCAGTGTGCCTTTATTGTTAGGAATCAGCACTACCGCCGGCAGTGTCTTGTTTTGCAGCGCTTCTACCTGCGGTTGAATTTGTTCAGCCACAGCTTCTGTAATGCAGACCACGGCGAATTTGCCTTTGGCAATTTGCTGCAAAGCATCTACAGCTTCTTCACTGCCAGTCACAGGATAGGTGGTCACACCAAGCGCCTTAAAACCCAGAATGGAATCTTTATCTCCGACAACGGCGACTTTATACATAGACATCACGTAGCCTTTCTCTGATTTCTTCCACAGGCAGCTGATTTATTTTTCCCACCATAATGATACGAATCAGTTTCAATTCATTTTCTTTGGCTAAAAGATAACCGACTATGGGTTCCGGTCCCACTACGGTATGCTTAGCCTTCTTAATAAATTCCAGCATGTAATTATCCACTAATTTTTCATAGCGTGTTAAAGTCTCCGTCTGCTGATAACTGGCTAGGCCTGCTGCCACAACTTGCACGTAGGGAGTGTCTGCTAAACGTTCCACCATTACATCTAAAGGATCCTCCAATGACAACAACTCTAACAGATTGAGTTTTCCAGACGGCAGCAAGGCACCGGCCAAAAAGTCAGCTGAACGATTAAGGCGCTTGACGCGGATAAAAGTTTTAATATTTAAAAAGTCTATTAATGTGGTGAAATATCCCTGCAGGAAAGGTGAGCGTAAACGCTTTGCCCCTGCCAACAGCTCGGCGTATAAAGCCTGGTCCAGCAGCAAATCCACTAACTGCGGCTGAAAATCAGCAGAGATTTTTTCTGCCGCTGTACGCATCCGTTCTGGCAGTTGACTAAAGTCGCCTGCACTTACAGCCATAACTAATACTTCCAGGGGGATATTACCCACATCGGGTATTAATAAGTCATCACGATTTTCTTTTAACCTGGCGGCTTTTAATAATACCTTCAGGTTATGATAATCGAACTGATGAGCAAATAAATCTATAAGAGCGGAATCCGGCAACATTTTGCGCAGCTCCAGATAAACACAGCGCTGTTCTACTGCCAAAACCTCTTCAAACTGGTTAGCACCCTGCAAGTCAGCCAGATGTGCTGCGTATTCCGTTTCACCTAAAATCTTTAAAGCTTCTTCTGCATCCGGTGCTTCGGCCATGCGGTTAATTTTTGCGGCATCCAGCAATTTTGTTTCCATTACCCGGATACGGCCTACAGCATAAATATATTGGTCTGACACGCTCCCAGCCTCCTTTCTCTCAGAGGGTTACTTTGCAATATTTATGAAAAGAGGATTGCCGCAACTTCCGGTTCTAAATCATCCCGCTGCATGCGCAGCAGCGCAGCAAAGGAGTTATTAATTTCAATATCTCCGCCACGCAGAATAAACCCGCCCTGCGTCTCACGGGTTTCTGCCGCCAGTGTTAACTTTCCCTGCTTACCTTGGCGGGCCAGCTCTGCATTGACAGAAGAGAGCAGCTCCGCAGTAAAACGGGGTTTGTCTGTAGCAGAAACAATAATTTCTTCTGTTCCGGTTTGCGCTACGGCAAGGAGCATGTTCGACATTAACTCCTGGTAAGCTTTTGTCTCCATACCTTGTAAGCGGGCAAGAGCCTGCTTAAATGTATCTTCAATTAAATCTTCTTTAGCCGCCAAAATAGCTTTACGGGCATCAAGTTCAGCAATGGTTTGGTGGCGCCGGCGCTGCTCATTTATCTGTTTCTCTACAGCGGCAGTAATTTTAGCTACTTTAGCAGCTGCTTCTTCTTGCGCTTTAGCCATTATGGCAGCTTCTTTGGCGCGAGCATTCGCCAGCATGGCTTCCGCTTCACTTTGCGCCTCTGTGATAATCTTTTCCTGTAGCTTATCGGCTCCAGACATCGGGCCGCCCTCCTTAAACCTGAATCCCAAACAACATCAAGATAGACATTAAGAGTGCCAGCACAGCGTAAGTTTCCACCATGACGGCAAAGATAATAGCTTTACCGGCTTCTTCCGGACGTTTTGCCACCAGATGCACGCCGCTGATGCATGTTTTGCCCTGAACAATAGCTGAAACTAAACCACCAATAGCAATGGGCATCGCTGCAGCAAACATGGCCCAGCCCTGCTGTATTGTCAGTGCGGCAGCATTTCCGCCAATCAAACCTGTGCGCTGCAGAATTAAAAATCCTGTTAAAAGACCGTAAATACCCTGTGTGCCAGGTAAAGCCTGCAAGATCAACGTTGAACCAAACTTATCAGGATCTTCCGTTACCACGCCGGAGGCTGCCTGACCTACACGCCCCACACTCACTGCGGAGCCAATACCTGCCAGGATAACAGCAAGGGCAGCACCAATAATTGCTAAAAGCAGACCAGTTTCTATCATGAGTTTTTTCCTCCTTTTTGCAGGTGATCGTTTTTAACCTGCTGTGCAATAGTTGTTTCCTTACACTGATCAGTTAATTCTCTTGAAACTTTTCTGACTGAATCTCAAGATGATGTGTATTAAACCGGAAGGGCATAAAAGCACGCCCACCACCCTCGTAAAACCGGTTATAAAATTCAATATACTGCAAACGGCTGGAGTGAATAAAGGAACCGAGTCCATTAATGACCAAATTAAAGGTATGTCCGATAAAAAGTAAAATCACCATCGCAACCCAGCCAATGGGGTGCCCGTTCAGTAGTCCGGCCATAGTATTAATGGCGAGGCCGACAACACCAGTGGCCAAGCCTAAGGCAAGTAAACGGGAATAAGAAAGAATATCACTGAAATAGCCTGTAACGTCATACAAAGATACCAGTCCGGACAAAAGTTTTTTAATTAATGTTGGCTGATGGCGTCCTTGCGTTAGAACCAGGCCGATGGCGCCTCCCATAGCCATATATTGACCTATCTCGGCTGTACTAGGCAAAGCCAGCAGCCCTAAACCAATTAATAAGACATACCATAAGCCCACATCTGCCAAAGCGTCAAAATACTTTCCTTCTCTGGCCAAGTTAACGAATTTTACTCCCATACCAACGAAAATATGCACTACCCCTAGACCCAAGGCATAGATGAGCAGCAGTAAGGGATTTTGCAAGGCATCAAATGCAAGGGGAGCTCCAAGTATTTGATAACCAAACCAACCTCCCACTAAATGCCCAATCACAATGGTAGACAAGCCGCCCCAAAAAAGGATTTTCATCAGTTTGCGCATATTTTCCCCTTTTAACTTCAGCAGCCCTAAAGCTGCAAGTCCCATAAGAACCAAACCGTAGCCGGCATCAGTCAGACAAAAGCCAAAAAAGATAATAAAGAAAAGGGTAAATGAGGCTGTGGGGTCAGTGCCATAAGGGCTCGGCGTACCATAGAGGCGAGTCACAAATTCAAAGGGGGCAAAGAAGGGTTTGTTTTCTAAAACTACAGGGAAATTTTCCCCTTTCTGCGGGTCACGTACTACCAGCTCAATAGTTTCGCTTAAAGCGGAAATTCGCTTTTTTAGTTTTGCTGCATCTGCAGTACGAACCCAGCCTTCCAACAGAAATGTGCTCTCTGTACGCACCAGGCGCTCCACCATCTGGGCTTTATCGTGCTGAACTGAGAGATAATCGT
>JAAZJT010000075.1 GCA_012800215.1 Bacillota bacterium | reverse complement strand
TGGCATAATAGTTAAGACGAACAGGCAGTTTTACCTGCTGTCTGTTCGTCTTTTATATCATTTGTTCCGTATTCAGTTTACCCTGACCCTCGGTTCACAGGTTGTCTTTATGACTACTTGTATTTAGGCCGGGGCAATTTTTTTGCTCAAAGCAATACTTTCCGAGTTTTTCGGAAAACATACCTATGTGGCGTAATTCGTCTTGAATGATACTGCTTGAGAGTCCGCACTTTCGATATCATTATTTGTTTATCAGGGAAAGCAGGAATCTCCAGGGGATTCTTGAATTTAAAAATAGGATACTGCTTCGAATGGAGGAAATTATTATGAAATTACCGGATAATATTGGTCCCATGGCTTTTGGCGTGAAAATGGGGGTTGTTGTCCCAGGGACAGATTTAGTAAAAATGATTTTAGAGGCGATAAAAAAAATATATGCAGCTGAACTATTAGCTGACGGTGATGTAATATGTGTTACAGAATCTGTGCTGGCGCGGGCACAGAACAATTATGTTACTGTTGGTGATGTGGCTGAGGAAATAAGCCAAAAGCTAGGAACTAATAAAAAGAGCAAAGTTGGAGTAGTATTTCCTATCATTAGCCGCAATCGTTTTTCCATGATTTTGCAAGGAATTGCCGCAGCAGTGCCTGAAGGAGAAGTGCTGGTGCAATTATCTTACCCTCATGATGAAGTGGGTAATCAGGTTCTTGATCCAGATGTGGCTGAAAATTTAGCACAGACTAATAATTGTTTTATGTATGAAGATTTAAATCCACAGCACTGTCTGCACCCGATAACTAAAGTTAATTATCCGGCAATGTATAAGGAAATTATTGAGAAACAGGGGGCAAAAGCAACTATTTTTCTTTGTAATGATCCCCAGATGATGGTGAAGTTTTCCCCTGATGGAATTGTTGTAGCTGATATTCATAATCGTAAAAAAACTTGTCAAAAGCTTAAGCAAGTTTTTACTAACTGTTTGACATTAAAGGATTTTTGTAACCAGGGGGAGAGTTGGAGTGAATGGGGTTTACTGGGCAGCAATATGTCTGCTCATGATAAGATAAAGCTAGCACCACGCGAATCTGATAGTTTTGCTAGAGAATTACAACTGGCCATTCATGAAGCAACCGGCCGGAAAGTGGAAGTTCTGGTTTATGGTGATGGTGCTTATAAAGATCCTAGTTCAGGTATTTATGAGCTGGCTGATCCCATGCCGGTTTTTGGTATGACAGAAGGATTTGATGGGCGCTACCGTGAGGGCATAAAATACAAATATGTAGCTGACATCTATTATGCTGAAGGTAAAAGTGTAGAGGAAATAGAAGCACAGCTTTTAAATCAAAAGCAATACTCCCATACTCATGATCATCTTATGACTGAGGGTACAACTCCAAGGCGCATAGAGGATGTGATTGCCAGTTTGGCAGATTTGGTAAGCGGTTCTGCCGATGCAGGCACGCCGGTTGTTGTTGTTAAAGGAATACTATAAACTATAAAATCCGCATGTAGCGGAATTTTATAGTTTATAGTAATTTGAAGGTAAGCCCTGAATTTTGCTTGGCAAATCAGGGCTTTAATATTTTTTTGTAGTTAAGGAGGTTGCTGGTATTTTTAAGTCACTGCTTGACGATTGAAGTTGTTTTCAGAAAACAACAGCAGGATAAGGATTAATAATAGTAAATTGTCCTCATTACGATCATCATCTAAAAGTAAAATTAACAGTAAGATTAAGAAAATGTTATTGTCCCTGTCACCATGGCCACCACCAAAGATTGACATCGTTTGTTTCACCTCTTTTATATAATTTACTAATTGGGTACCCACGATATATTATGTATGGTAGCGTTCTTTGGTGATTGGTTCGGCATAATTTAATATAGCTTAGTTGTTATACCTAAGCTATGTAAAGTTGATAAAAAAAATACCTGGCTTTATTTTTCTAATTGCCGAAAGGTATTTATTAATTCAGAAGTATTTAATATTTTTAGGTACTTTTCAGCTTTTGCTTTTTTTTGTTCTGATAAAAATGGCAGTAACGCAATAAGTAGATTAGCTCTAGGTGAATTATTTTGCTGCCGCAATAAACCTTTTAACATACTTTCTACTTGGTTTGCCTGTTTAGGATCACCCATTACCACACTAAGTTGGTTAATTTTATCATAATATTATTTGAATCCACATTTTTTAAAAGACGCTGCAGGTCTTGTTTATAATCATCCATATTAAATCCTCCTTGTATACTTTTAGCTGACGCTTTATTAAAGTCTATACTGCAAGTTTGCTTATTTTTTTGCGGATAAAATTATCAGGAAAATAAGCAGAAGCAAAAATTCTTCAGCAGTATCCTGCGTTACTAAGTTGGTTTTTAGCGGCGGGGTAATTTCAATGCTTTTTGCATCTTGGGGAAGTTCTTCCTGCAGAGTAAATTGCGGCTCTGTTAATTTTTCCGCAAGGATAGGTGTGTTGTTTATACTTTCGCTTTCACTTTCACTTATTACAGGAGTAATTGCTTCGGTAATTTCTAATGTGTCGTTATCAGGTAATATTGTTTCAGGAATTATTTTTTCAAGAGCAGCTTCACTGAGATTAATGCTTTGTACAGCTTCTTTTGCTGATTTTATGTCAGTATTATTAGTATCTTTTTTTTCAGGATCATCTACTTTTTCAGCATCGTAAGATAGAGGTGTTTGTAACTTTTTTTGTAATTTTTTATTTTTATAACTAATGACAATATCCAAAAAAACGCCTCCTTTCGTGAGGAGAGTAGCTAATAGGCCGGATTTTATATGCCGGAATTGTTAACTATATTTATATAACGGTTCAGGAAAAATGCAAGGTTAAGTGGTTTAAGCAGCTCCTCTGCTTTTTCCTGCTTTTCTGCTGAGAGCAGCGGGAGAAGAGCCATAATAAAATTAATTCGCCGATCAAGATGTTTTACATAGTTCTCAGGGATAATAAACTGTGCTTGACTACTGTTTTCGCTTTGTTCTTCATTTTTTGTTCCAGTTGAACTCAATGCTTTTTGCAGCCGACTAATACTTTGCGTTAAATCGCCATTATTAATTGCTGTCAATAAATTATTAATATCTAAATTATTACTCATCTTTGTTACTCCTTTTACAATGTTCATGATATATTATGAAGATGGCGGTCAAAAAGTTCTATGAAGTAAGCAATAAAAAAAGTGCTCATTTTGGAGCACTTTACTTGCTGAATGTAGGCAGTTTATTTGGGAAGAAACGGATCATAGGCCATACTTATGCCACAGCCCTTACCAATAAGCTCATTGAGGGCCATTAAATCTTCACGCCCTACTTCAGCAAGGCGTGTTTTGCCCAGTGCTTTTATTCCTTTATCGATTTCATCTTTACAGGCAAGCAAAAATTGATACAGATATTTTGCTCCCTCATTAACATTAAATTTATTAGCATATTTGGCACCATGCCAGACTATTTGTGTAGGCGGTTCAAATGGTAAGGGCTTTAAAACTTGTGTGTGTGATAAAGCAAACAGGGCAACAGCACCCATGTAAACAGCATCGGCTCCCAGGGCACAGGCCTTTAGGACATCTCCGGGGGTACGCATTTTGCCGCTGGCGATAAGTGTGACGCGGTCTTGATAGCCGTTTTCTTTTAACCAGTTGGCAGCACGTGCAATGGCAAAGACCATGGGCACACCAAAATCATCTTGTAGAATAGGTGCGGATGCTTTAGTGGCAGCTTCTGCGCCTTCCATGGAAATAAAATCGATTCCGGCCTCACAAATTATCCGTAAATCGGCTTCTAAATGTTTTCCGGCTGCCATTTTTACGCCAATGGGAATTCCTCTGCCAATATCTTTTAATTTCTTTACCAGTAAGGCAAAATCTTTAGGTTCTTTTACCTCAGGTTGGCGTGAATGAGCCACAGCATTTTTTCCTGGAGGGAAGTTAAAAGCTTCACGTAATTCTTTATCCATATCCTTGGCATACATCACATGGCCAACTCCACCTAGTGCGCCTTGTCCAATTTGGATTTCCACGGCGTCACATTGCCTGATGATTTCAGGCGTTTTTCCCCAGTCACCACGGTTATACTGATAGATAAGATATTTAGCGGCCCGGCGTTCTTCCGGTAAAAACGGACCTTCTCCTGTGTTGGTAGACGTTCCTGCCATGGCTGAGCCTTTAGCTAAGGCAATTTTAGCTTTTTTACTTAAAGCTTCGCCATAGGCCATGGGGGCAATCATAATTGGTATATCCACAGTAAAGGGTTTTTCTGCTTTTTTTCCGATGACTACTTTTGTATCAATTGCTTCTTCCAGGGGTGTAGGCATATTATAAAGCTGGGCAAAAGTAAAAACAAGATCATCTAAACTAGGAAATTTTTTGGGGGATCCCATGGGACGAGCAATAGCTTTTCCTTCAGCTGAACGAAGGTTTGTTTCCAATACATTTTGTAAACCAATGCGTGTAGAGGCTGAAACAAGCTCCCATAAATTTTCATCATACGGATCTTCCATTAATATCTTAAGTGCATGATCATGAGTACGATTTATGACGCTGCGCACAAATTTTCTCGTCAGAGTAATACCTGCTGCGGCACCAGCGCCTACTAAAAGGGCCTTTTTGAATTTTTTATCCAAACTATCCACCCTTTCCAACTAAGGCTGTATTATTAAAATGCCATTATTCGCGTCGGATTATCCCAGATTAGAAGTGTTGTAGCTCCATAAGATCTCCACATTTTCTTCATCAGATTTGCAAAAGTATGAAGTAAACTGGGAAGAGAGATGCAAAGGAGGTGTGAAAGATGAAAAAAAGACTTTTATTAGTTGTGGTGGTAGTACTTATTTTGGCTTTGGCTGTGCCGTCAGCACTGGCAATAACAGATTCACAACACAGCAAACTGCATGAGCTCTATCAGCAGGAGCACAATCTTCACCAGCAAATAATTGACGCCCAGAGTGAAGCAGGGATAATTACTGCCGAAGATGCAGCAGAAATGAAAGAGCATCTGTCCAAACAGTGGGAATACCGGCAGCAGTTAATGCAGGAAGGCAATTATGGATTCGGTCATGGTTTAAGGCGCAGAGGAAATGGTATCATGCGGGGCGGCGGGTGTTATGGTCATGGCCGTTATTATCAGTAAAAACAACTGAACAATCAGTAATATAATTGAAGCCGGACTTGCGCCGGCTTTCTTTCTTCTGCTAAAATTAGGTAAATTGCTTTAAGCCCGAGTTTGCGAGGTGAGAAAGTGGATAAAATTTTGGTTGTGGATGATGAACCGAAAATTACACATGTCATAGCGGCATATCTGCGGAAAGAAGGATTTGCTGTGACGGAAGCGTTTGACGGTGAAGAAGCTTTTAATTTAGCTCAAAGTAAAGAATTTGTTTTAATGGTACTTGATTTAATGTTGCCCCGAATTTCCGGTGAAGATGTGGTGAAAAGATTACGGCGGGCTGGAAATAATATCCCTATTATTATGTTAACGGCAAAAGATACAGAAGAGGAGCGTATTTTAGGGTTGGGTCTGGGAGCTGATGACTATATGGTAAAACCTTTCAGCCCGGCAGAACTGGTGGCACGAGTATTGGCAGTGCTGCGGCGTGCGCGGCCTTCTTCTGCGGTAATGGCTGATGTGCTGGAATATGCAAATGGGGACTTGGTGATTGATACATTACGTCATCAAGTTACCTTTCGTGGTAAGCTGCTTAACCTGACAGCTACAGAGTATAAATTGTTGACAGCGATGGCCAAAAATCCAGGACGCGTTTTTACGAGGGGAGAGTTACTGGAAGTTGTTCAGGGGGTATTTGCTACTGGATATGACCGTACTATTGACAGCCATATTAAAAACTTACGGCAAAAATTGGAGCTTGCACCGGATGAGCCCCGTTTTATTCGCACTGTTTACGGTGTGGGATATAAATTTGAGGATCAACTAAAATGAAGAAAAGTCTTTCACAGCGTTTTGCCTTGGCTTTAATAATGTTGGCGGTAGGGGGAATTATCTTTGCGGCTTTTCTGGCACATCTTGGTTTAACCAGGAACTTTCAGCGTTATTTGGAGAGTGTTCAGGAAGAACAGAACCAGTTAATTGTTAATACGCTGGTTGAATTATATAGGCAAAGTGCATCATGGCAAGCTATACGGCTGACTGCGATGCATCTTGGTTCCACGACGGGAACGCAAATAGAAGTTTATGATCAAGCCGGAAGGCTGGTGGCTGATTCTCTGAGCGGAATGATGCGAGGCATGCATGGGCGGCATTGGGCAAGGGTTCAGGAGGAGCGCGGCCTGACTTATATCTATCCTTTATCTGTACAGGGAAAAGAAGTTGGCAGAGTACTAATTACTCACTTAGGACAAAGAGGACTTTATACTACTGAAGCTTTAGTTTTTAGCCGTGCTGTGCGGCAAAGTGCCGTTATTGCAGGTTTAATAGCTATTGTGGCTGCCATTTTGATCGCCGGTATGCTGGCACGCCGTCTTACAAGCCGTTTAAAAGTGCTGACTGCAGCAGCAGAAAAGTGGGGACAGGGCAAATTTGGGGAAAGGGTAGAAATTTTAGGGGATGATGAACTGGCTGTATTAGGTGAAGCAATGAACCGCATGGCTGGCAGTTTAGCAGAGCAGAGTGAATTGCGCCGTAAACTGACAGGTAATATTTCACATGAATTGCGCACTCCTTTAACTACAATTCAAAGTTACCTGGAAGCATTCCGCGATGGCATTTTACAGCCAAAACGTGAAAATATAGAAGCTGTATTAGAAGAAGCTGCCAGGCTGGGCAAACTGGTTAATGATTTGCAAGGGCTGACGATTGACAGTTATGAACGGGAAGCTTTAAAGCTAAAGCAGCTGCCTCTAACAGAGCTGGTAACGCAGGAAGCAGAGCGAATCCGCCCATTACTGCAGCAAAAAGAAATTACACTGCAAATAGAAAAACCGGTTGCCGATTTTTCTGCTTTGGCAGATGAGACATTAGTGGAACGAGTAATCAGTAACCTTTTAATTAATGCCTATAAGTATACACCACAAAAAGGGAAAGTCTTAATTACTTTTTCCCAAGGTAATGAGGAAGTATGTGTTGCTGTTGCCGATACCGGCATAGGCATTGATGCGGAACATTTGCCCTATATTTTTGAGCGTTTTTATCGTGTGGATCCTTCACGTACGCGGGCTACAGGTGGCTCCGGAATTGGTTTGGCTATTGTCAAAGAATTAATGGAGGCTATGGGCGGGCGCGTAGATGTAGACAGTAAACCGCAGCATGGCAGTTGCTTTCGCCTGTATTTTAAGCGAAGTAAATAGTACTGAGATGAAAATATGTTACTGCTGCAGGATACAAATTTGTCTCTGTTGCTTTACTTTTAGTGAAGCTATATAATAATTGAGAATAGAAAGAGAAATTATGGCAGTAGGTGAAATCTATGGTGGAAAAGTGGCGGAAAAAATATTTAACTGCTTTGCCGGCGGTTGATGTGGTAGTGACAAACTACCAGCAGAAGAATGCCGCTTTAAACTACCCCCATGCTCTGTTAGTACAGGCAGCGCAAACCGTTGTGGCACAGTTGAGACAAAAAATTTTACAAGCAGCAGCAGAAGAGGAAGTAAAGCAGCTGCAGTCGACAATTGACGGCGTAGTGCAGCAAATGGAAGCTTGGCTGAATTCTTTGCACCAACCCTCGCTGCGGCGTGTAATTAATGCTACAGGAACAGTGCTGCATACTAATTTAGGTCGTGCCCCTTTGGCTGCTGCTGCGCAAAAGGCCATGCAGGAAGCTGTAAGTTACTGCAATTTAGAAATGAAATTGCAGGAGGGGGTAAGGGGTTCACGGCATGAGCATATAGAAAAGCTGCTGTGTAAGCTGACAGGGACGGAAGCGGCCTGTGTGGTGAATAATAATGCTGCAGCTGTTTTGGTGGCTTTAAATACTTTAGCCGGCGGCAGAAAAGCCATTGTTTCCCGCGGTGAACTGGTGGAGATTGGCGGCAGTTTTCGCATACCCGAAGTTATGAAAGCCGGCGGCGTTCAGCTGGTTGAAGTGGGGACAAGTAATAAAACACATTTTGCCGATTATCAAAAAGCTGTAGATGAAGACACTGCCCTTTTATTAAAAGTTCATACCAGTAATTATAAGATTGTGGGTTTTACGGCATCAGTGCCCTTATCAGAACTGGTAAAACTGGGTAAAGAAACCGGTGTGCCTGTGATGGAGGATATTGGCAGCGGTTTATTAATTGACCTTACACCTTTTGGATTAGCTAAGGAGCCGCTGGTACAGGAACGCATCGCTGCCGGTGTAGATATTTTAACTTTGAGTGGAGATAAACTCCTTGGCGGACCACAGGCGGGAATTATACTTGGCAAAAGGAAATATGTTGAGGAAATTAAAAGAAATCAACTCTTACGGGCGCTGCGCCCTGATAAAATAACACTGGCTGCTTTGGAAGCTACCCTTCGTATCTATTTGACAGGCAATCCATTAAAAGAAATTCCGGTGCTGGCAATGTTATCTATGCCGGCTGCTGTCCTGAAAGAACGTGCTTTTTCCTTAGCCCAGGCAATAGAAAAACGCGCAGCGGGAACTTTAAAGGTAGAAGTACGCGAAGATTTCTCTTATGTGGGCGGCGGTGCCATGCCAACAACAAAATTAACAACCTTTGTAGTGGCTATTAGACACCAGCGGCTTGAGCTGACAGAGTGGACAGAAAAATTGCGGCTAGGTACTCCATCTCTGGTAGGCCGCATCCAGGATGACTGGTTACTGCTTGATCCGCGCACCATTGATGAGGCAGAAAAGGAAGAGGTGGTTCAGTGTCTCACGTGATTATCGGGACAGCAGGCCATGTAGATCATGGTAAAACTGCACTCATTAAAGCTATCACCGGTCAGGAAACTGACCGTTTAGTTGAGGAAAAAAAACGTGGTATTTCTATAGAACTGGGTTTTGCACCCTTTAAACTGCCCAGTGGGCGTTTGGCAGGTGTAGTTGATGTTCCGGGTCATGAACGATTTATTCATAATATGCTGGCAGGTATTGGCGGCATTGATTTAGTTTTACTGGTGGTAGATGTTACTGAAGGGGTAATGCCACAAACGCGCGAGCATGTGGAAATAATGGATTTACTGAAGATTGCGCGGGGTCTGGTTGTACTGACAAAAACAGATTTAATCGAAGATGAAGAGTGGTTGGATTTAATAGAAGAGGAAGTACGCGAGGCTTTAACAGATACTTTTTTAAGTAATGCGCCTTTTTTCCGGGTTTCAGCACATTCAGGTAAAGGACTGGCAGAACTAGTGCAGGCCATAGATGAAGTGACAGCCGAGCTGCCGGCAAGGGATGAAAAGGCACCTTTACGCTTACCTGTTGACCGTGTTTTTACTATTGCTGGGTTTGGCACCATTGCCACAGGAACATTAACGGCCGGTACGGTACAAACCGGTAATACTGTGGAAGTTCTGCCGGCTGGGCGCACTGCGCGGGTACGCCAGATTCAGGTTCATGGGGTGTTGGTAGAGGAAGCGTTTGCCGGGCAAAGAACAGCAGTAAATTTATCAGGGTTAGAGAAAGTTACACTGACGCGTGGGAGTGTAATAGCCGCGCCGGGTTCGCTGCAAGCTACATATTTGTTAGATGCTAAGTTAAAATTATTAGCTTCAGCACCCCGGGCGCTAAAAAACATGGCTCGCGTACATATTTTTTTAGGGACAGGACGGTCAGTAGGCCGTGTGGCTCTTTTGGATCGGGACGAGCTGCAGCCTGGAGCAGAAGCTCCTGTGCAATTGCGTTTAGAAAAGAAATTAGTAGCACAGAATAAAGACCGTTTTATTATCCGTAGTTTTTCCCCCATGTTCACTATTGGTGGAGGCATGGTTTTAGATGCCAGCCCCCGTAAACATAAACGGTTCCAAAAGGATATTCTGCATAAACTAAAAGAGTTGGAAAAGGGTGATCCGGCTGTTCCTTTGCTGCAGCGTATCCGGCGTGAGAGTATTACAAGCAAAAATATTTTATTAAAACAGGCAGGCTTGGCACCTGATGTTTTACAAACCTACATAAACAAATTGTTGGAGCAGGGTGAGATTAAACAAACAGGTGATTTACTGATCGATGCGCTGGCGGTGCAAAAATGGCAGGAGCTGTTAGAACAGTTGTTAACCGAATTTCACCGGCAGCATCATTTGGCGATAGGCATGTCGCGTGCCGAACTGAAAAAAGTTTTACCCCCTGCTGTATCACCTAAAGTTTATGATTGGCTGCTTAATGAAATGGTGGCAAAGGGGCGCATACAGCTTCAGGATAATCTGGTCTTTTTAACTTCACACCGGCCTGAACCAAATGCCAAGGAAGCTGAACAAATGAAAATGATGCTGAAATTGTATTTGGAAGGTGGCTTTACACCTCCCTCAATAAAGGAAGTAGCGGAAAAATTAAGGATTATGCAGACAGAAGTGGACTCGTTTGTTGATTATTTGTCGCGGCAAAAAGAATTGGTTCGTGTGGATGAGCAATTGGCTTTTCACCATGACTATTTCCAAAGAGCTAAGGCAGAGCTTTGTCAACATTTTCGAGAAAAGCAAACATTAACTGCCGGAGAGTTTCGAGAGAAGCTAGGCTCAACAAGAAAATACATTATCCCCCTTTTAGAAACATTCGATCGTTTGAAATGGACGCGTCGCTCCGGTGACCAACGTGTTGCCTGGCGTCTGGACATTGATAATAATGGAGAGGATGAAGATCATGACTGATGAATTAAAATTAACTGCAATGACAAAAAGTGCTGGGTGAGCTGCTAAGATGCCCCCCGGGGCACTGGCACAGGTACTGTGCCACTTGCCGGAAATGAAACACCAGGATTTGCTGGTTGGCTGCAATTCCTTTGCTGATGCCGGTGTGTTTCGTCTGCGTGAAGATTTGGCTCTAGTTCAGACGCTGGATTTTTTTACACCAGTGGTTGATGACCCCTATACTTTTGGTCAAATTGCGGCAGCTAATGCCTTATCAGACGTTTATGCCATGGGAGCTGAACCTAGGCTGGTAATGAATATAGTTTGTTATCCCTCAAAAAAACTGGGTACTGCTGCCCTGGCAGAGATCCTAAAAGGCGGTGCCGATAAGGTTATTGAAGCAGGCGCATTAATCGTAGGCGGGCATAGTGTTGAAGATGATGAGCCTAAATACGGTCTTTCTGTAACAGGCATAATCCACCCTGATAATTTGATCACTAACGGAGGAGCAAAAGTCGATGATTCTCTGGTTTTAACTAAGCCCATTGGTTCTGGTCTGGTATTAACGGCACTAAAAGCAAATCTTGCTAGTGCTGAGGAAATAGCGGCTGCAGTTAAGACCATGTCTGTTTTAAATAAAAATGCCGCGCTGGCCATGATGGAAGTGGGTGTTTCTGCCGCCACGGATATTACAGGTTTTGGTCTATTGGGACATGCCAGGGAGCTGGCACTGGCCAGCGGCGTAGCACTGGAATTATCCTTTGGCCGTGTGCCGCTGCTGCCGGGAGCTTTAAGGGCAGCCGGCATGGGGTTGGTTCCCGGTGGCGCCTATGCCAATCGGGATTATGTGCAGCTGGGTTTAACAGTAAGCGGAAATGCTGTGGGGGAGAGGGAACTGGATGTGCTGTGTGATCCACAAACATCTGGCGGTTTATTGATTTCTGTTCCTGCTGCTAAAGAAAATGAATTGCTACAGAACTTGGCTGCCCGTGGGGTAACAGCTGCAGTTATCGGCCAGGTTACTGCAGGCAAAGCAGGGGAAATAAAAATTTTAGCATAAATTATGTCGGGCTTGGAGGGGGATTTTGGTGGAAAAGCAAGGTTTCCTAGAACGGAAAAATATTGTATTTTCTGTGGAACGCTATTTAATTGATGCCTTAGGAGCAATGGCTCTTGGCCTTTTTGCTTCCTTAATTGTTGGTTTGATTCTGCAGACAATCGGGGAACAGCTGACAGCTGTCTTAGGGGAAAATGCAATTTTGAATTGGTTGATTAACGGTGGCAAGGTGGCGCAGAGTATGTATGGACCTGCCATTGGTGTTGCCGTAGCTTACGGCTTAAAGGCGCCACCTCTTGTTTTATTTGCCAGCGCCATTACAGGTGCTGCCGGCGTTACTTTAGGTGGACCTGCCGGTTCTTTTGTAGCGGCTGTTTTCGGTGCAGAGTTTGGCAAATTAGTTTCTAAAGAAACTAAGGTAGACATTATTGTTACGCCGGCAGTTACAATTCTGGCGGGTTTTCTTGCTGCCGGTATTATTGGGCCCGCCGTAGATTCCTTTATGAAATACTTAGGCAATATTATCATCAGTGCAACCGAATTGCGCCCGGTGCCCATGGGTATTATTGTTTCTGTGTTAATGGGTTTAGCACTTACGGCACCGATTTCCAGCGCAGCTTTAGCCATCATGATGGATCTTTCGGGCTTGGCAGCAGGCGCAGCTACAGTAGGTTGTTCTGCACAGATGATTGGTTTTGCCGTGTCCAGTTACCGTGAGAATGGCTGGGGCGGCCTAATTGCACAAGGTGTTGGCACTTCTATGCTGCAAGTTCCTAACATTGTACGTAACC
>JAAZJT010000074.1 GCA_012800215.1 Bacillota bacterium | reverse complement strand
TTATCGGGGAAAAAATCAATGGTACTATCCCCAAAGTCGGACGTGCCATCGCTGAAAAAGATGAAGCTTTTATCCGTGACTTAGCGATTAAACAGGCCGAAGCTGGAGCAGACTTTATTGATGTTTGTGCCGGCACTGCTCCGGAGATCGAGGAGGAAACCCTCATCTGGCTGATGAATATTGTTCAGGATGCGGTGGATACTCCCCTTTGTATCGACAGCCCCAACGCCAACATGATTGAAAAAGTTCTCAAGTATGCTAAACGTCCTGGCTTAATTAACTCTGTTTCTAAAGAAGGGGATAAAACTGATGTTATTTTTCCATTAATGAAGGGAACTGACTGGGAAGTTGTTGCCCTGACCTGTGATAACAAAGGTATTCCCTATGATGTGGAAACACGCGTCAACATTACCAAGGACCTGGTAGAAGAAGCTGCAAAATATGATATTACACCAGATCGCATTCATGTTGATCCACTGGTAATGGCTCTTTCTGCCGATAATCAGTCGATGGTTACTTTTCTTGAATCACTTAAACAAATTAAAGAATTATATCCTACAATTAAGATTACATCTGGTTTAAGTAATATCTCCTTTAGTATGCCGTTGAGAAAAATCATTAACGCTACTTTCTTTACCATTGCCATCTATGCAGGCATGGATTCTGCCATCATGGATCCCCTGAACAGAGATATGATGGCTGCTTTGCTGGCGACAGAGGCGCTTATGGGTCGGGATCGCCACTGCCGGAAATTCACTACTGCCTATCGCAAAGGTAAAATTGGTCCTAAAAAAGATAAATAAAAAAATTAAAAAAGGAGAAGTGAAATGTTAGATTTAGAAAAATTAACACAAGATGTCGGCGAATTGGAAGAAGCTAGTGTTCTGGAACAATTAGAAGCTTTTATGGCGACCAATCCTTCAGAAGAAGAAGCTCAAAAAGCTGTTGCAGCTTGTCAGGCCGGTATGGCTATGGTTGGTGATCTCTTTGAAAAAGGCGAATATTTTGTTGGTGACTTAATTTTTGCTGGAGAACTTCTTACTAACGCTATTGAAGTACTTAAGCCTGCCCTGGGCGGGGTTAGCTCTGCCAAGGTTGGCAAAATTGTTTTAGGTACAGTTGCCGGTGACTTGCATGATATCGGTAAAAACATCTTTAGGAGCATGGCAGAAGCTGCCGGTTTTGAAGTCTTTGATATCGGTATTGATCAGCCCGCCAGTGCCTTTATCGATAAAATTAAAGAAGTTAACCCAGAGATTGTCGGCATGAGTGGTGTGTTAACTTTAGCTTTAGAAGCAATGAAAGATACTGTTGATGCTTTTAAAGAAGCAGGCATTCGTGACAATGTAAAAGTTATTATTGGAGGTAACCCTGTAACTAAAGAAGCCTGTGAGCAAATCGGCGCAGATGCTTTTACCACTAATGCCGCTGAAGGCGTAAAAATCTGTCAGGGTTGGGTTAGCTAAGAATAAGAGTCTAAAATTGCAATAGATTAACTGTAAAATTAAAGGATATTAAAGAGGGGCTGCAGAATTTTATTGTAGCCCCTTTACTTACGCTTACTATTCTATAGTCAGGTCAATGATACGGAGGAATGATTATGTCAGAACTCGGTAAATTAAAGCAGGAGCTTGTTACCGCTGTCAGTGAGTTGGATGAAGAAAAAGTGCTGGAACTGTCAGAAACAGCTTTGCGTGCGGGGATTGAGCCCTTAGAACTGCTGGAGACAGTAAATGAAGGGATGATTACTGTCGGCAAGTTGTATGAAAACAAAACATATTTTATTGCAGATCTTATTATGGCGGGGCTTATTTTTAAAGAAGTTTTAGGCCTCGAAGCAATGACAAAATTATTTTATTCAAAAATGAAAAACAAAGTTGGTAAAATTGTATTGGGTACTGTGCAGGGCGACCTGCATGATATAGGGAAAGATATCTTTCGTGGTCTCGCGGAAACTAATAATTTTGAAGTTGTTGATATTGGTGTAGATGTGCCTAAAGAAGCTTTTGTTAAGAAAGTAAGAGAACAAAAGCCTGAAATTTTAGGGATGAGCGGCATCCTTACCTATACAGTTGATGCGATGAAAGAGGTTGTGGAGGCTTTAAAAGAGGCAGATTTACGTGATCAGGTTAAAGTAATAGTTGGGGGCAGCCACCTTACCAGTAAAACTTGTGCTTATATTGGTGCCGATGCTTTTGCCAACGATGCATTTGACGGCGTCAAAATTTGTTTGCAGTGGCTAAATATATCTCAAGGGGAGCAATAATTATGGTCATTCCAGTTTATACTCAAATTGTAGAAGCCATCAGGAAAAAGATTGACAGCGGTGAGTTAAAGCCGGGGGATGCCATAGATTCTGAAAATACGCTTTGTAAAGAATTTGGTGTAAGTCGTATGACTGTGCGTAAGGGCCTGGCAATTTTAGCTCAGGAGGGTTATATTTATTCAATTCCAGGTAAAGGTAATTTTGTAAAAAAGCCTGATTTAACAAAATATACATTATACTATGATGAAATGGCAAACTCCATTAATATTGTAGATAAAACACGTTTACTAGAAGTAAATATTATAATGCCTGATGAAAAATTAGCGGATAACCTGCAAATCTCGAGAAGGAAAAACGTTATTTCTATTAAACGCATTTTTTATACAGACGGTGATCCTGTAGCTTTTGATATTAAATTTTTACTATATTATCGCGGCATGCCCATTGTGGAAAAAGAAATTCAAGAGGCTACCTTTTCTGAAATGTTAGCTAAAACCACACCTGCCTTTGCCTTAAAAAAGGAATTAATGATTTATGCGCAGGTTCCTGATGAAGAAATTAAATATTACTTAAATATATATAATGAATTACCTGTTTTAGTGGTTGAACAAAAATTATTAAATAAGGAAAATAAACCTATGGGGTTAGGTATAACATATTTTCGTGGTGATTACATTAAACTTTATGGTACCAGCGATTTGTAATCTTGACAGAATTATAAACGAAAGGTGATGTTTATGAGCAAGCATAATGTTATTTTCCCCGGCGGTCTGCAGCTGCAAGTAGAAGATGGTGCAACTCTAAAAGAAGTTATGAATGATGCCGGCATTAATTTTGACTTTCCCTGCGGCGGTCGTGGCCGCTGCGGAAAGTGTCTGGTAAAAATAACAGAGGGTGTTGGCGAACCGCTGGCTGAAGAAAAGAAAAAACTAAGCCAGG
>JAAZJT010000073.1 GCA_012800215.1 Bacillota bacterium | reverse complement strand
CATTCGCCTCCACCGCTACCACTCAAGGCAGGCTACACTGTACACAGCGCGTACCGCATACAGGTTCTTCCCAAGCCGTAATCCTTTACCCACTACGGTAATTCACCACATACTTGGGTCTCCACGGGACTAGGGTCAACGCCCGCATGCCTTTGCAGATCGCCCCAATCCCTTAACTCCCAGCACCAACCCCCGACTGGGCGTCGGCAGCCAGCACCAGAAACTTCATCGATATGCCCTATACGGATTTTTAGGCCCGTCTTCGAAAATGACCACGTTGACTAGAATACTGCGCCACCTACGGAGATATTTACATTGTATCATATTTTTAAATTTCCCACAAATTCTTTCTCAGGCGGCATTAGCTTTATTTACTGCAATTTAGCGTTTCCTTAAACTTTAACGGCTAGGCAGTAAACAACTCTCGTTCCCCTTACCGCTAGCAAGGCAACAGTCAGTTAAGGAATGTTTTTTCTTATCTCTTCTCAACTTGTTTCTTTCTATATACAAAGAGATACAAAAATTAAATGAGTAAAATCTTTATTGTTTTTATAGTGTCACTGCTATAACAAATATCATACTATGTAGCAGAACATCAGGGGGTGAGAGTATGTCTAAACAGTTTAACGGCGACTTATTTTCTGCCAGCGTAATTAACCAAAAAGCTGTTAACCAGAACACACAACAAATTCTTGTACTGGTCGCTGCACAGGTAGCCAATTTAATTGAAGCTCAGTTCGGCTTTGCTGAGAATGATGACAGTGACACTATTGAAGGAATTAATGTGTAGTTAAACTGACAAAAGGAGTATGCAGATGAAAAAAATTGCTTACCAATACGCAACCGGTACAAATCCGGTAAAGATGAAAAGAGTGTTTGGCGATGCCGATATATTTGCCGCAAGTGTCATTAATCAAAAAGCTGTAAATCAGAACGCACAACAAATTTTAGTACTTGTTGCTGCCCAGGTGATTAGTCTTATTGAAGCGCAATTTGGTTTCGCCACCAATGAGGACCAGGATGTAATTACTGATTAATCCTATACAGAAAGGAGTAGAACCTTTGAAAATCGGATTCACCAGAAATGGCTTGACATTTGATTCCAAGCCTTTTAATCCGTTAAACCTTTCCGTTAATGGGCATGGTATTGAATCAACGGAAGAATTGCCTAAAATTGATGCTTTTGAGATATTGGAAAAGCTTGCCGGTGCCAGAGCAGAAGGAGCCACTCGCCTCGATCAGGTTAAAGCACTACAATCAATTTTGCCCAAATAAGGCGGTCACAGCAGTGCAGGGAACTTATACAAAATGCTAACTTACTATAAAGTAGGAGGGTTAAAATGCCAGACGTATTGTTAGCCAGTGTTGTTAATCAGAAAGTTGTAAACCAAAACACACAACAAATCTTAGTTCTTATTGCCGCACAAATTGTCAATGTTTTAGAAGCTCAGTTTGGTTTCTCTACTAATTTGGATAATGATACCATTACTTCATAAAAACAGCAGCCGGCCCCTTTTTACCGTTAAAAGGGGCCTAATAATGAACAACTCTGGGTCTTTTCACATATTATAGTTTAGTAAATTGTCTGTAAGGAGGACAGTAAAATGTCAGCTGAAAAAGAAGTGCCTGCACGTCAAAGGCAAAATGATGTATATATGCAGGCTGACATAATCGATCAACTAAATACTAACCAGCAATCTAATATGACCCTTTCCACTACTTCAGTTATTACACAGACAGGTTCACTTGTAAAATTAAATATTTCCTAAAGGGAGAATGTTAAGATGAGTTTGTGTACTAACCCTTGGATTACGATAAAAGCACGGCGCAATAAAAATATCCCGGAAATCCAGCTGGATAAAACCGGGCTAGTGTATATTGACGGTAAATTGTATGATCCGGATGATGAAAAATATCGTAATTTATCCATCAACGTAGAGACGCACAGTAAATTAAATACAGGTGAAGAAACACAAAAGATGCTGGAGTTGCAAAAAGAGGCAGTTAAGGGCAAAACACTGACAGTATCCGAAAGTAAAGACAAAGATAAACATGAGTCAACCACAATTAAGTTTTAAAGGTGGCGGCGATGACAGAGCGCAAATTTACAACTAGTGAACTGGAAGTCTGTCTTAATTTTCAGCGGCAAATTCCTCCAGATTTATTGACACAGCTATACTTACTGCGCATAGATGAAACATTAACCAATGAAGAAAAGGCAGCGAAATTGCAAGAAATATTAAGGAATGAAAATCATGCAGAACGATAAATTAATTTTTTTGGGCAATTTGTCAAATGAGGGCAACCTTTGTGCCGTAAAGGAGACAGAGTTGCTCCAGTTAAATATAGCTGTACTCATTGGTGTCAATCAGCTTCAGAAAGGCATTTTCTCCCGCACTAAAATACCTCTTGTAATCGAAGTTGGGGAAAAAGGAGAGGTAGAAATTCAGGGCATGGATGGTCTGACCGTTAACGATGAAAATATCCGCATTTACAGCGATCGTAAAATAATACAAAGTGAGTCAGATAATACAGTTTAGAAAAGGAGTCGAGCACTATGGGAGACAAAAAAAGTGCAATAAAATCATACAACTTCCTCATCAACTCAGCCAATCAGGCTAATTTAGCCAGTACAAACAATGTAAAAGCAAGACAAATTAATTCTGTCTTTGTACTTGTAACACCATACTACATAGACAGATTTAATCTGGCTGGATTGGATTTAGATATTCGCATTGACGAGGACGGTGTTTTGTGGATTAATCAACAATCCTTCGAACCGATCGAAATTGCTAGGGGAGTTAAGATCATTGGCATCATCCAAAGATAGAAAAAAACTGGCGACTTGTATCCAATGTGGTGAAGCAGGCCTTTATATAATTCCTACAGATGATGATGTTTATATTGAATGTAAGAGCGGACACGCTTGGCGAGAACAATACATCGACCAAGGGGGAACTCATCCCCGTCCCAAAACAGTTGTAAAACAGCTGGAAGATATGTTCACCCCTCCGGAAAAGGAACTTTATCTCCGGATCAGCGCTGAATTGGAAAAAAACAGCACTTACTATAAAAAAGCTGATACTTGGGAAAAAATAAATCATCTATGTGAGCAGTGTAATGCTAATGAACAAGAAGTTTATACTATTTTTAAGATTATTACTCTTTATCATAAAGCCAAGGGAGGGTTATAACCAAATGCCCCAAAACTTAGAGCACCCCACAACGCCTAGTAATTGTCAGGAAGAACATAAGTCTTCCTGTCCGGCAAGGGTTGAAGAAAACAAAAACAGTTTCGAGGAGAAAAGCACGCAAGCGGTGACAGCCGAAAAAAGTACAGCAACAGAAAAAAAAGCTGACGGTCTGGAAGTATTATTTAATATCTACCAAAAAAGAAAGTGACAGTTTTACTCTGCACTTCCTTTTTTTTAGTTTATTTTTGTCTCTTAACTAATAAATGTGCTAATTGCTTAAGTTTAACAGCCCGGTCACCAAATTGTTCCACAGCAGCAAAAGCTTCTGCTAGTAATGCATCAGCCTTAATTTGTGCCTTCTGCACGCCATATAGAGCAGGATAGGTCATTTTCTGTTTAGTAATATCGGAGCCGGTTTTTTTCCCTAGTTGTTCCTCTTTTCCCACAATATCAAGAATATCATCTACAATTTGAAAAGCTAAACCGATTTTTTGGGCAAATGAGGTCAGGGTGTTTAATTCCTCTGCAGTCGCCTGCCCCATAATAGCGCCGCAACGCACACAACAGGTAAAAAGTGCTCCTGTTTTGTGCCGGTGAATATATTCTAGAGTTTCTGCCTTTAGCGGCTTGCCTTCCGAAATTATATCCACCACTTGGCCACCTATCATACCGGCCATACCGGCAGCTTTACTTACTTCCTGCTGCAGTGACACTACAGTTTGAGCTGGAAAAAATTCAGGTGCTTTGGTAGCTATAATTTCAAACGCCAAAGTCAGTAAAGCATCTCCTGCTAATATGGCCACTGCTTCACCAAATACTTTATGATTTGCCGGGCGTCCCCGCCTGAAATCATCATTATCTAGTGCCGGCAGGTCATCATGAATCAATGAATATGTATGAATCATTTCTAAAGCGCAGGCAGTCGGCAGCGCGTGCTGCTGGGGAACACCAAAAACAGCAGCGGCAGCTAAATTCAAGAGAGGACGTAAGCGCTTTCCACCCGCAAAAACACTGTAACGGACAGCACGATGTATTTCTGGAGGAAATGTAGTGGCGGGAGGCAGGTATTTGTCCAAAGCCTCATTTACTACCTGTATTTCTCGCTGCCAGGTTGATTTCAACTTTACTCCCCCTCACCGCTAAAGGGTATGAATTTTTCCGTATCTTTTAGCAAAATAGATATCTTATTTTCTACATCATTAAGTTTTTCTTGGCAAAAACGTAACAATTCCATACCTTCCTGAAAAAGTGATAATGCTTCTTCCAGAGGGCAATCATTACTTTCCAGTTTCGACAACACAGACTCCAATTTACCCAGTGCCTCGGCAAAATTTAATTTTTCTTTTGTTGTTTTTATTTCACTCATTGTCTTCCTCCAAATTTGTAGCCAATATTTCAGCAGCCGCCTGCCCCGCGCGCAAACGAATATTTATTTGCTCGCCACTTTGCAGTTGGCTGGCTGAGCGGATTACTTTACCGCTTTGATTATAACAAATAGAAAAACCTCGTTCTAAAACAGCTTCTGGATTTAATGCTGTTAATTTGCCTGCAATCATAGCTAATTTAGCTTTATTGTCCTGCAGATAATAATTCATCCGCGCTTCCAATTGCAACGCTAAATTATCCAAAGTCTGTTGGGCTTGTTCTACCCTTTCCAGGGGACAGGTCAAAACACGTGAGGCAGCCAGCTTTGCTAAATATCGTTTCTCCTGCTCCAATTTCTGTTTTAATCTTGCCACCAGCCGCGCATAACTTGTCTGCAAAAATTGCCTTATAACCCGTTGGTCAGGCACTGCCATTTCCGCGGCAGCCGTAGGTGTAGCAGCCCTGGCATCGGCAACAAAATCAGCAATGGTAAAATCAGTTTCGTGCCCAACAGCTGAAATCACAGGTATTTCTGAGGCAAATATTGCCCGCGCCACAATCTCCTCATTAAATGCCCACAATTCCTCCAGCGAGCCACCGCCCCGTCCCACAATTACCACATCAACATCAGGCACGTCATTAATAAACTGCAGAGCAGCAGCAATTTGCCCTGCTGCTTCCGGCCCCTGTACAAGCACCGGGACAATTAACACTTCTGCCTGCGGGAAACGCCGTTTAATGGTAATAATAATATCGCGAACGGCAGCACCGGTAGGCGATGTAATCACACCAATCCGCTGCGGCAATTGTGGAATTGGTATTTTATATGCTGCATCAAAAAGACCTTCTGCTGCCAGTTTTTCCTTTAAGCGCTCAAAAGCAGCATAAAGGCTGCCTATTCCCTCCGGCAGCATTGATTCCACATATAGCTGATATTGTCCGTCCCGTTCATAAATAGATAGTTTACCACTGGCTACAACCTTCATGCCATGAGCAGGACTAAATGTCAGACGCTGATTAGCGCTGCGAAACATCACGCAACGAAGGGCAGCCCGCTCATCCTTAAGCGTAAAATACATATGCCCGGAACTATGATGCTTGAAATTAGAGATTTCGCCGCTCACACGCAGACGATTTAACTGCGAATCAGCGGCGAAAATATTTTTTAAATACTGTGTTAACTGTGTTACAGAGTAGATACGAACGTTCTGCATAAATATTTACTCTCCACAAAAAATTTAGTAAAACAAACTAGCTGAATCTAGCTACGTCTTTTCTATTCGCTTTCTATTCGTCATCTTCCTTGTAGATTCCTCTTTACAAAAAAATCTGTCTGCTATTCGTAGATAAAATTTATCTTGCTTTCCGCAGTGCATATAAAGCTGCACCGACGGCATTATCACGGGCATAAAGTGCCTCGGCAAAAGCACAGTTTAAGTTTAGATTTTGCGTCAGATACTGCCGGATATATTTATTTGCCATAACTCCACCGACAAAAAGTATAGGCTTTGTTCCATGATGCTGACTGGCATTACGGACAAGCTGACGCAGTGATTCTGCAATACAGCGTTCTACGCCGCGTGCCACCAGTGCCGGTTCTACTGTTTCCGATTTTATCAGTCGCTGTACATAAGTTTCCGGGCCGGAAAAAGAAAGATTCAAACCCTTGACAGCAACAGGCACATTAATCAGGCGGCTGCCTGCATTGCTGGCCAGTTTTTCCAAAGAGGGACCGGCAGGAAAAGGAAATCCCAGTGCCACACCTACCCGGTCAATAAATTGTCCGGCATGTAAATCGGTCGAACCACCCAATTGCAGTATTTTTATTCTATCTGCTAAATTAACCTGCAGTAACTCTGTGGTGCCGCCAGATACATGAAGTGCATAGAACTCCTCCCAATCCACTTCAGCTGACCAGAGGCCTGCCAGAACATGTCCTTCCTGGTGTGATAATTCATAGCAGGGTACTGCCAGGATATTAGCAAATGCCCTGGCATATGATAATCCTGTTACAAATACAGGCATATATGAGCCAAACAACGATCGCGGGCTGCTGGAAACAGCAATAGCCTTTAAATCAAATTTACTAACATCTGCTTTCACCTGTGCAACTAAAAGCGGTAAGTTTTGCAAATGCTGAAACACACCATCAGCCTGGCGTAAACCGCGCTGGCCGGGAGGAACTTTTAATAATTGTCTCTGATCAGAAAGCAAACGCCCCTGTGTGTCAACGACAGCCAGGGACGTGGTGTAGCATGATGTATCAATACCCAAAAACACTAATTCTCCTCCTTGGCGGCAGCTCTTCCACGAGCTAGCTTATCTAAAACACCATTGAGAAATTTAGCTGCTTCCTCATCATGATAAATCTTACATAATTCCAGGGCTTCATTAATTGTAACAGCAATGGGAATGTCAGCTCGATAAATTAACTCATATACTGCTAAACGCAAAATATTTTTATCAACAGCAGGTAAACGCTCCAGCTGCCAGTTTTGCAGGTAGGGACGGATTATTTCATCTAGTTCCTCCAGCTTTGCAATTGCCCCTAATGCAAGCTCCCTGGCAAAGACTGCCTGGTTGCTGTTTAGGCCACTTTCAGCAAGCAAAGATGTGAGAAATGGCTCAGCTTCATTTTTCCCTTGATCATATTGAAATAAAGTTTTAAAGGCAATCTCCCTTGCTACACGTCGGCTCATATGTACACTCCAGTCAATCTCGATCAGGCCAGAACCGCTGCAGTAAACTCTGCAGCACCTCATGGCGGTCAAAAAAACGTCCTAAATAGATGCCTGCAGCAATGCAGAAAAAGAGCAATAAACTGCGCCAAAAACCAAAAAGCAGTATAGTTAAACCGATGAGTAAACCTAAAAAGCCCCCCAACACTTTCCCCCAGTGTGCGCCCAAAAGTTTTCGAAATTCTTTT
>JAAZJT010000011.1 GCA_012800215.1 Bacillota bacterium | reverse complement strand
TGCCTAAGTGTTTCTTCGCTCGTTAGTCCTGTCATTGTAATAATTTTGGCCAAGCGCTGTCTTTCTGCTTCTAATTCCTGATATAGAGATTGTAATTTTGTCATATTAACTCCTTATGTCAATTAAAATTAATTAACGTTACGCAGTAAATAAAAGGAGAAAGTTTACTGTGCCCTAGTGCATATTTAGCTTACCATATCTTATGAAGCCTATGTATGACTATTGTATTAATTTTTATTTAAAGATGGAAGGATGTTTCACAGTTTATGCAAAAATCTTTTTCCGCATGGTATTTACGTAGTAAAGATTTTTTATTCTGAGAGCGTGTAAGGACTTGTTAATGTATATTAGCAGGAATATTGACGTCATTCGCGAAATAAACCTACTAAGATTTATGTATTTACTTTAGTTGCAAGCATATCTTTAGAGAGCAGGTGAAAACATTGCGGGTCGGCATCCCTAGGACACTATCGTATTTTACACTGTACCCATTAGTGCAACCTTTTTTTGAGGGCCTTGGAGTAGATGTAGTTGTGTCGCCAGAATCAAATAAGGATATTTTAGATGAAGGGATTAAGGAAACCGTTAATGATGCATGCGTACCCATTAAGCTTTTGCATGGCCATGTAGCAGCGCTCAAAGATAAAGTGGATATTCTCTTTATGCCGCGCCTGGTTTCTTTGGATGGTAAAAACACCTTATGTCCAAAGTTTCTTGGTTTACCAGATATGGTAAGGTACTCTATTAAAGGTTTACCCGAAATTATAGAAAACCGGCTTGACCTTAAAAAAGGAAAACTGGAGCTATATCGTTTCTTATTCCGTATTGGCAGGAGATTTACTGATAATAAATTATTGATTTTGCGGGCTATTTGGCGTGCCAGGTATAATTTTATGCATTACCGGAAACTATTATTGCAAGGTTTTACGCCTATTGAGGCTTTTTCCCTTTTGCAAAAAGGACACAACGCAGAAGTACAGCCCCAAAAAGGCCAAATAAAATTGGCTGTTTTGGGGTATCCCTATACTTTGTATGATAATTATATTAGTGTTGGTTTACTGGAAATCTTAAAATCATACGGAGTAAATGTTGTTACACCAGAGATGGTCCCTAAGCAGGAATTGCAGCGAATGAGTAAAAAATTTAATAAAAATTTATTTTGGTATTATAGCAATTGTGTGGTTTGGGCCTGTAAATATTATTTAACAGACAAAAGTGTAGATGGCATTATTCACGTAACAGCCTTTGGTTGTGGTCCAGATTCCATGACAAACAAGCTGATTGAACTGGAAACAAAAGCAGACAGAAAAATTCCCTTTCTAACAGTAACCATCGATGAGCATACTGGTGAAGCCGGTGTGGAAACAAGGGTGGAGGCATTTGTAGATTTGATTAAAAGAAAGAAGGGGATCTTGTGAAAATTTCCTTTCCCTATATGGGGACATCACATATTGTGATTAGTTATTTACTGGAACAATTAGGGCACGAAGTAATCTACCCACCCGTACCGACCAAAAAAACACTTTCGCTAGGAGTACAATATTCTCCAGAATTCGCTTGTCTGCCGTTTAAAATACTGATGGGTACTTATTTGGAGGCGGTGGAAAAGGGAGCAGATACAATTTTAACTTCCGGTGGCTGTGGCCCCTGCCGTGCAGGATATTATGGCGAACTGCATAAGAGGATCCTGCATGACATGGGATACAATGTTGACATGATTGTTTTAGAGCCACCGCTTGTTTCGCCACTAGATTTTTTCCGACAATCGCATAAACTAATTAAAAAGAGAGGCTGGATAAATTTAGCCCGTGTTTTCAGAATAGCATGGCGCAAATTACAAGCTTTAGATGATCTGGAAAGCACTTTACATAAGCTGCGACCCTTGGCCCTTTCTAAGAAGCAGATAACTCAGGTTTATGAGGATGGGCTGGAATTAATACGCCAGGCTAATTCGGTAAAAGAGGTTGATGAAGCGCGGGACGAGGCATTGACCAATCTGCAGCAGGTACCTGCAGATCATAGTTTTACCCCGCTTCGCGTTGGTTTAATCGGTGAAATTTATGTGGTATTGGAGCCTTTTGCAAATCATGACATTGAAAAAATCCTTGGGGATATGGGTGTTTATGTGCACCGTTCCATTTTTTTAATGAATTGGACGAAGAATAATGCATTAACTCATGGAGAAGAGGGAGAAAAGGATATTAGGACTGCTGCGATCCCTTATCTAAATCAATTAATCGGCGGGCATGGGCAGAACAGCGTCGGTGAAGTTGTACGCTATGCAGAAAAAGGATTCGATGGAGTAATTCAATTGGCACCATTTACCTGTATCCCAGAAATAGTGGCTAAAAGTATTATGCCAGCTGTAAGCCGAGATAAAGGGATTCCTGTACTTACACTGTTTTTAGATGAACAGACAGGGAAAGCAGGTATTACAACACGATTAGAAGCTTTTTTAGATCTAATGAAAGAGAAGCGTCGTATTAAACAGGAGGTGAGTTAGTTTTGCAGGTATACCTTGGCATTGATGTCGGGTCAGTCAGTACTAATTTTGTCGTAATTGACGAAGATGGTAATGTACTGGTCGATTTATATTTACGTACCCGTGGACAGCCAATTCAAGTAGTTCAAGATGGCATGCGGCAGATTGAAGAAGCAGTTGCTGGTAAGAATCTAGAAATATGTGGAGTGGGTACAACGGGAAGCGCCCGGACACTGACAGGAGTAGTTGTGGGTGCAGATACGGTAAAGAACGAAATTACTGCGCATGCAGTTGCAGCCTCGTTTTTAGTGCCGAATGTGCAAACTGTTCTGGAGATAGGCGGACAGGATTCTAAAATTATTTTGTTACGTGACGGAATCGTAGTTGATTTTGCCATGAATACAGTTTGTGCTGCCGGTACGGGGTCCTTTTTGGATCACCAAGCTGCAAGGCTAAATATACCCATTGAGGAATTTGGTAGCCTGGCTTTACAGAGCCGCAGCCCTGTACGGATAGCCGGCCGCTGTTCAGTATTTGCTGAATCTGATATGATTCATAAACAACAAATGGGACATACTGCCCCCGATATTATTGCTGGCCTATGTGATGCACTGGTACGCAACTATTTAAATAATGTAGGCAAGGGCAAGGAAATTTTGGCACCGGTAGTTTTTCAGGGTGGAGTGGCAGCTAATGTTGGTATACGTGCTGCTTTTGAAAAAGCATTAGGGGTGGAAGTTATTATTCCCGAATACTTTAGTGTGATGGGGGCTATTGGTGCAGCGCTATTAGCTAAATCGGCGGTCAAAGAAAAGGGGCAGACTGATTTTCGGGGTTTTGCCATATCAGATATGCATTATCAGGCATCAAGTTTTGAATGTAAGGGCTGCCCTAATCTTTGTGAAATCGTTAATATTTCCGTTGATGGCGAAATTCTTGCTCGCTGGGGCGGACGTTGCGGCAAATGGGAAACTATGCGTAAAACTGGATAAAACGACAAAAAGAGGTGCTTTCGGGTGCCTCTTTTTGTAATTAAAAATATTTCAGCCTGGCTTCTTTTTGAAGCCAGGCTAATTTATAAAGAGAAATTCTGGCTGCTGATAGCATAATCTTTTTAGACAATAATTGCTAAATTTAAGCAGGAAATTGATGCTTTTATGTCGAAGATTTGAGCCAAAGGAGTAAAAGAATTGCATGCGCGGAGGTGTGGATGAAATGTCATCGGTATTGCTGGGCAGAAGATTGCGGGCATTACGCAGATTAAAACGGCTTACACAAATGGAATTGGCATCAGAAGTTGGGATTTCTGTTTCTATGTTATCTACCATAGAGCGTGGGGCAAAATATCCGCGTGTGGATTTAATTAAAAAGTTTGCACGCGTTTTGAATGTTCCTTTAGAAGAATTTTTTATCCTTCCGGATTATGTGCAAGAGCGCCCTTAGGCGCTTATTTTTTTCTGCTGCTAAAGATTATTTATTGGTTTTTAGTAAACTGCCTAACTTATGCAATTTGGAGCTTAGGGTTTTCCCGAGCATCAATTTAACAAAGTGAAATGCTGGTAGGGGATCATCCCAGGCCCAAATAGCGTAGACCTTTTTTAATTTAAGCCACGGCAAAATAATTTCTTTCCAGGTTAATTGTTTTGAGCGTCGATAGCCGCGAACTGAGAAAAAATCTTCATAGAAATGGTAAAAAGCAAGATTTAAATAGTTGTTCAGATGCTTTGGAGCCAAAGGTTGTCCAATTAAATCCCTGTAAATCATGTAAGTAAACTCCATCTCACAGGCATCGAACAAAACATTAAGTGAACTAAGACGGGCATTAATTTCCAGCAGGTAATATTCGCCTGTTTCAGCATGCTTTTTATACTCAACTTCGCAATAGCCGCGATAACCTATTTTTTGGAGAAAATCAATCCCAGGCCCAACTATTTCTGGAACAGGATATTGACGTGTAAAAGTTGATACGCCAAAATTGGCGGGATATTGCCGTAATTTTTGTGCAGTCATGGTGTGCGTTGCATTGCCATTTTGGTCAATAAATGCTTCTAAGAGATAAATATGATCATCAAAACCGGGTATTAATTGCTGTACCATGACTTCAAGATTAAAATTGCGTGCTAAGCTCAGTGCATCTTTTAATTCTTTCATATTCTCGGCAACAAAACACTTTTTATGAAAGACTTTCACAAAAAGGTGGGAGTAAGTAGGCTTAATTAGACAAGGATAAGTAATATTTTTTGCTACCTCTTCATCATCTTCCGGGGATGCCGGGAAAAAAGTTTGGGGCATTTTAGCTTGATATTTTTGTGCTAATTCGTAGAGCCCTCTTTTATCAATAATTTGCTCCAGCAGCCCTGCCGGCAGCTGGTGAAAAAGATAATGCTGTGCTAATATATCACTATGGCGGCTAACCATTAACACGTATGCATCATGTGATGGAATTAATACAGGTTTTTGGGGAAAAGAAGCTGCAAAATCTACGAGAAACTGAACTAAAGCTTCTTCATCTGTATTAATATTGGGGCATAGCACACGGCGATAAACATAGCGCGAGGATAGGCCGTAAGCATTAGAGAAGTTATAATCAAGAGCATATACACGAACACCGCGACGACCTAACGTACGTATACCGCCTAGACCTGTGTAGTAGTTAGCACCCAAAAAAACGACTGGAATTTGGTTTGACAAGAAAATTCCCCCCTAAGGATATGCGGTTAGATATAATTTGTTTTATTCTGTTTCCTTGTTAGATAATCCTGCTCCTTTATAGACTGATCCAATAATCAAATTAATTACCCTTGTTTTACTGTTAATTTAATCTTTTTAGTAACTGCAAGATAAATACGAGTTATACTATGTTTATCAGAGAAATTTTAAAGGAGTAACTATGAAGATTGGAAAAGTTGCTTTAAAGAATAAAGTTATACTGGCTCCTATGGCAGGCGTTACAGATAGTATTTTTCGTCAACTAGCCTTGGAAATGGGTTGTGCCCTTGTTTATACGGAAATGATAAGTGCCAAAGGGATTGTCTGTACTTCACAGCAAACACTGCGGATGTTAGATTTCAAAGAAAAGCCTATCGCTGTTCAGCTGTTTGGCAGTGACCCTGCAATATTTGCTGAGGCAGCCGTAATTTGTGCGCGTTATAAACCGGACCTTATTGATGTTAATATGGGCTGTCCAGTTAAAAAGGTAGTTACAAAGGGTGAGGGTTGTGCTCTGATGCGTAAGCCGCAGCATGCTTTTGCTATTGTGCAATCTCTTAAAAAAGCAGTCGATATTCCTATAACAGTTAAAATGCGTACGGGTTGGGATGAGAACTCCATTAATTTATTGGAAGTTGCCACTGCAGTGCAGGAGGCTGGAGCTGCAGCTATAGCTGTGCATGGCCGCACACGCGCCCAAGGCTATAGTGGAAGCGCCGACTGGTCGCTTATAAAAAAGGTTAAGGATGCAATAAATATCCCAGTGATCGGCAATGGTGATATTTGGTGCCCGGAAGATGCCCAAAGAATGTTGAAGGAAACGGGCTGTGACGCAGTAATGCTGGGCAGGGGAGTTTTAGGGAATCCTTGGTTGATTAGCCGTACTGTTCATTACTTGGCTACGGGAGAATTGCTGCCTCCTCCAAAACCTAGTGAAAAAATAAGCATGGCTTTACATCATTTGGAATTGTCTGTGCAGGCAAAAGGGGAACATATTGCTGTTCGTGAAATGCGTAAACATATAGCCTGGTATTTAAAAGGTTTAAGGGGTGCAGCTTCAATCCGGAACCAGGTAATGAAAGCGACAACAAAAGAAGAAGTGATAAAAATATTGAAAACTATCGACCGGGTCTGACCCGGTTTTTTTGTTCTTGCAAGGTTAGTGGAATTTCCCATTACTAGGGTTGTAAAGGAAAGTGGCTTATAAATAATATTTGCATATAGAGAATATTCATGATAAAATTTTTTGTGTACAATAGTGTGCACAATCTGGAGGATACTATGAAAATGGAATTTATTCGTGTGGGAGAAAAATTAATTAATGTTTACAAAATAATTGATACCATTCGTTTAATTTTAAGCATGAGGAGTCAGGGCTTGTCACAACAGGAAGTTGCCAGCAGATTAGAAATTGATAGAACATTTATTTCCCGTCTTGAATCTTTAGGAAATGTACGTCGCGGTGGGCGCATTGGACTCATCGCCTTTCCTGTGCAAAATAAAGCAGAATTAATTTCCCTTGCCAACACTTTTGGTATTGAAAATAGATTGATACTTTCTGATATGGAGCGTTGGCAGTTGATTAAAGACAAAAATGGCATTGATTTTTTAAATCAAGTTATTACTATAATAGAGCAATTTCGTCAGTGCGATACTGTTTTGGTATTTTGTTCAGAGAAGTGGAATCGTCTTGCTACAGCTTTATTAGATAGTGATGTTTATACTGTGGAAATAGGCCGTTCGCCTATTACAAAAGATATATATGTAAATCCTCAAGAAGTTGAGAAGATCTTAAATGTTCTAGTGGACGATACAGTGGAGGAGGTTAAGCAATGAAGCGTGTTGTTAGCATTAGTCTAGGTTCTTCTACACGTAACCATGCTGTGGATGTGAACATGGCCGGTATAGATTGCCATGTTGAGCGGATAGGAACAGATGGTAATATGAAAAAAATGATTGCTATGATCAAGGAATTAGACGGGAAGGTGGATGCCTTTGGCTTAGGAGGCATGGACCTTTACGTTTATGCAGGTACGCGGCGTTATACTTTGCGTGATGCACAAATTGTGGTCAAAGCAGCGCAAAAAACCCCCATTCTTGACGGTTCAGGTTTAAAAAATACTTTGGAGCGGAAAGTTATACAGTACTTACAAGCAGAAACTAATCTTCTGGAGGGTGCCCCGCATGTACTAATAATGTCTGGTGCAGACCGCTTTGGCATGGCACAAGCTTTAGATGCGGCAGGTTGCCGTCTAACATGTGGCGATTTAATTTTTACCATTGGTATTCCCATACCTCTTCGTTCTTTGCGTGCGCTGGAAAGAATTGCCCGTATTGCTGCGCCGCTGCTTAGTCAACTTCCCTTTTCTTTACTCTATCCGACGGGAAAAAAACAGGATGAAAACAAGCCAAAAGCAGGTTATTTATTTGAGGAAGCTCAAATTATTGCCGGTGACTTTCTGTTTATTCGTCGTTATATGCCGCAAAGCATGGAGGGCAAAATCATAATCACAAATACTACCACCGCTAATGATGTGGAGTTGCTGCGGGAAAGAGGAGTAAAAACGCTGATTACTACTACACCGGAGTTAAATGGCCGGTCCTTTGGTACCAATGTAATGGAAGCTTTGCTGGTTGCTTTGGCAGGAGAAAAGCACGAATTGGCAGCAAGCGAATACGAGAAATGGTTATCCCAGCTAAATTTCACACCACGCATTACACACTTAAATTAGGAGGACTATATGGGAGACTTTGCTTTTATTATTCACCCTATCGAGTTAGACGATGTTTTTCGCAAATTTAAATTTATGCGTAAATGGCCCGCATCAATTGTGGAAGGTATTATAAAATTAGTGCCGCCATTCAAAGTGTCTGAGATTACAGGGGTGCGGTCACAATACGCTGAAACGTCTGGCTACTTTGTTACATGTCCGCTTACAAGCAAACAAATGGTAGAGTTGCCGGAAGAAGTTGTTATTAACAAAATTATTAAGACCGGCAAGGTTGCCGAGAAGTTAGGCGCAAAAATAGTAGGTCTTGGTGCTATGACTGCTGTGATCGGTGATGCAGGCATTACTATAGCGAAAAATTTAAATGTTGCAGTTACTACAGGTAACAGCTATACAGTAGCAACTGCCTTGCAGGGAACAAAGAAAGCGGCAGCTTTAATGGGGATTGATCTCGCGCAGGCTGAAGTACTTGTGATTGGTGCAACGGGCTCCATAGGTAGTGTATGTGCGCGTATTTTAGCCAGAGATGTACGCTTTTTAACATTGTTAGCCCGCGACAGAAATAAACTTAACCATCTAGCTGCTCGGATTTTGCGGGATACAGGATTAGCTGTAAAAGTTTCTACTGATATTAAGCGCTCTGTACAGAAAGCAGATATAATTATTACGGTATCCGGTTCTGCTGAAGCACTAATAGATGTAATGGATCTTAAGCCAGGAGCTGTTGTTTGTGATGTAGCCCGCCCACGCGACGTATCAAAACGGGCAGTAGAGCTCCGTAATGATATTTTGGTTATTGAAGGTGGTGTGGTGGATGTCCCGGGTGAAGTGGACTTTGGTTTTAATTTTGGCTTTCCACCGCGCACTTCTTACGCTTGTATGGCAGAAACTATGCTTTTAGCTTTAGAAAAAAGATTTGAACCTTTTACACTGGGTCGTGATTTATCTGTTGCGCAGGTAGATGAAATAACACGCATTGCTGAAAAACATAATTTTAAAATATCAGGTTTCCGCAGTTTTGAGCGAGCTATATCTGATGAAGAGATAGCTACCATTCGGCAAAACGCAGCAAAGAATAAAAAATAAGTATAACAAAGTAATTTTTATAAAAGAAGAGGAATGCGTTCCAAACTAAATGCATTCCTCTTTCTTTATTTATTCGTTTTTATTCGTTGAGGATACAAGCTTCTTTTTTCATAAGGTTTATTACTTTTGGGAGATTATTGGCACAGACTGTAGTAGAAGTTAAAGATTGCATCTTCCGCTCCCATAACAATAGGCTTAGCATTTTCCGGAGTATAGGGGTGTTCTTCTTTGTACTGCTCCCATGTTTTGTAGATTCTGCTCTTAAAGGGTACATATTCGGAATGGGTGTAATCTTCTTGATTAAAGATTTCTCCGGTGGGAGTGCCTGGGTTGTCATAAACCCCATATTCTAGGACTGTTTCTACCACAGCTTTAAGATTCTCCAGGTTGACGTCATTAAATACCAAGGGGCTCTTATCAAAACCAAAGGTATATTGCCCGCCGGGTGCCATAATGTCAAGCCATTCCTTAGTTTTATCAATGATTTCAGCTTTGGTTAAAGTGGTTAAGTATTTAATGGGGAAACCGCCACCGAGAACATGCTTTTTACCCAGTTTTTCCTTGAAAAGTTTAGGATCACCATACTCAAATCTAAGCTGCGTGCCGGTAGGTAGGTCTTGAACATAGTCAAGGAATCTTGTCCAGTCATCTTCCAGGAAGGCGCCGGTACGAATGCCGAGGGAGGCAAAGTCTGTTACCTGGCGGTAGAAGGAAGGCCACCACAATTCGGCAAAATCTTTTTCTCTCATAAAGGTTGCCATGTGCAGGGGGTAGTTAACGTATGCGTCTCTGGTGTATTTAGACATATCTGGAGGCAAGCATTTTTTATAGTTGAGCGGATAGACGGCATCCAGAGCAGCTTTAACTTTACCGCGAATTCTTCTAATATCTACAGACATGCCGGTAAAGCTTCTAAGCTGGTCAGATAGAATGTCCATGGGAGCATAACCGCTGCCACCTGTCATAGCCATGCGGGGATAACCGAATTTGTCGCTTAAACGCTTGCTTACCTGGGCACTAATGGCTGCAGCTTTGCCTTGACATTCATTGGCTTGCGAGATGGCAAACATTGCCCTGACAGGATCCTTTTTATAGTCAAGGTTTTTGTAGACTCTGGGTACGCATGTTTCAACAATAGTTGCATAGGGATCTTCGATAAAAGCATCGTAATCCTCCGGCTCCATCATATGCGTGTTGGGGTGCTGCATAAAGCCTGTTTCACTCATGACTATACTTTTGGAGCCCAGGG
>JAAZJT010000072.1 GCA_012800215.1 Bacillota bacterium | reverse complement strand
TGGCATTCCCTTAATATCTGTTCTTTGAATTCTTGCGTATAATCTCTTTTTGTCATGAAACTTCCCCCTGATCTGAATGATAGCAGATAAAAGGATTTTCTCCAAATCTATTAGGGGGCTAAATAGTAACCGCCTCCTGGCATCATAATGTCAAGCAGTTCTTTTACTTTATCTATACACTCTTGTTTAGTGCCATGCTTTATTAAATCTATAGGATATAAACCCTGCAGCAGGAATTTCTTACCGAGTTTATCCTTAATTTGCTTTGGATCACCATATTCAAACATTAATTTTGTGCCAGCGGGTAATTCAAGTAGGTTGTCTAAGTAACGAGTCCAATCATCTTCACAGAATGCAGAAACACGCACACCAAGCGCAGCGTAGTTTTCCAACATTTTTTTATACGTAGGCATCCACACTTCCATAAAATCCTTTTCCCTCATAAAGGTAGGCATATGTAAAGGTGTCCCCACAGCACCTTCAGGATGCGGATTAGACGGCAAGCCCATTTTAAACATCAGTGGTAGAATCGCTTCGCAGGCTTCCTTCAGTTCTTCCCGATGCCGCCTAATATCTTTACTAATACCGCTAAAACTGCGTAATTGGTCAGCAATAAAATCATATGGAGCAGCAGTGAAACCGCCAGACCCCCTGGGCGCACCTCTATGGTAGCCATATTCATCCATAATCTCCATATACCAGGGCATGCATGTTGCAGAGTCATTTGCAAGGGCGGCTTTAGCCATTTGTATTCTATTAAGCGCTCTTACCGGGTTAGCAGTATCCAGCTCTTTGTACTGCCTGGGAATTACTTTCTCCAATAAAAAGGCATAGGGATCAGCAATCAGCTCTTGATACTCATCTTCATACATACCTATTACTTCAGGATGCTGGACAAAACCCTTATTACCCATAACAAAAGACTGTGAACCTAGCAACTGATAAAAAGAAGGGGGTCTAGATATAATTCCTACCGGCCTTACTGGACTTGTATCGGAATAAATCATTTTACAAATCTTTTTAGCCGGTTCCGCGAGCTTAGAGTAGTCATATTGTACTTCAAAGACATCTAAACCGCCAAATTCAGCAAGAATATGACTGGAAACAGAAACACTTACAAACAGCCTTTCAGGTATTTTGTGATTGTAAAAATCGCTAAAAAGTTTGCCGCGCTGCTCTTGTAATTTTTTTACTTCCTCTTTCATTTCTTAGCTCCTTTCATTTGTTTTGCTTGCTTTTTATTTGCTTGTCATTAGCACCAATTGTTACTAAAATTATATTACTCCAGTATCTTTAAGTCAATCAAAATCAAAATATTATGAATTTTACCGCCATAAGATAAAGTTAGAACTATTTTCGAAAGGCGCTGTCTTCTGCCAGCTGGATCAATCCGATCAATTCATCATTAATGCCCCTAAAATAAAAGATGCGGCCATTAGGAACCTTACGAATTTGATTGACAGGAATGTGTCCTGGAATATCAGAATCAAGTTTAATCCCCAATTTTTTTAACCTTTCTATTTCACTTTCCAGGTCATCGACAAAAAAACCAATATGGCCAATTGCTCCTTCCAGTGCGCCGGATTTGCCATCTACAAGCTGGGTCAACTCCAAAATCATATTGCCGCCTCTGATAAAGGCTCTTGCTTCACCCTTTGGGTTTATCGTTTTACCACTAACCACATGAAAATTAAAAGCTTTTTGATAAAATTCTATAGTCTGCTCAACATCCTTTACCAACAAGCCGATTAAATTAATCTGATACATATATCCTCCTCCCTTGATCATGTTTCTTTAATCAGGATAACATTTTACAGCAAATTTTACAATTAAATAAAAATATTACCCCTTTCAGCAAGCAAAAGAAGCAGCAACTTAGTACTGCTTCCTTCAAGTAAACATGTTTAGTTTTTACTTATTGTTCCATTTGCTTGGCAAGAAAACCTGCCGCTGTTTCTACAAGTTTAATTTCCAAATCTCCCATCTTGGCATCGCCATCTTTTGAGCCAAGAATAACTGCACCAATGGGATCACCCGCGGAAATAATCGGGGCAATTACCTCCTCCATAAATTTAGGAGCGCCATCTTCTTCTGCTTCCTGATAATACTTATGCTCAGCAGTATTGCTGATGTGAATACTCTTCCGGGTTTCCATAACTTTTTCTACGGCAGGAGAAAGCGGCCTGTTCACAAATTCTTTTTTTGGCGCACCAGCTACGGCAATAATTGTATCCCTATCGGCAATAAGTGCAATATGCCCCATTGCTTCATAAAGAGAATCAGCATATTCCTGAGCAAAATCGCCAAGTTCACCTATTGGCGAATATTTTTTCAGGATCACTTCACCGTCACGGTCGACGAAAATCTCCAACGGGTCACCCTCACGGATTCTAAGTGTCCTGCGAATCTCTTTGGGGATAACTACACGTCCTAAATCATCAATTCTGCGTACAATCCCTGTTGCCTTCAAGCAGACTTCCCCTCCTTTTTCTGCATAGAATTACAGTCTTAACCTCTAATCATAGTATATATCGCGGATAACTCTTTTATTCATTTAGCTACTCTTAATCTTGTTACTTAGTGTTCTGTTTTAAAGCCGCTATGCGCTTTAATTCCCGACAGAGTTCCAGAAGATATAACAATTTTTGCTCATCGTTTTTAAATTGCTTCCTTATTGCCAAGATAAAATGTTTTGCCATATCGGTAGTCAGGCGACCTTGATGTCGTTTAGCAACTGTCAGCAGCTGATTGGCATTAAAAATTGGCTGTGCAGTGAAATGAAGCTGTAATTCACTTCGCTCCTCTGTGATGGCGGTTATTGACAGCTCCTCTGCCATTAACCTAATTTGTGTAACACGCAACAAATTTTCTGCCGCTACCGGCAAAGGACCGTAACGGTCACAAAGCTCTGCCCTTGCCTCTTGTATTTCTTCTTCGTGCTGTACAGAAGCTACTTTTTGGTAGAAAACTATTTTTTGCCTTGTATCTGATATATAACTGGCAGGTAAATAAGCATTGGTTTGCACCTCAATACGCACCAGAGGCTTTTTCTCTTCTTTTGTTCCCTTGTAAGTACGGATGGCATCTTCTAACAGCTTTACATACATATCAAAACCTACAGCCATCATATGCCCATGCTGTTCTGGCCCCAAAATATTACCAGAGCCACGAATTTCCAGATCCCGCAGAGCGATTTTGAAACCTGAACCCAACTCTGTAAATTCTTTTATTGCCTGCAGACGTTTTTCCGCCACTTCAGTGAGAACTTTATCTTTTTGATAGGTTAAATAGCAGTAAGCAATGCGGTTTGAACGGCCAACACGCCCCCTTAGCTGATAAAGTTGGGCCAAGCCAAATTTATCAGCATCATGGATAATAATTGTATTCACATTAGGAATGTCTAAACCGGCTTCCACAATGGTTGTAGACAACAAGACATCATATTCGCCATCCATGAAACCAATCATTACTTTTTCCAGTTGTTCTTCCGGCATCTGCCCATGACCAATGGCAATTTTCGCTTCAGGAACCAGCTTACGTAATCGGGCAGCCCATTTATCTATTGATTGGATACGATTATGGACAAAGTAAACTTGGCCGCCGCGCCCCATTTCCCGCACAATAGCTTCACGAATTAGTGTGTCAGAGTACTCTAAAACATATGTCTGAATAGGATAACGATCTTCCGGCGGTGTTTCTATTACACTCATATCACGAACGCCCACCAATGACATATGCAAAGTACGTGGGATAGGGGTAGCAGTCATTGTCAGTACATCAACATTTTTTTTCAGCATTTTTATTTTTTCTTTATGCCGAACGCCAAAACGCTGTTCCTCATCAACAACTAGTAAGCCTAAATTACGAAAACGAACATCTTTGGAAAGAATCCGATGCGTCCCTACCACTAAATCTATTGTGCCATCTTTAAGTCCTTGGATTGTTGCTTTTTGCTCTTTTTGACTCTGAAAACGGCTTAGTATACCTACATGCACAGGAAAACCTGCCAAACGTTTCGTAAAAGTATGGTAGTGCTGCTGCGCCAGAACAGTGGTGGGAACAAGAAATGCCACCTGCATTCCGTCCATAATGGCCTTAAAAGCAGCCCGCAGAGCTACTTCTGTTTTACCATAGCCCACATCTCCGCATAACAGGCGGTCCATAGGCCGGCTTTTTTCCATATCTGCTTTTATTTCTTTAATAGCTTGTAACTGATCAGGTGTTTCTTCAAAATCAAAAGTATCCTCAAACTCTTGCTGCCAATTACTATCCGGCGAAAATGCGTGTCCCACTTCCGTCTCACGTGCCGCATAAAGGGCTAAAAGCTCCTTAGCCAACTCCTGAACCGACGCCTGTACGCGTGCTTTAATGCGGCTCCATTCACCGCCGCCCAAAGATGATAGTTTGGGACGCTTCCCTTCAACGCCAATATATTTGCGGACTACATCGAGCTGCTCAATGGGAATATATAGTTTATCATTACCGGCATACTGAATGTAGAGATAATCACGCGCAATGCCGCCTACTTCTAGTGTACGCAGACCTAAATACTGACCAATCCCATGCTGCTCGTGGACTACAAAATCACCGACTTGCAGTTCATGATAATCACCTACGCGGATACCTTCCTTTTGCTTTAAACGCCGCTGTTTTTTCCTTTGCGGTAAAATATCCTGCTCAGTAAGAATAGCCAGTTTAATTTCAGGTAAGACGAAACCACTCTCCAAAGCACCATGTATTAAGGTAACGCTGCGGGGCACAAGATTAGGCTGCGATAAGATATATACACTTGGTATCTGATGCTCCGCTAATATTTCAATGATGCCGGAACTGCGTTGACGTGATGAAGTTAGAATAACTACGCGGTATCCCTGCTGGCGCCACTGATTCACTTCCTGAGTAAAAAGATCCCACTGCCCCAAAAAGCGCGGCACCGGTTTTGCAGATAATGACACTGCCTGCCTATATTTAACAAGGCTTCCTTTGTGTGTAAATACAGAAAAAGCTATAATTTGTTTTTTAGTTTTTGCTAGTATTTGCTCATAAGCCCAAGTTAATTCTACTTGCTGCGCTAAAAGCTCTCCCTGGGCAAAAAGAGTGCTTTGCATCTCCCCCAATTCATTGGCAAGCTGCTCCACTGCCTGTTGGCAGCGTAACGGGTCATTTAAAAAAAGCAGTGTATCCTCTGGGAACCAGTCCAGCAATCCTGCCGGCTGAGAATAAAAGTAAAGCAGATATTGTTCTATACTGGGAAAATATATATTGTGGCGAATTTTTTCTAAATGTTCCGTTAACTTTTCCAGTAATCGCTCCAGATTATCAGTTTTCTGAACCTGATCCTTCAGTCGTTTTTGTTCTGCCTCCAGCAATTTAATGGCTTGCTGCCGGGCTGCCGGCACTATCACTAATTCCTTTGCCGGAACTAATTGCAGAGAAGATAGAGAACCGGCAGAACGCTGGGTCTGAGGCTCAAAAGTACGGATAGAATCTATATAATCACCAAAAAACTCCAAACGGGCAGGCAAGGTTTCTCCCATGGGGAAAACATCAAGTATTCCTCCCCGGACGGAAAGCTGGCCGGGCACCTCTACCATTTCAACACGTTCATAACCGGCACCCATCAGTCTGGATACCAACTGCTCTAAATCAAGTTCCTGACCTGTTTGCACATTAAAACAAGTGTTTTGCCATGGCGTAAATGGGCACATCTTAGCAATTAACCCCAAAACACTCGTAACAACAACAATGCGCCTTCCCATGGCTAATTGCTTCATTACATTAATTCGCTGTGCTGAAGCATCTCCGCTTTCTGAGTACAAATCATAATAGTATAATAGTTCCTTTCCTGGGAACAAAAAAACATCATCTTCCCCCAAGGCAGCTAATAAGTCCTCATAAATTTTATTAGCCTGCAGGGAATCTGCTGTAATAATCAACAGCGGCCTGTGTGTATGATTGCGTATGGCAGCCATCACCATATGCCTTGCACTGCCATCGACACCATAAAGTAGCTGACTATGTGTTGCCTTTTCTAAGCCCGCCAAAATTGTTTTTAGTTGCGGCATCGCCGCTATTTCAACAGCTATATTTTTCATTACTAAGCCTCCGGTTATCATTAACAAAAACACAAAGAAGACCTTGTTCGGGCAAGGCCTGTTTACATGCTTACAATAGTTTGACAACTAATGCAGCATTGGTTTCTGTAAAAAAACAATCTCACTCTCATCTCTTTGTTCAGCTGCTTCCCAACAGCCTTCACATAAAAGGCGTACTCTTAAATTTCCTGCTTGGTCAATTTCTATTATATCGTCGCCTGCTTGTGCCGTCAACGCAGCTACATGCGGACTGTCTTCCCGTGCCTCCAGCCATATTTGCTGATGACAATTGCTGCATTCCCATACTATAAGCACAATCTCACCTCTTGGCCGTACGAAAGAGCAAAGCTATATTCCAGACTATATGCACAATTATGGCTGCCAGAATTCCTGCTCCTAGCATATTTGTTTCATTGATGACCCTTTCAGTAACCCACCCTAATAAACTATGAGCAAACACTGCAGATAGTGCAGGCAGCCAACCTCCATGGTCAGCAAGGGCATCGAGCGAACCCTCTATTACACCAAATATAAAGTGTGTATAAAAATAGTCAGCACCAAAAAAATAAGCCGTCATTGTTTTGGCAACTTCTTCTATTAGCGGCACAGCCCCAATAATAGTATATTTTTGCCACAGCCTATAAGTGAACTGATTCAGCAAATAAGCAATGCCCGCAGCTACAAGGCCGGCCAGCAACCAATTCATAGCATGCTCCCGTAGATTTATATCTTATTATTCAACAAAATGACTAATTTATACATTGCACAAGCCTCTCTAGGGAACAGCTTCACGTTTTTAAAAGAAAGCAATTCAAGGTTGATATAATTCCCTCTCAGATAAAAAAACCTGCACAAGTGCAGGTTTTTAAAAAAATCTATTATCTAACCACGTTTATTAAAGCGGTTCATCGCTGCTCCTATACCTTCCAGGATAAAATGCTTAGATGCCTGTACTGCAGTTTCCAGAACAGATACCAACATATCTTCTTCTTCTACAGAAAAAGAAGATAAAACATACTCTACCACATCATTCCTGTCTGCAGGACGACCTATACCAATACGCAAACGGGGAAATTGCTCCGTCTGCAAACTATAAATTAATGAATTTATACCGTTATGCCCGCCACTCCCGCCTTGTTGCCGTAAGCGCAGTGTCCCGAGGGGCAGATCCAGGTCATCATAGATAACAAGCAATGAGGCCGCTGAAACACCAAAGTAGCGGCAAAGAGCTGCAGCCGCTTTACCGCTATTATTCATATAAGTCATAGGCTTAGCCAGCACCACGGTTTGTCCCGCCCAAATACCTTTACCCCAAAAAGCATGGCAGCCTACCTTGTAAAGCGGAATTTTAGCCGCTCCACTTATGTGGTCTACCACACGAAAACCAACATTATGACGCGACAATGCATATCGTGGACCAGGATTACCTAAACCAAGAAGAATAAACATGGTGACCTCTATTACTCTTCTGCTGTAACATCGTCATCTGCAGCAGCTTCTGCCTCGCCTTCCTCTGATTCTTCAGTTTCTGCCAGACGTGGCGCACCGATAGTTACCACAATTTCTGCTGCATCAGTAATAATCTCACTACCTTCTGGCACAGGCAAATCTGCTACTGCCAGACTCTCACCCACAGCAAGCTCTGAAATATCTAATTCCAGCTGTTCGGGAATATTGGTGGCAAGGCATTTTAATGTTATCTCTCGTAATAACTGCTGCAAAACGCCGCCTTCCTTTACCCCCACTGCTTCACCCGTTAAGACAACCGGTACTTGAACCTCTAGTTTATCAAGTAAAGAAATACGCATAAAATCAACATTAATAAAGCGATCTGCCAGCAGCACATCTCTCTGCAGCTCTTTTAACAAAACTGTTGCTTTACTGCCGTCAACCTCTAAATCTATTAATGTATTAGCACCTGAGGGTGAATTTAAAACAGCAACAATATCCTTACTTTCAACCATAATAGATATGGGATCATTATTTCTGCCGTAAACCACGCCGGGTACATAGCCTTTTTTCCGCAGCTCGCGGAGTTGGCCCTTGGTTGTAGTTGCCCTCGGCTTTGCTATGATTTGCATACGCTCCATGATTCATCCTCCTTCTCCTGTTCAAACTAAATACTCTGGTATTATACCCTAATTTTCTCTGCTCAGTCAAATTAGGCTAATCAAAGAGCTTAGAAACTGATAATTCTTCATGAATACGAATGATTGCGTCACCTATTAAAGTCGCAACGGATAAAACTTTAATTTTACTGCTTGGCTCACCTGTGTAAGGAATAGTGTTAGTAACTACAATTTCCTTAATAGGTGAATTTTCTATACGCTCAAGCGCCGGCCCGGACAAGACAGGATGTGTACAGCATGCATAAACCTCTGTCGCACCGTGGTCAATCAGAGCCTGTGCGCCATAGGTAATGGTGCCGGCAGTATCAATAATGTCATCTATCATAATTACTGTTTTACCCTCGACGCTGCCAATAATATGCATTACTTCCGCTACATTCGGCTCTGGACGTCTCTTGTCAATAATGGCAATGGGTAATTGAAGGCGTTCTGCTAACTCCCTGGCCCTTGTTACACCACCTACATCAGGTGATACCACCACAGCATCCTGAAAATTCTTTTGCTGAAAATAATTTGCTAGTATTGGCAAGCTTTTTAAGTGATCAACCGGGATATTAAAAAATCCCTGAATTTGCCCGGCATGCAAATCCATTGTAATCACCCTGCTAGCCCCAGCAGTTGTCAATAAATCTGCAACTAATTTGGCAGTAATCGGATCTCTGGCCCGCGTCTTTCTGTCCTGCCGAGCATAACCATAGTAAGGCAAAACTGCATTGATACTTTTTGCTGATGCCCTTTTCATGGCATCCATCATAATAAGTAACTCCATTAGATTTTCATTGGCTGGGCAACAGATGGGCTGGACAATAAAGACATCTGAACCGCGTACACTTTCTCCGATATAAATATTAATTTCGCCATCGCTAAACCTTTTAACGGCTGCTTGTCCCAAGGAAATACCGATGTGCTTTGCTATTTCTTCACTTAGTGCTGAGTTTGCTGTGCCGCTGAAGACGTGAAGTTTTTTCCTTTTATACACACCTTACCCTCCTGACTGTATCGCTAATAATAACTGCTTTAAGTTCGCTTAATAGGAACATTATTCCTGCCTTTCCAATCATTCTTCTTCTTTTTGCGCCAAATATCTTTTGGCCAAACCTTCTTTATTAACCTGCAAGGCTCGTGCCAGCGATAACGATCCTGCCGGCACATCCTTGGTTATAGTTGAGCCAGCAGCGACAAAAGCGCCTTCTCCTATAGTAACGGGTGCTACCAAATTACTATTGCAGCCGACAAAAGCTCCATCCTTAATAATTGTCTGGTGTTTCTTACGACCATCATAATTTACCACGATAATACCGCCACCCATATTAACTCCACTGCCAATTTGAGCATCACCAATATAAGTAAGGTGAGCAACTTTACTGTTTTCTCCTATTTGTGACTTCTTTATTTCAACAAAATCACCAATTTTAGCACCACGGTGCAGCACTGTTTCCGGTCTGAGGTGCGCAAATGGTCCTACAGTTACGCCATCTTCTAGTATACTCCCTGTAGCCACAGAATGGCGAATAGAAACTTCATTACCAACCTGGCAATCTGTCAACTCAGTATTAGGGCCTATTTCACAGCCTTCACCAATAATTGTCGTCCCTCTTAGCATGGTATTTGGCATGATTACAGTATCCCTGCCAACCACAACATTTACATCCACATATGTTGTTTGTGGATCAACCAAAGTGACACCATTAGCCATTAATTTATTATTAATACGGTTTTGCATTAACGCCTGTGCTTCAGCTAGTTGGCGCCGGTCATTTACGCCCATGGCAAGCCGGTAATCAGCTAATATGCTGGTAGTAACCAGTTGCTTTTGTGCAATCAAATATGCAATACAATCAGTCAGATAATATTCACCCTGGGCATTTTTATTATCAAGATTTGCCAATGACTCTCTTAAGGCATTTATATCAAAAATATATGTACCGGTATTAATTTCCTGAATTAAACGCTCTTTATCAGCAGCATCCTTCTCCTCAACAATTTTACATACTTGGCCTCTCTCGTCACGAACAATGCGCCCATAACCAAAAGGATCCGGAACATTAGCCGTTAAAATTGTAGCTGCAGCCTGTGACTGCTGAAAATCCGCCAGCAGCTTTTCTATGGTAGCTGCTTCCAATAAGGGAGTGTCGCCACACACTATCACCACAAGCCCTTTTTCCGGCAGTAACGGTACAGCCTGCATAACTGCATGCCCCGTTCCCAATTGGTGCATTTGTTCAGCATACTGTACAGTATCTCCAAGTGCCGCTTTAACCTGCTCACCATGATAACCAATAACAACTATCTTTTTCGCACATACACTGCTGACAGCATTGGCCACATGCTTTACCATTGGCAAACCACAGATTGAATGCAGCACCTTAGGCCGATCAGACTTCATTCGCTTACCGGCGCCAGCAGCCAAAATAATTGCTACTCGCTCTTCCATAAAATGCTTGCCCCCTTTTGCTTTACCTACCCACCATTTATTTTACCCTTTCTGCAAGCAGAATGCTACAATTCTACTAAAATCAATTTTTTTCCGATACACTACTGATATATGAGCAAAAAAAAACAGGAGCATGGTTGCTCCGTTATGCACCAACTAATTCCCTTTCTAATTCTGTGTTGTAGGCGAGTAAAACTGCTGACTGAATAATCTCACGTGTTTCAGAAGTAATGGGGTGAGCAATATCCTTAAACTCCCCATCCGGTGTGCGCTTACTCGGCATAGCGACAAACAACCCATTGTTACCTTCAATAACACGCACATCGTGCACAACAAACTGATTGTCCAAAGTAATAGAGACAATGGCTTTCATTTTACCATCATGATTGATTTTTCTAATTCTGACGTCGGTAACTTTCATGCTTAATCACCGCCTTTCCCGCCACAAGTTGTATTGTTGCTATTTCCACGTAAAAAGAAGAATTCCTGCTTTTTACTGGGAAAATATTTACTTTGTAAAATATCGCAAAAGTAAAATATTCGTTAAACTTATTGCTAATGTTACAAAATTCACATGAATTTGCCTAAATATTTCCCATTTTCTTAGGGTTATTTAGCAAAATATAGACGATATAATGTGATTTTTGCTCATATATTTATTATTACAAATTATTTACTTTAGCTGCTGCTTTGCTAATAATAAATCAGACGGCTTATCTACATCTGTCGCAATTTCTGGATAGCTGGAAATAACGGCCCTGCCATCAATGCCAAAGAGGGCAGAAAAGCGTTTTTCCAGTTCAGCAATAGACAGTCGTTGAGTAAGCAGCTTTAAAACAAACCCCCAACCTAGAGTAGCTGCTAAACGAAAAGGACTTTTACGCAAAGCAAAAATTTCCTCTAACCGTGGTAATGCCTGCTCTAAACACATTGAATTAACAAGGAAAATATTACCACCCGTAAATTCACCGTCTCGCAGTTTGACATAAGTGCGTTTAACCCCAGGAAAACGCCGGTCATTATCAATACGCCTGACTATCGGATAGTAAAGATCAGCACTATATGGGCTACAGGCTGCCAGAAAATCCTGCACAGCAGCAGCTGTAAGGAAAGGAATATCAGCAGAAGCAACTAAAAAGTGCTGTTTTGGTTTCAGAGCAGCAGCCCCCTGCTCCATATTCTCTACAATATTACGACCTTCAGGCACAACACATACTCCTGAAAATTTTTCTGCCAACTCTGCCAGTTCCGCCTGCGGGCCAACCACAGCAATGCGATTAACTTTATTTACCTGACGTAATGCTGTTATTACATACTCTAACATTGTCTTGCCTTTAATCAGTAAAAAAGCCTTATTATGCACATTTTCACTGGTAGTAAGTTCTGAAGGCTTTGCTGTTCCGGCTAAAATAATTACATCAAACATAACTTACCTCCGGCCGATGCCTGCATGAGTAGTAGTTAAATAAACCCATTTTGCTTTTTTCTCTAAAGCTGCTTTAGCAGCGTCTGCAGCCTGTTTTGTAGTAAATAAAGCAAAAACTGTGGGTCCACTGCCACTCATTAACACTGCAGCACCTGTTTTCTCCATTTCATTTTTTAAAACCTGAACAGCAGGGTAAAGTCGAAAGGCCGGTATTTCCAAAGTATTGGACAAGTGAGTAAGTACTCCTTGACAATCTCCTGCTTCAATAGCTTGTAACATGTCTGAAATGTTTGCAGTTTCCTCTATTTCTGCAGACCGTAAAGCTTTGTAAATAGCCGCAGTAGAAACAGCAAAACCTGGATTTGCCAATACCACATAAAAAAAAGGCAACGGCATTAATGAGCGCAACTTCTCCCCGCGCCCTGTACCTAAAGCTGTACCCCCCTGCAGGCAGAAGGGCACATCTGATCCCAATTGCGCTGCGATTTTCTGCAGGGAAGACCATTCCCAGGGAAGCTGCCAAAAGCGAACCAGCCCGCGTAAAGTAGCTGCAGCATCGCTGCTGCCTCCACCTAAACCTGCTGCAATGGGAATGTTTTTTTGTAGATCTATATGAACTCCTTTTCGTATACCGTAGAACTCCTTCAATTTCACTGCCGCAAGCCAAACTAAATTATCCGCCTCTGTTGACAGCGTGGGAATATTGGTACTTAGGCTGACTTCGTCAGGAGCAGCCGCTGAGAATGTCAGCACATCATGGAGTGCTAAACTTTGAAAGACTGTTTGCAGATTATGATAGCCATCTGCACGTTTACCCGTTACCTTTAATATTAAATTGATTTTGGCATACGCCTTTTCGCTAACCTGCTTTTGTTTCATATGCGCACAATATTCGCCATCAAATACTAAATTCCTTCTTAGTTAAAATACCGGGGTTAAAAGATTCAACTGTCTCCTGCGGCGGCATTAATTCCACAGTATTTTCCTTTTCTATCTGCCAAGCAGCAATTTCTGCTAAAACAGGTTCTAATTTCTCATAAAAAATTATTACCAAATCATTAACAGCAGCCATTTTAAGAGCTGCCCTGACAGCATCCCTATCCCGAGGGAAAAATGCAATTTGGGCAGCATCTTTTCCTGCAGATAAGGCACCTTCCTTTAAGAGTGCCGCCACTTCCCCAGCCTTACGTCCACGTAAATCCTCATCCTCTTTTATCAGCAGCTGATCAAAGTACTGCGCTGCCACTTTACCTGCTTCCACTATTAATTTATCACTACGATCCCCCGGTACACCAACTACAGCTAATGTGCGCTTTTTTTTCATCTTCTTAATCAGTTCGCCCATTTTGGCAAAGCCATCAGGGTTATGCCCATAATCCACCAATATTTTTACCCCGGCAATTTGAAACAGATTAGCCCTGCCCGGGTTATCCTGTGGTGATGAAGTGAACTTACGCAAGTAGAGTCCAGCCTGGCGTGATGACAAACCATAACCCCAGCAGGCAGCTAAAGCCGCCAGTAAATTTTCCGTTTGATGTATGGCATAGCCATTAAAAGTCGCAGCAAAATCACGTACGCGGCCTATTAGCATGGCGCGACTGCCCTGGGCAGCCAGAATAGCACCGCGCCGGATAAAAAGCGCGCGCCCTCCTTGGCCCAGGTGACGCCTGACTATAATATTATCTTCCTTGCGGCTAGTATAGATAATATTACACCAGACTCTTTCCGCCAGGCGGTTAACATGCGGCTCATCAGCATTAAGGACAACTGTTCCTTCCCGGTAAACTGCTTCTGCTACCAAACTTTTCACATGAAGTAAATCCTCTATACTGTCTATACCATCCTGCCCCAGGTGGTCTTCACGGACATTGCAAATCACCGCCACATCGGCCAGGTCATACCCTAAGCCGCGCTTCACTATCCCGCCACGTGCTGTTTCTAAAACAGCAACCTCTACTTCTGGGTGTGCCAACACTGCACCGGCGCCGCCGGGACCCGTCAAATCACCATCCTTTACTTTTTCCCCGTTATAGTAAAGGCCGTCAGTACAGCACATACCCGTAAAAAAGCCAAGGCGCCTCATAACATATTCAAGCATCCTGGTAATTGTAGTTTTACCATTAGTCCCGGTAATGCTAAAAACCGGAACACGTACCGGCTGATGAGGCGGAAAGAGTGAATCGATAATAGCTCGCCCCACATCACGGCTTTCTCCGCCAGCCGGATGTAAATGCATGCGCAAACCAGGTGCCGCATTTACTTCAATAATACCTCCTTCCTGTTCTGAAACCGGTAAAGCAATATTCTGCATAACAATATCAACACCGGCAATATCTAAACCAACATATTTAGCTGCATTAACTGCCAATTCTACTTGGGTAGGATGCACAGCATCTGTTACGTCATAGGCTGTACCACCTGTAGATAAGTTAGCATTATCACGCAAAAAGACACGCCTACCGGCAGCTATAACAGTAGTCAAACTTACCCCCTGGCGCTGTAAAACTGCTTTGGTCAGATCATCAAGTGGTATTTTAGTCAAAGGCTTTTCATGTCCATTGCCCCGTAAAGATTTACTGTTTTCCTGTTCCACCAGTTCTAGTACAGTATTTTTGCCATTACCAATGACATGTGCAGGTATGCGTTCAGCTGCTGCAACCAACTTACCGTTTACTATCAGTAAACGGTAATGTCTTCCCACAAGGTAGGTCTCAACAATCACTGCATTACTAAAAGTCGCCGCCAGCTTAAAAGCCTCTTTAACTTCTGCCATGTTCTTGAGGTTTAAAGAAACACCCTTACCCTGATTGCCGTTATCCGGTTTCATAGCAACTGGGAAGCCTATTTTAGCAGCAATAGCCATTGCCTCTTTGACTGAATATGCTACTTCCCCATAGGGAACGGGTAAACCATGCTGGTCCAGTACTTTTTTAGTTATAGATTTATTGCACGCAATATCAACAGCTATGCAGCCCGTTCTTTCACTAAGGCTAGCCTCAATACGTTTTTGGTATTTGCCTGTACCCAAACGGTATAAACTCGTACAAGGCGCAAGCTGCTGATAAGGGATACCGCGCCTTGCCGCTGCAGCCAAAATAGCAGCTGTGCTTGGCCCCGGCAAGTAGCGTGCAGCTGCTTCCTTAGCCGCAGCTATGGCGTTTTTCGCCTGATAGAGACGCCCCTTCAACACTGCCTGCACCAAATCCAAGGCTGCTGCAGCCAAGATGCGAGCTGCCTGTTCACAGCGGTATTCGCTTATTATTTTCACAAACCGGCCTTCTCCGGTAAAAGTTTTCCCATATTTTGTGCCCAGCCCGGCTTGCTCCTGCAATTCCAAAAAAACATGTTCTATAACATGACCTAAGTATGTTCCCTCGACAACACGTTCCACAAAACCGCCGGGGCGGCGTCGCGAACATTTATGTTCACCTAAACCAGGTAAAGCTTGTAGCAAGCGCTTAGCAAAAGCAGGATCAGAGCTTGTGCAAAAATCTTTGGCAGAATCTAAGTCCACCAGCATTTTCATAACTGGATGGTGGCTGTAAATATTACGCCCTGGAAAAAAATGCAGCTCCAAAATCTTCATTTCTAACCTTTTGTCCTCCTTACTTTGCTGGCATCGTCACGAAACGTTCGTATAAATTGAAACGATATTCGCTTGGCAAAATATGTACTTTTACATTAATTAATGCCAAAGGTTGATCGGGGCTGGATTCTGACACATTGGAATGCGTAACTTGACGTCCATCTAGTACTGTAACTGTACCGGAGCCTATTACTTCAAACTCTTCTGTACCATCAATAACAATCGCTGTATCCTCGTCAATTCCAATTCCCAAAATATAGGGATTATGAGCAACTACCGTCAGTAATCTTCCAATGCGTCCGCGCTGCGCAAAATGTTGATCAACTATCACATCTTTTATCAAACCGAGGCCTGGAGCCATACGAATGATTTCCTTACTGGGAGTAGCATCATCTAAGCCCCCCACGAGCATGGTCTCGCTCATAACTGAGGCGCCTGCGCTGGTCCCTGCAATTACAGCACCCCGCTCAAAACTTTTTAACAGCTCACCGCCAAGCACACTGCCACCCAAAATACCTGTAATCCGTAATTGATCGCCTCCTGTAAAAAAAATACCGGTACTGTCTTTTAAAGAATCGCAAAACTGAGTGCTAGCGGCTTCTTCCCTGTTCTGAATGGCAAACACCTGCACTTGCTCAGCACCAAAATCGTTAAATATACGCTGATATTGTATTCCTGCATGCGGGTCAGAGCTAGCAGTAGAAAGAACTACAATATGAGCATTCCTTCCACCCGCCAGTTTAAAAAAACGCCGCAGGATCTTACATTCACCTTTTTTATCTTCGGCACCGCCGATAATCACTAGTTGCCCCTGTTGCTGCTTTGTCAAAACAGTGCCCCCCATTTTCTTACAATACAACACTTAATAGAATTACCTTGAAACAGCCATCCTATACAGTTTGCTGCTAAACACAACTTGCTGATTCATTTAAATCAAAAAAACACGCTACCGCGTGTTTCATTTCCAGCGAAGAATATATATTTTAATCATTAAGCGCAGGAAGCTCAATGGTAAAAGTAGTACCTTCCCCAAGTTTACTGTCTGCATAAATTCGACCTGCATGGCTTTCAATAATCCGGTAAGAAATTGTCAACCCTAGTCCTGTCCCCTGTTCTTTAGTTGTAAAAAAGGGGTTAAATATCCTCTTTAGCTGAGCCGTGCTCATACCGGTACCTGTATCGGCAAACTGTATTATTACTTTATCATTTTCTACCATGGTGGTAATTGTTAAATTTCCACCGCTGGACATAGCCTGAATAGCATTGGTGGCAATATTAAGAAAAACCTGTTTGATCTGGGCAGGATCCGCCTTGACTGCCGGTAAATGTGGAGCTAAATTTTTTTGCAGATTTACATCTTCAAGCAAAGATTTGCTTTCAATTAAAAGCAAAATTTCCTCTAAAATTAAGTGGATATCAGTTTTTTTCAGATTCGGAGCTGTTGGCTTAGTTAAAAGTAAAAATTCTCTAATAATAAAATTTACACGATCAATTTCGTTTATTAATAATGAACAATATTCATGGCCTTTTGTTCCTGGGCTAAACTCCTGTGACAAAATCTGTAAAAAACCGCGCATCGTTGTAATAGGGTTGCGAATTTCATGCGCCGTTCCCGCTGCCAATTCAGCCAAAAGTGAAAACTTCTCCAACTGCAATAATTCATCTTCCATTTTTTTGGATTCTGTAACATCCTGAAAAACGCAGACTGCACCATTTAGCTCGCTCTCATCATTGAATAATGGTGCAGTATTAACAGAATAGTACTGCACAGTCTCCGTCGCGGGGATTTGCAGTAAGTACTGGTTATATCTTATTTTATTTTTTATTGTATCTGCCAACACTTTTTGCAACGCTTGACCAGCAACTGAAGACCAATACCCTTTGCCAATTAATTCCTCAGCGGCTTTATTTATATAAGTAATTCTATTTGAACTGTCAACAGATAAAACACCAATTTTTAATGCAGAAAAAATTTCATTGCGTAATTGATTATATTCTGTTTCCATTTCCCTGTGCTGCAGTTTTAGTTCCTGCAAGCACTGCCTATCTTTAAATAGAAGCTCTGCCTGCATTTTTTGCAGATCATTGCTGGTTACAATATCTGTATCAGGTTTATAAACAGTGCCAGGTGCTTGTTCTGCCTCATCAGTTTGAGCTAAATAAAATATCACTTGACAATATTCCGACTTTTCTTGGTTTAGTGTTGTCTTTTTAATTTTGCAATAGGGAAAGTTACGCGCGGCAATGCTGCCGAAAATATCCAGCACCAGCCCACAAAGAACCGGATGTTTATTAAGAATATGTTTAAATGCACAATTGAAGCTAATTAGCTCCAGTTTTTCTTCATCATTAACCTGGCAAATATATGGCCCCCCACCAAATCGATTTAAAAATTGCGTGATCATACTAGCAAAATCTTTAGTTGTTAGGGGCTTCTGATATTCCATTTTGGCTCTGAACATATCTTCAAGCCGTAAGCCATTTTTTACACTCACTTTTTGCAGGCAAAAGCGAGCATAACTTTCTGAAACTAACTCGTTTATCATTATATAGTCAGACAAAATGTACAGAAAGAAATCCATTTCTATCCGTTCCATTATTTAACCCCCGCTCTATAATATTTTTTTCAAGCGAGGCGAATTGGTGATACCGGGAATACGACCCCTTTTAGCTACCGGGCGGCCCTCTACTTCTTTGATATCCATAGTCATATCAATGGCAGGTGCACGTGAAATATAAGAACCTATGCCAAAAGAATCAATACCGGCTTCCAATAATGCCGGCAGGCGAGTTTCGTCAATACCGCCGGAAGCAAAAAGTTTTACATGCGAAAAACCTGCCTGATCTAACCTAGCCCGAATCTCACGCACCAGTCCTGGAGTAACGCCACCCCGCTCGCCAGGTGTGTCAAGGCGAACACCGTGTAAGTTTTCGCGCAGTGCCCTTGCCAAGCGCAGTGCCTCCTCCGCCTCATCCTTAAATGTGTCAACCAAAATAATACGCGGATCTTCCGGCGGCATTATACTATGATAATACTCAGCCACTTCTAAAGTATCCCCGATTATTAACATTACTGCATGAGGGACAGTACCCATTGGCTGCCGGTCTACCAGCTTAGCTCCTAAAATACAACTGCAGCCGTCAACACCACCGACAATTGCTGCCCTTTCCATAACGGGAGCAATAGCAGGATGTACATGCCTTGCACCGAAACAAATAACGGCTTTGTCACCTGCTAATTCTTTACAACGCCTGGCTGCAGTAGCCCAACCACTAGAACTAGCCAAAATCCCCAGAATTGCTGTTTCATACACCCCAAAATCACTGTAGCGGCCTTTGATGCGTAAAAGAACTTCCTTCTGTGCAAATTTTTCCCCTTCTTGCAAACCCCATACTTGTACATCTTTATTTTTAAGCAGGTTAATTGTTTCCTCGATGCCGCACAGCACGCCTTCGCCATTTGCAAAGATTTCTGCAGTTACTTCTGTGTTGTCTTTTCCAGCAGCTCGCAACAATTCCAGAGTTCGAATAAAATAAATATCCGTTGTCGCCCCTGCAACTATTTCATCCTCATTAGCAGAATACATAATACGATCTTTTTTTACATTAAATTGTTTTACATCTTCTAAACTGCGCAATTCTTTCACAGTGGGTTCCCTCCATCTCTTGCTGCTGTTAATATTTTACCCAAGTCGGATAACTTAATCTTGAATTAATCTGTATAACTATTCCACACCAGGATGGAAATTCCTTTCTTGATAAGCCTATTCTCTATAATTCTTGTTTTTTCTACATTTTTTTTATTGCGAACATTAGTAAAAAATGCGTACCGGTTACCCGGTACGCCAAACCCTACTGTCCGTTCATCAGAGCTCTTTCGGCACGTTCAATGGCCAGTTTTACCAAATTACCGCAGTCGCGGGAGGAAACACTGCCCCATCCTTCAGAACGTACTACATTGGCTACACCCAACTCTTCGGCCAATTCTTCCTTTAACGCTTCAGACATTATTCTGTTTCGTCTGGGACTCATTAGCCACACTCCTTTTTGAACTAAATAGGGCTCTTCAAATATTGTTCCTCGTTTATTATTTCAATATAGCTGGCAATATTTTGGCCATACTTTAATCTTTTCCATAGTTTTATTTATTATTTATTTATAATTAGTTAAATGGCAAAAGTTTATTTTTTTCATAGTATACAATAGATAAATTCCTTTGGAGGCTAAAATGACACGCATAGAGATTAACAGAAAAATGAAAAAGCTTGTTTTTTATTTACAGGGTCAGCTTTATAAAACTTATCCCATAGCTATTGGCAAACCCGAGACCCCTACACCACTAGGCGAATATACAATTTACGAAAAAAATCCGCGGCCGCACCCTGGACTGGGAACGCGCTGGATGGCATTTACCTACCAAAGGCATGGCATCCACGGCACGTTTAATCCTTGGACCATTAATACCGCCGCCACTGCCGGCTGTGTACGTATGTATAATGAAGATGTGGAAGAGATTTATCCCCTGACACCCATTGGCACACCGGTTATTATTTTTGACCGTGAAGAAAATATTAAAATTCCGGAACACGTTGGCAAGGAAGTCTATTTTGTTCGTCCCGGGGATACGGTTGAAAAAATTGCCAAACGTTTTCATATCACACCCCAGCAACTAATTGATTTTAATAAAATTAAGTACCCCAGCTATTTACACCCGGGGAAAATGCTTCTTATACCCCAATACAAAAGGAGCTGAACAAAAAATGTCAGCTCCTTTTGTGTTTATATGCTAACGCCCGACAAACATTTGCGTAAACATCATGCCGTAAGGACCACCACTAACTGCACCAATGCCAATATGGGTATAGCTGCTATTAAGGATGTTGGCGCGGTGTCCAGGCGAATTCATTAGGCCGTTATGCGCGCGTTGCACTGTCGGTGCTCCGGCTAAGTTTTCGCCGGCGGTTCTATATGAAATTCCGGCCGCCTTCATCATATCAAACGGAGACCCATAGGTCGGTGATTGATGTGAAAAATAATTTAAATTGACCATATCCTGACTTTTTAAGCGAGCCAGCTTAACTAACTCTAAATCAACCTGAAGGGGGTGTAAACCTAGTTTTGCTCTTTCTGCATTTACTAAATCCAGCATTGCTTGTTCGGCTTGATTTAAACCTGTTACAGGTTTGGGTTCTGGTTTCGGCTCCGGCTTTGGCTCTGGTTTCGGCTCTGGCTTTGGCTCTGGTTTCGGCTCCGGCTTTGGCTCCGGTTTCGGCTCCGGTTTCGGCTGTTCCGGTTGTTCCGGCTGTTCCGGTTGCTCAGGCTGCAAATCTGGGAAAAGCAGTGAACACTTAAGGGGAATCAGTATAAATTGCCCGTTTCTTAAATTTAGTTGTACTAATTTATTTGCCTTAACCAATTCACTGATACTTACCTGAAAACGCTGACTGATTTTAGCTAAGCTCTCGCCGCTATGTACACGGTATAATACATAACGCATAGGCATAATCACACGCGTTACAGCCGGAACTGAATCGGATTGCCAATTTTTGGCCTGGCCGTAAGTATAACGGACTGTATGAGCTTCTGCCGCAGTTGAGAGAGGAAAAAGGGAAATTAAAAGCGTAAGAACTATAACCATTAAATTTGTCCATTTCTTTCTCACAAGCCATCTCCTCCTTTAACATTTATTAATATTGTTAAAAAATCTTCACATTTATTATAGTTAATTATTTACCTGTGAGCAAAAAGCAAACTGCTTTCTCTGAGATAATGCTGCCAAAATAACTAAAAAAGAGTTGGCAAAACGCCAACTCTTTCCTAAATACACTACACTGGGAAAAAAGACCTTTAATTAATAAGGAATAATTAATTTTTGTCCTGGATAAATCAGATCAGGGTTTTTCAGTTGATTGGCTGCAATAATCGATTCCATGGAAACACCAAACATATTGGCTATTTTCCACACACTATCTCCAGAGCGTACTATATAAATTCTCGGTGGTTTGACTGGTTGTGGATGATCTGGTTTAGGCCACGGCTTATGGGGAGGTATAGGATCTTTTTTAATAAAGCCAACTACCTTTACACGTATTTCAATTATGGCTGCTTGGTGTGCAGTTACCGCATCAGGATTAACCCTGACACGGACATATTCTACGCGGGCATCGACATGGGCTCTCATACCCGGTGCAGCTCCAGGAACATCAACAAAATGAACAAATTTTTCATTTACCTCGTGAACAAAAACAGCTCCGGTATGGGCTTCAACCGCAAATAATTCTTTATGCAAAATACCACGCACAATAACTTTATTATGAATTATTTCATGCTGTAAGTGGCGAACACGTGCCATTACAGGTTCACGTACAAATTTAACCGGGCGGCCAAAAAATATATCCTGTTCAACCAGTGTTTGTGATGAGCCTGTGCCCACTACTTCTTCCAGCTTAAATTTATGGTGTGGGTGAGGGTGACTTGGTTGAAAATGATGACTAGCAAGGAATAAATCATCTTCCTGGCTGCGCATAGATGTATCAAATTTTTCTATAGCTGTTAAAGTCCCTTTAAGAGATAGGAGACCGCGTAGCACGAACTTATTATCTGCCTCGGGCACATTGAATAAAATTTCTGCCTCCCCGCTTATTTTGGCTTCCTGCCCTGTTTTTGCTTCGCCATGTTCAATGTATTCTTTAATAGGGAATACAAATGTCTCTTTTTGCAGTATATTATCTGAACGCTGGTAAACAATGGAAGCAACAACATCTCCTTCGATCTTAACCCAACCACACATAGAAGTAGCCTTTTCATTTATAAAATATGCCGTAGCCTTAATCGCACCCTGCGGTGTTTCACTCAAACTGACAGGCAGTGATAGGTCAAGATCATCTTTAAAATGAGAACGAACAGTTTCCACTGCAGCACTTTTGGCAGTACTTTCTGTTAAAACTGAAACAGTAGGCTTTGCTGCTACTAAGGCATCTTCCCTACTTATAGTATAGTTAAGCCGGATCTGGCACTCACCATTCAGTTTTGTCATTGTCTGCTCCAATTCATTCAGCGGTTCTGCACGCCAACCGCCAGCAAAGCTTGCCTCAACATCCACCTGTGCTTCTAGTCCCGGCCGGCTTTCCTCAACAGTTAACAGATGGGAAAAAAAATGCTTTGAACTTGCCTTCTCCACCAATCCCGTTTCTTTAACAACATAGTAGGTGTCTTGCTGCAGTGTAAAACTGACAAATAACTCGCCACTGAGTGCCTTGGCCATTGCTTCCAGAACAGTTATTTCCGGTTCCTTAAACTCCTCTACTTCCCCCGGCAGAGTAATTGTTAAAGGAAGTGTTAATTCCCCGGCTTGATCAGATCGAACTAAAGTAATTGTTCTTTTTACCTCTTGGACAGCTTGATTCGTCACATCTACCCCTCCCGGTTCATCATATGCCGGCGGAGAAAAAATATTGACAACAGTAAATTGTATTTCTCAACAAAAATTAAATCGCAATTCCCAGTTAACTGTGAATCGCGATTTAAAAATTCATCCATTGACCCTAAACCTAACGGCGAGGAATAAAGATTTGCTGGCCAGGGAAAATTTTATTGGGATCAGTAATTTGCGGATTGGCTGCCTCAATAGCTTCTAAAGAAACATTAAAGCGCTGAGCAATTTTAAAGAGTGTATCGCCCGGCTGTACAATATAGATGGTAACTGAAGGGGTGGGGCCTACATCACAGGCAACTACCACTTCTAATTGTACATGCTCGGTAACTTTAACAAAAACTTCAATTACTGTGGTCTGACGCAGTTTGGTGCGGTCTTCGTGATTAATGTCAAAGTCTGTAAATTCAACACGGGGATAAACCTGCACAACATGACCAGGCATTGCACCGGGGATGTCTACAAAAAGTGTAAAGTGTTCGCGGACTTCAAACTCCATTACTTCTGCTCTGTCACTGTCACGGACGAAAAAGACGTTCTTTACTAAATCTCCTTCGACAACAACCTTATCTTCTATTACTCTGGTCTCTATATTTTCAAAACGGGTTTCGGGAGGTCCGGCAATTTTTTTCACAGGCGCTGGTGCCGTTAAGTTTGCCTGAATATTGTGTTGTTTTGAGCTTTCCCCGATCACCTGCGAAACCTTGAGTAATTCTTTACGTACACTGGCTCCTATAATATCTGTTACCACTTCAACTTGCACTGTTTCAGTCACTTTGGCAAATAAATCAATAATGGCTGTTTGAATACCCCGGGTGGGATCTCTTTCATCAATTTCTACATTCACAAATTCTACCCGTGGGTGCAGCTGCACATTAGCTCCCGGAAAAGCACCTGGTACATCTACAAAATGCGTAAATCTCTCATCGAGCGAAACTTCATGCACAACATCATCCCCGGCATCCACAAAAAAGATTTGCTTATGCAGGACACCTTCGACAATGACCTTATTTTCAATTACTCTGGTCATAATATCTCTGACTTGTGCATCAATATTTTTGATTTTACGGGCAGGGCGATCGAATTCAACTTCATTCCTGATGGAAACCTGTGAAGCATTTTCACCTATAACACTTTCTACTTTTAAGAGCTCAGTTATAACATTATTTTTGTCAACGCCATTGACATCTACTACCACATCAAGTTGGATAGACTCTGTAACCTTTGCAAAGATCTCCAGCACCACAGTTTGGCGGAAAAGAGAATCAACTTTGGGCTTAGGTTTCTTATGCTCTGCATCGAGTTCCCCTGTTGCTAATACATCTTCATCCCGATACTTCTTTACTTCACGAATGAAATCGTGTCCGACAAATTCTACCCGCGGATGAATTTGCACATTCATACCAGGCATGGCACCCGGGACATCTACGAAATGCACAAACCGTTCATCAGCAACAGTAAATTCTTTTAATTTGTCAGATTCGTCATCAACAAAGAAAATTTGCTTATGGATAACACCTTCTACAATAACTTTATTTTCAATGACACGCCCTTTGACATCGCGCAGAGTAGTATCCACTTCAGCAATTTTACGTACCCTTCCTGGCAGAGTAACATCCCGCACAACTGAAGTTTGCGAAGCATTTTCACCAATGACCTGCTCCACTTTTAACAGATCCGTGATGCATTCCAACGCAAGAAATTCGTCTTTACCCATCAATGTGCCTCCTTTCATCTAATTTACATCCACTTTGCAAAACAGTATCAGCCGGCCCCCTTCCCGCGGCATTATCCGATTAATTATATGCTCTTACTGTAGAAAATGTGCTTAATTTACATAGTCTCTATCATATTTATGGTTTTTGTTTTTAAAATATGTATTTACGGAAAAGTATTTAAGCAAAAAAAAACAGCCCTTGAGGCTGTTATAAGTTAAGCTAGATTTTTTTTGCCGTTATCCCTCTGCATCAATGTCAGCTCTACTGTCTCTGTTAGCACATCTGCATAAGAAAACGACAAACGCTGGTAATAATTAGGCTCATCAATCCGTACTACAAAAATAGAAGGATATGTGTTTTCCAAAATACCAACTTTTTCGAGCGTCTTCCGACGCCCACGATGGGCACGCAGACGGATTTTCTGTCCGACATGTGATTCCAGGCTTTGCCTGATCTGCATAAGTGCATTCGTTGCTGCCAAGTGCGATCACCCCAGACAATATTTACATTATAAGTTTAACATATTTAGCTTACTGTGTCAAGGTTAATAAATTATTATACCAACGGTTTCTTGTAGCTGTCAATAGTTAATTTGCAAATTTGTCTAGTATGGTGATTTAGGCAATCCTAAGCGAAATTTCCCCCTTGTTTCTAAACCTCCCACCCCGTCTAAGCCCGTAATTGAACTTTTAATAACTTCAAAAATATTAACTGATTCATTAATTGAAGTAAAAGCCACTTTTGCAGCAATAAAAACAGGATCCAGAGCATGAATTAAAACACGTTGGGGCGAACTGGCAAAATTTGCCCCAGCAGCTAGAATCTCTTCATAATGTGACTGGCAAGCGCCGGCAAAGATAACTAAATCGTCTTTACCAGGTTCATACTGTCGAGCCTTATAGACTCCTTCTACAAAATAACGCGAAGTGCGGTAATTACTTAGATTTTTAAAATCATTATTCTTATTTTTAATATAGGCATCATGACCTGTCATTACAAGGATATCGGGGCGGTGCTGATGCAATAATTGCCAGACACGTGCAGGCTGCTGATTTTCCGGAACATAGATGCCTACAGCATCAATTTCCAACGAGTGATATACTTTCATGCACTCATTTAAATATTCCTTATCCCCGTCAAGATGCAGTATTTTGCCCGGCAAGGAAAAAAAATCTTCTGGAGCATTGTTGTTGACAGCACGCAATTGCTCCCGCTCCAAATTGCGCCTCCGATAGACTTTATGAATACATTCTTTGCGCACAGCTTCAGAGTTTTGGCGGTATTTTTGGATTATCTGTGGTTCCGGATAAACTAAATCGGAAAGTTCCGCATCTGCCAACAGCCTCATATCTAACCCTTTAAGCAGTGCGACCTGCTTCTTTTTATTAACCTCAACAATTTTAAACAAAATATCCATACCATACGATTTGCGTCCCACTATATCCCCTGCTGCAAAGGACATTTTATCTTCCCTGCCTTTCTGCTTTTCTGCCAGCCATAACATCTTCAGATTATGTTATGATGCGCACAGATAAATTGTTACTGTTACTCACCATCCTGCTACCCTCCCTCATATAATAAAGGGGAGGTGAGAAGATGATCGCTGCCGTCGTTCCGGCACAAAATGAAGAATACCGCCTTAGTCGCGTCTTGGAGCATCTTTTGGCTATTGATTTAATTGATAAGATTTTTGTTATCCTTAATGGCTCCAATCAATTAACAAAAAGTGAGGCAGAAACTTATTATAAACTCCATAAACAAAACATTTCATTAGTATCATTTCGAGAACCTCTCGGTATCGATGTGCCACGTGCTGTGGGCGCAAACCTCGCCTTTTCTGCCGGTGCAGACTATGTCCTCTTTATAGACGGGGACATGGTAGGGGAATATGAAGCAGAAGTAACAGCACTGCTTAAGCAGACAAAAGAGCGGCAACTGGACCTGGCACTGTGTGACTGCTACCCCCATAATCCGCCTCTTGAGCAATATAAGGAAGCACTCTTCTATTACCGGTTTCTAGTGAACAAAAAACTGGGGCTGGCTACACAAATTAAAATTGCCACACCCTCTCATGGGCCACACGTTATATCACGCCGTATGCTTAATATTGTTCCGTGGGAAGATTATGCTGTTCCCCCAACACTTCTAGTTCATGCAACCTGGCATAAATTAAAAATTGACCTCGCCGGCTCCATTCCTCACCTACAATTAGGCTCTTCAATAAAAGATCAAACACATAACAATCTAATTATAGAAACTATTATTGGCGATTGCCTTGAAGCAATCTGCATGATTCACAATCTACCCCGACAGAGGTACCACGAAGCTAAAATGTATATAGGCTATCACAGCCAAAGGCGCTTTGACCTGCTGCGGGAGTTTATTGCAGGACGTTCAATGTAAAATAAAAATACGCCTCTCCGGCGTATTTTTATTTTGTATATTTATCAGCCACTTTGCTGGCACCATAAGAATCCGGTTTTATGCAGACCTGAAAACCACTGCCAATTACCATTCCCACAACTTCCCTGATTAATTCTTTTGTTTCCCCTTGCTCACCCACATCCAAATGAATCTCCACATTAAGTTGCTCGTTGCCGTTTTCGGCCAGCTTTGCCGTTATTAAAGTTGCAGCCTCTAAACTAAGGTAAGTTTCATAGTAAATTCGCTGGCGCATGCTATTCATAAAGTGCTTGTACATGCGGCGAAAAAAATAGCGTGCACCTTTTCCTACACGGTGAATAATAATAGCTGTAACAAAGCAGACATTATCTATATGGGGCTGCGAATCAGTACCAATAATTAATTTATACTGCTCCTCAGGCTGCTCATCGGCATATGAGGTAATAGCCCGAAAAGTCTCCTCAAAAGTAAGCCGCCCCTGCGAAGGACTGGTAAATTCCATATAGCCTGCACCTTTCAGTAGTCAGCATTGATTTTATTATAAAACAACTTGGCCAACACTGCAAATTCATGTTCATTAAGTGTTTCCCCGCGGCGTGACAGGTCTATCCCGGCTATGCGCCCCAGTGCTGTAATTTCTTCTTTAGGTAGTTTAAAAGCTGCTTGTAAAGTATTTAATGCAGTCTTTCGCCGCTGGGCAAAAACAGCTTCCACCACTTGGAAAAAAATCTTTTCTTCTGCCTGGCTTAATGCTGTTTTTTTATAGGGCTGCAGTTCAATAACTGCCGAAGTAACTTCAGGGCGGGGGAAAAAGACCGTGCGCGGTACCTCAAAAGCAATCTGAGCCGCTGCAGCATAGCGGGTAACTACTGATAATGTACCATAATCCTTTCCACCAGGAGGCGCCACCAGACGCTGCGCCACTTCTTTTTGTACCATACAAACACATTTATTAATAGCCAAGCGGTATTCCTTTAACCAAAGATAAAAAAGCGGCGTTGCCACATTATAAGGCAGATTAGCTACGATAACGGTTTTATCCGTCAGCAGTTGATGATAATCGGCTTTCATGGCATCCTGATGTATTATAGTAACGTTATCATACTCTGCTAGAGTCTCATTTAACACAGGCAGTAGCCGTATGTCAATTTCCAATGCTGTAACCTTACCTGCCTGTTGCGCCAATTTTTCCGTTAGAGATCCTATCCCGGGGCCTATTTCCAGTACATTGTCTGCTTTCGTTAAAGCAGCCACACTTACAATCTTATCTAGTATGTTTTCATCAACAAGAAAGTTTTGACCCCATTTCTTTTTTAGGCGGATTCCATGACGTGACAATAAAGATGAAACATATGACGGATTGGATAATTTGCTCACAGTTTTCCTCCCTCGCCTAAATTAAAAGCAACTTCTATTTTTTACTTCCTCACTTTATTTAAACTTTCCTGCCTGTTGAAAAAGATTATAAATAAGAAAAACCGGGGTTTCCCCGGTTATTTAATCATTTAAGTAGTATACTTTTAATGTCCTACGACCAAAACGCAGAGCATCCTGGTGTGTCGGCATCAACAGATCAAGGCGCTTGCCTTTGATTGCACCTCCAGTGTCAGCAGCAACGGCAAAACCATAGCCATCGATATATAACTTGCTGCCAAGAGGAATAAGACTTGGGTCCACGGCGACAAGATGCGGCTTACTGGAACTGCCATTTCCGGCTATGGCCGGACGCCCACTGGCCGTTATACCATCATTATAACTCCCGGTACATACACTGCGTCCTTTACTGTCAATAGGGCAGCCGCATTCTGCAGTACCGGCGCAGTATGCTGTTGCCGTCACAGAAAATACTTCCTTAAAATTTAGTATCTGTCCGCTCCGTGCCAGTTCAGTATTGGTACCATTCTCCACAATTTGATCCTGTTTTATACGCAGCAAGTCAGATTGTATGATCTCTGCAGAAACCTCAACGCCATTTTCCAAAGTTACTAAGCGCGTTTCTTCACGCACACCGGTTACTCCCTCTTGAACTATTCGGCTGGTACCACGATCAAGTTTTTCACTACTGCGGCTGATTTCCCGATATGGTATTTCTGTCCTGCGTGTTACAAAATGACGTTCCACGCGAGTAATGCATACTGTATCACCTTGCGTAAGCGTTTGCTCCAAAGAAGGCTCGACACGGTCCAAAGGGCCTAAAGTTAACCCCAACTTAGCCAAGGCAGAAGCAACAGTAGCATCGGCAACCCTGATTTCAAACTGCTGGCCATCTGCCAACACAGTTACAGGGAACGCCCGTTTAACAGTAATAACAGACCCTGTCCGCACCTTTTCCTCAGGCGCCGGGTAAAGATAATCCTCGGAAGCTACCCTAATGCCGGCTTCAGCCAGCACAGCCTCCACATTATGCTGAGATGTAATAATATTTTTCTTTGCACCATCAACGATGATTGTTACATTTTTTCTGCTAACGGCAAACAAATAAAAGAATATAAGCAAAACTGACAATAATACTTTCAGAGTTTGGTAGCGAGTCTTTTTTCCCTGAACATTGGTGAATGCATAATCGGGAAAAAACATCATTTGACTTCCTCCCAGTTTTTCTCTTTTTATCGTCATGCTAAGTTAATAAGCCTTCCCGGGGCTTTTTTAGCAATTCTTACTTATTATTGCCATTTGTAAAAAATCTATACATTCACCAATACCATTTGCCGCTGCAGCAACTTTAAATACACACAAAAAAAGCGCCTTCTAAAAAAAGAAGGCAGCTTTTAATTATATTTTATTGCAGCAAGCAGCCTTACTGCTGCCTGCCCCGCAGCATAAATTTACCCAAACCCCCTAGTGCTCCAATTAAAAACATACTGGATACTGCAATAAAACCAATTGCTTTAACAATACTGATAAAGAAATCCAGCGGAACCATGTTAATTAAAACACTGTTCTCGGGATCCAGTATCCATAAATCATTTGTAAAAAATATTTCATGAAACAAAACAAAATAACGATTAAAATCATAATATAAAAGCAATCCACCTATTAACGCCAGGGCAAAAAAAGCTAGAGCGCTAAACAATAAAGTATCAAAAAATAGTTTTTTCTTCTGCCAAAAAACAAGGAGCAAAATCCCCACCACTATCGCGCAAACATTGCGTAGTATAATTCCATACTTAAACAAAACCCTTACATCTTTCATATGTGCAATTTCACGCTCATTAAAAACTAGCTTTCTTTTGCCCGCTATTTCTCCATATATTTTAAAGTCAGCACGGCGGCCGAATAAATAAGCTTGAATCTCATCTGTAATCCTCATTAGCTCAGAATGTTTGATATTTGTTTGTCTGGAAACATCGTTATCAATAAATTTTTGGGAAAAAAAGTTATCATTACTAACCATTATCTGCACACTTGTCAGTAAAACCACTATAGTTATTAATACGGCAACAGCCGAGTATAGAAAAAACCTCTGCATACCTATTCTCCTTTAAAAACAATTATCTGCTTAACTTATTATCAAACTAGTCTATATCCACTGTCAAGCATGGACAAAAAAACTGCCGGTATACCGGCAGTTTTTTAATTTAGTACTTCCACTTTTACTTTTCCCACTCCGGCGGAAATTAAGCCAATGGCACTGGCTGCAGCAGCTGACAGATCAATAATACGCCCTTTAGTATGCGGGCCGAAATCGTTAACAATCACTTCAACACTGCGGCCTGTTTTCAAATATGTAACACGCAATTTCTTACCGCGCAACGCTCTATCAGGGAAAGCAGCAGTAAAAGCATTTTTATCATAAATATCACCATAGCTGGTTCGGCTGCCATGAAGCTTATCGCTATAATAAGAAGCTATCCCCTCATATACGCGCCCTGTAGTTCCGCTGCGGCTGGCAATAACCGGTACCGGCTTTGTACCAATAGTCACTACGCAATTAACCGGTTCTGATATCTGTTCCTCAGCTATCAATTCCCTGCTTTCTTCCACTCCATCGGCATAGACCACCTGATATGTTTTTTTCACAATACCAGGCTTACCTTCAACCTGAACAGTTTTACGACCAACTGTCAGGTTAGGATCTTTTTTCTGCACAGTTTGAAAGGGAACTTCAACTTCTTCCGTAATCTGAGCAGTTTTTACACGCACAATCTGTACGGTACTGCCTTTAGTTATAGCAGCAGTAAGTTCCGGCATCGTGCGATCAGTTTTTGACAGCATTATCTGCTCTGCCTGCAGTAAATCGGCAACGGTCTGAGCGGTTGAATAAACCAGCCTGGCTGCGCCATCTACTTTAAGCAGGACTGGCTGTGCCCGCTGCAGGAAAATTTCCAGGCCGTCAACTACCCTTGTCTCACCTGCTGGTTGTAATAAATCATAGCTGCGGACATAAATCCCATTTTCAGCCAAGACGGCAGCTACTGTTTTAGCTTTAGTTGTAAGGGTAGTTTGCTTTCCATCCAGCTGCAGCACCACACTTTTTTCTGATGTAGCGGCAAACATTACTATAGCAGCAATCAGTATTAAAACAATCAGCAAAATTCCCTTTCCCCATTTTGAATCTTTAACTAGCCATCCGGGAAAGGCCATTGACATCCCTCTTCTCCAGTTGGTATTTATCTACATCCTATGGACAAGTTATTGATTTATGCCTGTTTTTTTCTAAAGGAAAACAATTTTTGTGCATTCTGAGTAGTAATCTCAGCTATTTTACTAAATTCAAGCTGCCTCAGCTGTGCAATTTTTTCCGCCACATGCACCACATAGGCCGGTTCGTTTCTTCTGCCGCGGAAAGGAACCGGTGCCAGGTAAGGTGAATCAGTTTCAATTAATAAGCGTTCCAGCGGCATCTCCTGCACAACCAAAGGCAGATCTCCTGGTTTTTTAAAAGTTACAATACCGGCAAAAGAAAGGTAGAAGCCAAGCTCTAGACACTGCATGGCGAAATTTAAATCGCCTGAAAAACAATGCATAACCCCGCCTACTTCATAAGCTTTTTCTGCACGTAAAATAGCAAGAATATCCTCATGTGCATCACGATTATGAATAATTACAGGCAGTGCCATTTCTCTGGCTAAGCGTATCTGCCGCCGCAGGACGTCCTTTTGTTGATCAGCTGAAGAAAAACGATAATAATAATCTAAGCCGATTTCCCCTATGGCTACTACTTTCGGACTATCAGCCAATTTCTTTAAAGCCTGCAGGGCATCTTGCCCTGCGCTGGACGCTTCATGTGGATGAATACCGACAGCGGCAAAAATATTGTCGTTAGCTGCTGCCAAAGCTATGGCAGCCTCTGAAGAAGGCAAGTCACAGCCTATGCTGATAATTTTACCTAAGCCGGCAGCTTTTGCACGCACCAGCACATCATCTAAATCTTCATTAAAACGCTCATCTGTCAGGTGAGCGTGTGTATCTATTAAAAACATTTTACTTCACTCTGCTACCTGATTTAATAGGTGCTTCAGTTGTAGCTAAAACTAAGTTGCCTTCGTCATCCGAAGCTGCCAGCAGCATACCTTCAGACAAAACACCGCGTAATTTTGCCGGCTTTAAATTAGCGACAAATAAAACTCTCTTCCCCGGCAATTCTTCCGGGGCAAAATGCTTTGCTATACCAGCTACAACCTGTTTTTCCTCCCCGCCCACATCTACCTTTAACTTTAGCAGTTTATCAGCACCACTAATGGGCTCTGCCTCTTTGATTTCGGCAACGCGCAAATCCAGGCGGGAAAATTCATCAATGGAAATTAAATTTTGCTTTTCCACTTTTTCTTGCACTTCCTTTGCCGCAGAAATCGGTTTATCTTTTTTGGTGGCCTGACGTACAGGTGTACCATCCTTTTCCGAGAGTTCCAAACGCGGGAATAATACTTCCCCCGGAGCAGTTTGGATCCCTGAAGGCAATTTACCAAAAGTTAAAATGCTCTCCCACGTCTGTAAATGTTTATCTGCACTAATTCCTAACTGGTGCCATATCCTCTCCGGGGTGCGGGGCATAAATGGCTGCAGAATAACGGAAATAATACGGATGCTTTCCAATAAATTATACATGACACTCTGGAGGCGGCTTTCCTGGCCGGTTTTTGCTAAAGACCAGGGTGCTGCTTCATCGATATATTTATTAACGCGTGCAATAAACCGCCATAATTCAGCTAAAGCGCTGGAAAACTGCAGCTGATCCATTAACGCCTCAATTTGCCCGGGAAGTGATTCTGCAGCCAGCCTTAATTCCTCATCCAAAGAGCCACTTTGCCCCGGAGCCGGTACAGTTCCAGCAAAATATTTTTTTAACATAGCCAAAGTCCGGTTTAATAAATTACCTAAGTCATTGGCTAAATCAAAGTTTATACGATGCAATAAAGCTTCTTCACTAAAATGCCCATCAGCACCAAAAGGAATTTCCCGCAGCAAAAAGTAGCGTATAGCATCTGATCCGTAGCGTTTAATAAGTTCTTCAGGATCTATCACATTCCCTTTAGATTTAGACATTTTACCATCATCCAATAACAACCAGCCATGGCCAAATACTTTTTCCGGGAGCTCCAGCCCCAAAGCCATTAAAAAAATAGGCCAGTAGATGGTATGAAAACGAACAATTTCCTTACCAATGAGATGAACATCAGCAGGCCAAAAAGTCTGCATCAACCGGTCATCTTCCGAAGCATAACCTAAAGCCGTAATATAATTGCTTAACGCATCAAGCCAAACATAGATAACATGATCAGGATCAAAGGGAACGGGAATACCCCAGTTAAAAGTGGTACGGGATACACATAAGTCTTCTAAGCCCGGCTTAAGAAAATTATTAATCATTTCATTTTTACGCGCAGCAGGTTGAATAAAATCAGGATGCTGCTCAATATGTTCCAATAATTTATTTGCATATTTGGACATCCTGAAAAAATAACTTTCTTCAGCTACCAGCTCCACTGGGCGACTACAATCGGGGCAATTGCCATCTACTAACTGCCGCTCTGTCCAGAAAGCCTCACAAGGTGTGCAGTACCACCCTTCGTATTTGGATTTATAGATATCACCCTGATCATAGAACCTCTGGAAGATTTTTTGCACTGCAGCCTTATGCCGGTCTTCTGTGGTACGGATAAAGTCATCATAAGAAATATCTAAAGCCTGCCATAATTTTTTTATCCATTCTACGATTCCATCTACAAATTCCTGCGGTGATTTCCCTGCTGCCTGGGCACGACGCTCAATTTTTTGACCGTGCTCGTCCGTCCCTGTTAAAAAGTAAACATCATAGCCTGTTAGCCTTTTAAAGCGGGCCATGGCATCGGCCGCAACAGTTGTATAGGAGTGCCCAATATGTAGCTTGTCACTGGGATAATAAATTGGTGTAGTAATATAGAATTTCTTTCTTTCCATTATTTTCTCTCCTTTTTGTTAATTATATTAAAAAAGCTCTCAATCCACAAAGGGACGAGAGCATCGTGTTACCACCCTAATTCGTTCTTACCTC
>JAAZJT010000071.1 GCA_012800215.1 Bacillota bacterium | reverse complement strand
TTCTGGTGGAAATAGCGGAGGGGTCACACCCGTTCCCATACCGAACACGGCCGTTAAGCCCTCCAGCGCCGATGGTACTTGGGGCGAAAGCCCCCGGGAGAGTAGGTCTCTGCCAGAGTATTATTAATAACGACGCACTAACTTAGGTTGATGCGTCGTTTCTTTTTTTGTGACAAGGAACCGTCCCCTGGCACATCTGGTCTTTTTAAGAAAATCTTATGGCAGGTTTCAAATTTACTTAATAAATCAATGCTAAAATAGGTAAGGTATGTTAATGTCATTTATGTTTCTTAATAAATGATGAATGTCGTTATTGATATGGTAAAATAAAAATATTGCTAAAAGATCCAGGTGAGAATATGATTAATTTAAGTATAATTCTAATAATTTTATCTCCCTACACATGTTTTATTCCTTCTTTGCTTATTCTAAGAATGCTGTTTCAAAAAAAATTGACAGTCTGTTTAAATCCTTTAAATGTGGGCTTAGCATTACTTTTTATCTGGTCATTTATTTCTGGATTAGCGAATCAATCTTTAGTTTCTACAATATCTTCTTTTATAATATTGTTTAATCTTAGTTTAGTTATCTATCTTGAACATATATTTACAGATAAAAAAGCAATTAATTCGATTCTAGTCAAAGTATGGACGTACTCAATCATGGCAGCAGTATTAGGGATTATAGAAAAAATCGCATCATATTATTTTGATCTGACGTGGATTGCAGATTTTTATTTTAATAAGCCTATTGAGTATATTTACCGAATATATAGTACCTTTGGTAATCCCAATGTTGCTGGGTACTGGTTTGCTACTATGATTATTATTAGTCTGTATTTATGGGAATGTCATCGGGAACAAAAACAAAAATACCTTTTTGGTATTCTTATTTTTGCCATTGGTTTAGCTTTTTCCGGCTCAAAGGGCGCGACATTATCGTTAGAAGTAGCTATTCTTGTATATGCTCTGCTAACAAAAAATAAAGTAAATAGAATTACTTTATTTTTCACATTTCTTGCTATTATGTTTTTTGCCTTATTCTCACCTGAAATTAATCATCCGCTGAGCAGTCGTATTCCAATTTGGACAAAGGCAGTGAAGTTATACTTTAAGAAGCCAGTTTTCGGATGGGGAACTTTTGGTGTTTTGATTCAGACCAAAAAATTACATGCTCATAATCTCTGGCTGTCACTATTAACCATGTATGGTACAGTTGGTTTTCTAATTTATGGATGGATCAAAGTTTACATCTGGAAAAGTATACATATGCTTTTTAGAAGTAAGCTGCAAATTTTCCCTGCCTTAACAGCTTTGCAAGTTATGGTTATTGTCCATGGTTTCGTTGATTTTGTGATGATGACTCCTCAGGGTGGTATTTTATTTTTTGCCAGTGCAGCTATAGTTACAAGTTTAGTGCGTCACTACGAAACTTATGCAAAAGTGGAAATGGCAGGAATTAGTAGGTTATCAGGCCCTGCTTTTTCTAGGGGTAAACATGTGAAAGGTTAACCAAATTAAACCTCACACGATTAAATACAAAAAAAGAGGAGGACCAAAAGTGCGTCATATTTTAAGTTGTGACCAATTTTCACGTAAAGATTTAATGGAATTATTTGCTTTAACCGACGAAATGCGCGCAAATACTAACCAGTTTAGCAACTCACTGCAGGGCAAAATTGTGGCGACAATCTTTTACGAACCCAGTACGCGTACCCGGCTATCTTTCGAAGCTGCCATTTTACGTTTGGGTGGGAATATCATAAGCACAGAGAATGCAAAGGAAATGTCTTCTGCTATTAAGGGGGAAAGCTTGTTAGATACTATCCGCGTGGTAGACGGATACTGTGATGCTATTGTTTTACGTCACTTTGACAGTAAGGCAGCAGCAGATGCTGCTGCTGTTTCTAGTGTGCCCATAATTAACGCCGGCAGCGGTAGTGGTGAGCACCCGACACAATCTCTGCTTGATGCTTACACTATCTATAAGTATAAAAAAAATTTAGATGGTTTATCCATTGTTGTTATGGGTGATTTATTATTTGGTCGTACTGTTCATTCTTTAGTAAAATTACTTACACTGTTTGAAAATGTTACTATTTACGGTTTGAGTCGTGAGGTGCTTGCGCTGCCTGATGAATACGTAACATATTTAAAACAAAAAGAAGTAAGTTATATTTCTTGTCGTTCCTTTGACGAAATACCCTGTGATGTGGATGTTATATATCAAACACGTACGCAGACAGAACGTTTTGAAAATACCGATCTGGAAGTAGAAGAATTTATTATTGATCAATCTGTAATGAGAAAGTTTTCTCCCCAGACAATTCTTATGCATCCTTTGCCCCGGCGAAATGAGATATCTCCAGCAGTAGATCAAGACAAACGGGCTGTTTTTTTTCAGCAGTCTCATTATGGCATGTATGTGCGAATGAGCTTGTTACATAATATCTTAGCCGGTAAATAAAGAATATACGGATGGTGGTTTTAGAGATCAATAATTACTGCACTTTCTTCACAGTTGGGGAATTTGGGGCAGTTTATACATTCCTGCCATACTTTTTGCGGCAGGCTATCTTTGCTTATTATGCGAAAACCACATTTTACAAAGAACTCCGGCTGGTATGTTAAAGCAAATACTCTGGGCAGTTCTAGCTCCAGTGCTTCCTGCAAAAAAGTTTGTACTAATTTTTTGCCTAAGCCTTGGCGGGTGTAACTGGGGGCTACGGCAAGTGCCCTGATCTCCGCCAAATCCTTCCATAAAATATGTAAGGAACCTACTGCTATGATCTGTTTATCTAATTCTACGACAGAAATTTCACGTATACTTTCGTAAAGGGTTGCTCTGGCTCGAGCTAGCATTTGCCCTTCTGCGGCATAATGATTAATTAATTCATGTATAGACTCTACATCAGAAATCCTGGCCTTCCTAATAAGCACTTCGCCATCTCCTCTGTGACACTGATTTTTTGTCTATCATAACATAATCACTCTTTTTTGCCTATATCATTTCATTTAGAATCGGGCATTGTTGCTATAATAAACGGAATAATATGATTATAGTTTTTTGATTTGGGTATTTTAATTTTAAAGAATTAGCAGGGGGGATTTCATTGTTATTTAATGCGGCGGCAGAAATAATAGAAAAATTGGAACAGGAATTTAGGGAAGCTGATCCACAGGAAAAAAGAAGATTTATCAAAAGCTCGCTTTCCTTATTGGAGCAAATAATTAATGACTCAAAGAGCTTAATTGACAAAAAATATTAAGATACTTTGCCTAGAAAAAGGGAATAGGTAAAAGAGCGGTGGCAGACAGCGATTGCCACCGCTCTTTTACCTATATGTTATTATTTGACTATAAATAACTATAAAAAACGTTTGATGATAGCTGATAACAGCATTGCCAATCCGTTTATCTGATATGCCCAGATTGTATTTAGATTAGCAGAAACAAGTGTAGGTATATCGTCCATTGCAATAGCTGCTACACGCACAGCCTGAATTACTGTGGGGAGACTAAAAAATGACAATAACCAAAATGGATTTTTGGTAGTATAAAAGATAATTAGAATAGAGAGGTAGGTTAAAGCAAAGAGAGTTATATAAAGCTTAAAACCTTTTCTTTTGCCTAATCTTACTACCCAGTTGCGTTTATTGCATTGTTTATCTGCTTCGTAGTCAGGATACTGATTAATAAAAAGTATGTTGGTTACAAGAAAGCCAATGGGCAAGGAAACCAGAAAGACATCGCCCGTAAGAAAATGGGTTTGGATAACAAAAGCACCGCTAACAATTAAAGGTCCAAAGGCAATTCCCACCACTATTTCCCCTAGACCACGATAAGCAAATTTAAAAGGAGGTAAGCTGTAGGCTACGGCAAGAAAGAGCCCTAATGTGCCGATCCAAAATATTTGTGGTTCACGGAAAAATGTTATATAAATACCAAAGAGCCCGCCTAGAGATAGCATCACGATGGCAATTAACACAGCATGTGTTGGTTGTAACTGCCCCTTCACCAGAACACGGTTGCGCCCACCGCTAAAGGGTGTAATATTTTGAGGTAATACAGCAAAATCGACGCCTGTATAAAAATCAACTAAGTCATTAACAGCCATTTTGCCAATTTCAATACAATATAGACCAATAATGCTGACTATAAACCAGTAAAGGTCAAATTTGCCAGTCATACCATATGCTAGTGCCGTACCTACTAACATAGGGACTGTTGAAGCTATCCAGAATTTAGGATCTGCCAGCAGCCAAAAACTCTTCCAGAATTGATACATTTCTTATAACCCTCAGCTTTTATTTATTCTAAAGTATTAGGAATAGGAAAGTCTTGTATATGCTGAAATTTTATTAACTTGATATTACCACTGGTTATTTGAAAGGTAAGATGATCTTCACCTAGCTGTTGGTTTGTTCCGGTGTAAGGAGTTACTTTAACTTTAACCAGAAACCCATGAGATACGCCTTTTCCCAGATTCTGCAGGTCAAGTATCTCTGTTCTATACGGGTCAATTTCAACACTAAAACTATCTGAGCTATGGTAATAACCTTTAATAGCCAGTTCTATAGAATCTTGCAGCATAGTTACAATTATATCGTTACGAAGCCCAGCTAAGGGATCCTCGGTATATTCAATCTTTGTTTCTGTTGGCTGTACCTGAAAAGTAGAAAATATTAAAACTAAAGTCAGTAGAGCGTTAACGCAAAGCAAGGCAATAATTAATTTTCTATTTTCCAGCAAAACAACAACCTGCCTTTGTAAATGCGATATTCTTTTATACCATTATCATAACCGTTGGTGACATTTGGAATACGAATAGCAATAATTTATTTAAAAGTAGCATAATATATTGACATCTAGGAATAACCATGGTAAGATGATGCTTGTGTGCAAAAAGAAGCTAGGTTGACTAAGACTTGGCGCTTTAACGGAAAACGCTTGCCATAAATTGGCCGGTTGACATAAAGAGGCGGCTATGGTAAGATAAAATTCCGGCTGCGAGGCAGCTGGGATGATCTGAAGTTCTTTGAAAACTGAACAGGAAATGCCATGCGAAGTACACATCGAACGATGTAACACTTTACGCATCATCCAGGCAGTACTGCTTAGCAGTTCTGAACCGGATGAGCAATAAGCTTTT
>JAAZJT010000070.1 GCA_012800215.1 Bacillota bacterium | reverse complement strand
GGCGGGGTAAGGCACCCATTGCCGCCATATCACTTAAATTTACTGCCAACGCTTTATAACCAAGATCCCTGGCAGCAATACCCGGCAGAAGAAAATGAACGCCTTCAACGAGTAAATCTTTACTGGTTACAAGGCAAAAATTTTCTTTCATTCTTGTCAGTGCCGCATCATCACCAATACCAAGCATATCCGCAGTAAGAGTTCTTGCTGCCACCGCAGAAATCCTTTTAATTAAGTCCTTTTCACCAATTTCATTAATTTTCATCTTTTTTCCACCCATTTCCTGATTATAGCTTTAACTGCTGAAAAAAACAATAAACCAGAATTAAACCATGTTCGGAAATTGCGAGTGCTGCAAAATTAGGGTATACTGAAAACAAACCAATTTATACTAAGGGGTGTAAGTGAGTGAAGAAATCCCGCGAAATTGTTGGTTTACCCGTTATCGAATTAGAGGAGGGTTATGCGCTAGGCCGCGTAATAGATTTACTGATTAATCCCATCAAGCGTCATGTTGAAGCACTGGAAGTAGGAGAACGTACTCTCATAAAAACTAAAACTGAAACAATCCCCTTTACGCAGCTGTATAGTATTGGCAAAGATGCTGTTACTGTATCTGCAGCTAATTCAACGCCAAAAAATCAAAACACACCTGAAAATATCATGTTCTCAGAAAACTTACTAAATACACAGGTGGCTACTGTAGATGGCAAATTTATTGGCAGTATGGAGGAGTTTTCCTTTAATCCTGCGGATGGTACTCTGCAGGAAGTCTTTATTACCACAGAAAAGCCTTATCAGCAGCTTGCTCTGCCCATTACAGCCATTAAAACTTTTGGTCGTGATTTTATTATTGTAAGTGAAGATTATACTGTACACGCCCGTCAAGTTGAGCAAACCGCCAATAACTTAACTGCTCATTCATTTGTCCGGTCATTAGAAAGCAAAGCAATAGATTTTGCATTGGGGCGGGAAGTAAAACAGGATGTACTTGATGATAATGGTAACTTCATCATTCAAAAAGGTGAAAAAGTAACAAACGATACAATTGCAATTGCACGTAATAAAGGCCGCTTACCGCAACTTTTATTTGCTGCCGGAGTTGGTGAATTATTAGAGGGAATTGATTTTACCCGGGAAAAACTGGACACCGGCAGCAAAAAATTAATGGATGCATGGCATAAATTCCGCGGACGCTCCCAGGATTGGTTAAATCGTAAACTTGATGAAGACATGAATGGAACTACTGCAGAACTGCGTGAACTTTGGTTACAAACACACAGTAAACTTATCCAGGGCAGCCGCGAAATAGAAGACATAACACGTGATAAAATTCGCGCCTACGTCCTAGGCAAAAAGATGGCAAACCCTGTTTACGATCAAGACGGCGCTTTGCTAGGAGGACGCGGTGATGTGGTAACGGAAGAAATTATAGAAAAAGCTGAAGTTGCAGGGCGCCTGCCTCAATTATTCCTTTCTGCTACAGCCAGTGAAGTCCAAAGGGCCCTGAACCCCATTATCAGTCAAATTCGAACTATACTGGGTGAAAAATAACATAAAAGTAAAGTGAAAGCATGCTGGATGCTTTCACTTTTTTGTTTTATGTCAGACGCTACTCCTTCTACTGCATTCTGTCAGTTGTCTGGTTTTCAACCACCCTTTTCTTGAACCGCTGTTTAGACGTTAATGTGGCAGGAGTCAGGCCGTACAATTTATCAAATAGTTTGTTTTTAAATGCATTAGGGGCAGTCGCTTCCAGCGCCGCCTCCTCTGCAGCCACATTAATAGTTACCAAAGCTGAAACTGCAGCATGCAGGTAATTGTGCTCCACTGCTGCGAAACATCCCATAACAGATGCTGTCATACAGCCTGTTCCAACAACCTCCGCCATAAAAGGGTGACCGTTATAAACTTCAAACAGGCGGCAGCCATCCGTTACCAGGTCCGCCGCACCGGTAGCTACTACTACGGCACCGGTCTCCCTGGCCAATGCCGCCGCTAGAATATCCACATTACCGGATACAGCTATGGACTCCACACCTTTTATTTCTGCCATACCACCGGCGAGAATAGCAATTTCTGCTGCATTCCCCTTAATAATGCTAATTTTTAATTTGGTCAGCAATTGTTTGGCACTCTCAGAACGGAGACGTGTTGTTCCTGCACCAACAGGATCTAGGATAATAGGAAGCTGTAAATCGTTGGCGCGCTCTCCGGCCAAAAGCATAGCCTCAACCTGATTAGGAGTTAATGTACCAAGATTAAGTACCAGTGCATCGGCATTAGCAACCATTTCTGCCACTTCTTCCACAGCATGTGCCATAATCGGTAAACCACCAGCTGCCAAAGTGATATTAGCACATTCACTAATTGTCACTTGATTGGTAATATGATGAATTAATGGTTTACGCTCTCTTAGCGCAGTAAAGATATTGCCTGTGTCCATAAATCACCCTCCCTGACAGTACAAAATAAAGCAAGCTCAAAACTATCAAATATATAAGCCGCGGACCGTCAAGTCCGCGGCGTTATCTGCCTCGAAGTGGTCCTTCCCTACGCTGGTATAATCCATCTCAGGTTCAAAGGGTTAATCAGTTTAGGCGCACTGATTTCTCAGCCCGTACTCACGGGCACCCCTAGGCTTCCTTATGTAATTGTATTTTCTATTTTATCCCAGCACTCCTTCTTCTGTCAAGACTGCACATAAAGTATCTATTAAACGTTTATTCTGTTCCCTTGTTCCAATGGTTATGCGCAAAAAGTCCGGCGCACCAAAAATATCGCCTGTACGTACAATTACTCCACGCCTGAGCATTTTGGCAAAAACTTGTTGACTGTCAGCCCTTACTTGCACCCAAACAAAATTGGCGTGAGTAGGCATAAACGGTAAACCTAAACGTTTAAATTCGTTGTAAAGATAAGCTTTCCCCTCTTCATTTATTTGGCGGCTGCGCTGCAGATGTTCTATATCGCTTAAAGCCGCCTGTGCTGCCGCCTGTGAAAGCAAATTAACATTAAAAGGTTCTTTTACCCGGTTTAACAAATCAATAAGTGCCGGGGTAGAAACGCCATAACCAATTCGCAGCCCGGCCAAACCATAGATTTTGGAAAAAGTGCGCAGGACAATAACATTGCGCCCTTCCTGTACAAAGGCCAATGTATTTGGATATGATTCGTCTGTTACATATTCATAGTAAGCTTCATCAAAAACAGTAATAACATGCTCTGGCACCCGCTGCAGAAATGCCTGCACATCAGACTGCCGTACAATTGTGCCTGTGGGATTATTAGGGTTGCAGATGAAAATGAGCTTTGTTTTTTCTGTGATGGCTTCGGCCATGGCAGATAAATTAAATGTGAATTCTTTTGTCGGTACTACTACAGTGTGTCCGCCCATAATTTTTGCGGCAAAATCGTACTCAGAAAAAGTAGGTTCTGCCACAATAGCTTCTTCCCCTTCATTAAGGAAAGCCTCCGCAATCATTTTAATAATTTCATCAGAGCCATTGCCGATAATTAAGTTGGCAGGCAGAACACCAAGCTTTTCAGCCAAAGCTTCTTTTAAATAATAACAATTACCATCTGGGTAGACAGAGACACTGCCTGCCATCTCCTGCAGCACACGAACGGCTGCCGGAGCCGGTCCCAGTGGATTTTCATTGGAAGCTAATTTAATTACATCACTGATCCCCAGTTCACGTTTTACTTCTTCTACCGGTTTGCCCGGCACATATGGTTTAATGTCTAAAATTTCTTCCCGGTACAAGTGTTTACTCATAGGCTGCCTCCATTAACTGGCATTTATCAATAACATGTCCAGATTTGCCCTCACGCGCAGGGCACTGCTGAGAAGGTACATATAATACAGTTTTTCGACATGCCACCATCAATTTCCTGCCCTAAGTAAGTACATCGCTTAAGCTGCCACAATAGCCTAATCGACTTCATTTACCTTTTTTAGGCATAAGCGGTAATTTACAGAATACCAATATAATAGGTGATTTATTAAGTAAATAGAACTGCGGACACTATAAATAGGGGGTGTGATAAATGATTGTCTGCTTCGTTTTTGACAAAAGAAAGAAACGTTTACTTCTGTTGGTAATTATAATATTGATACTGCTTTGTGCGTTTAAAATTATCTGGGGAAAACAAAGTAGAGCTGCAACGGGGCAAAATCGTCTTGTCCCCATCTATTATGTGGATACAACAGAAAAAAAAATAGCCATTTCTTTTGATGCTTCATGGGGTGCCGAATTTACCCCTAAAATTTTAGAAATTCTGCGAGAAAATGAACTAAAAACTACTTTTTTTTTAACAGGCTTCTGGATTGACAAGTACCCGGAGCTTGTAAAGCAGATTGCAGAAGAAGGTCATGAATTAGGCAACCATACCGCCACCCATCCCCACTTAAATACACTGGATAAAGCAGCCATAAAAAAGGAACTTACTTCAGTACATAACTCTCTGAAGGAATTAACCGGACAAAATGTTACCCTCTTTCGCCCACCTTTTGGTGAGTACAGCAATAAAGTAATTGAGGCATGTACAGAATTTGGTTATCAATGCATTCAGTGGAGTGTCGATTCCCTCGACTGGAAAGAAATCAGTAAGGCAGATATAGTAAAAAGGGTTACCGGCCAATTACATCCCGGTGCCATTGTACTTTTCCATAATAACGGCCGCTACACAGCCGATGCCCTGCCGGAAATTATCAGCTTCGCCAAGGAAAATGGCTACGAAATAGTGCAGATTTCCCAACTCCTGTATAAAGATGATTACTACATCGATTCCACTGACGGTGCGCAACGCAAAAATTAATATCCCTTTTCAGAAGTCTCCACTGGTGGGGATTTCTGCATTTTGACCATTTATTTCTGCTTTCTTTTTTTTATAAATACAAGCAAAAAAATAACCATAATGAGTGACAATACGCCCAGCAGGAGCGGAGTAAAATAACCAAAGGCACGGTTGACTTTGCCGGCAATCTTATCCGCCGCCGTTATTCTTTCTTTTGCAAATAGTGTAAAACTAAAATCCCCATTCGGCAAATCCGGCAGCTTTGCTGTATATACCCTCTCCTCAGTCTGTTTTAACTCCAGGCTGCTGTTAATAACATAAGGTGCCTCTTGAGGCGTGATAACCTTAATGTTTAAATTTTTAAAATCTTTCCAGTGAGAAGCCGGATTAAGCAGATAAGTATAAGAATATTGCGGACTGGTAGTTTCCCTTTTATCCATGGTGCCAACAGTTTGATAGCTGATGCTCACTTCTTTTATCTCCTGTGGCAAAAAATCCACTGTATACACCAAGGTCATAATACGGTCAGCATTACTTGCCGCATATAAATCATTTTCAGAACAATAGCCCGAGTTTTGTGTAAATATTTGATCCAAAAATTGTGCATAAAGATTATATAACTGATTAGCAGCAAATAATCCCTTGTCCTGCATGGGTATTTTATCCTGTATAAAAGAAAGCAAATATTGTTTGAGCTTTACTGTTTGCACCAGTTTTTGCTCATGATAAAGTTTAGTTTGTTTACCTAGTTCTCCGTCTGTATAGGCGGTGGACTCAAATTCAATATCTTTACACAGGACAAGTACTTCCAACTGTGTCTGCTGCCGGCACCAGGCAGCAATTCGCGTTTTGGCACTATCCCTTTCATAGCGGTTAAAACCCTTGGTTAAAATTTTAGTTTGCTGCGGATCGAAACTAAAATCAAGGACAAAATTGATCTCTTGCTCCGTCGTAGGCGTTACAGTAAAAAAATAAAGCTTCCCTTGTTCATTATCGGCAAAATTCTGCGCCTGATAAATTTGCGTAGTCAAAGCATCTACAATCCTGGAAAAAGCAAAAGCCATTTTTTCTTCTCCGGCAGGAGAAAATCGAGCTTGCTGGAACTGTTCGCCAAGATATAACTCGTACGGTATTTTTTCTTGCTCAGCCGCTATCATGATCTCATCTGTATTTAACCGGGCAAGTGTCCCCACAAAGGGAAAAGCCATTTGTACAATCTGGGCTTCATCCGTAGGGTTAAACATCTGATAAGTTGCCGTAACTCTCCCCTCTAAGGCATATGAAATGTGCCCCTGCTGTGAAAAATCAAAAACAAGTTCTTCACTCTCCACAGTAATTGGAGTATCTGGTTCAACAGACATCATTTCCGCTGCAGGATAGCCCTGCCAGTAGACAGGCCCTGAATTGGCGTAAACCGGCATAAATAAAGTTAGTATCAACATCACAGCAGTTACAGTACCCATTAAATACTTTTTCATCTGACTCCCCCTTTATCTGCTGCTCTTGTAAATTGGAAAACTGGTTGTTTTAAATTATTTACATAGTTATAAAGCATTCAAAATATAAAACAACATTTCAATACTTCTGATAAAAAATTAAATTACCTGCTAATTGAGGTAAAACCTAGTAAAAAAGCCACCGTTTATATCCGGTGGCATTTTATCTCTTATGCTAATAAAGCTCGGTCACTAGTGAATTCTTCACCGCTGGCCCGACCAAAGCGCTGCAATAAATCTTCCACAGTAAGTTTTTGTTTGGCCTCATCTTTGATGTCTAATAAAATACGACCTTCATGCATCATGATTAAACGGTTTCCATATTTGATGGCATCCCGCATATTATGCGTAACCATTAAAGTCGTGAGGCTACCTTCCGTAATAAAGTGATCACTTAATTTCAAAACTTTTGCTGCCGTTTTCGGGTCCAGTGCCGCTGTATGCTCATCCAAAAGAAGCAGTTTTGGTTTATTAAGGGTAGCCATTAAAAGCGTAAGTGCCTGGCGCTGACCGCCGGAAAGCAAGCCAACCTTATCACTTAGGCGATTTTCCAAGCCCAGATCCAACTGGCTGAGCATTTCTTTATACAATTCCCTTTCTTTGCTGCTGATTCCCCACTTAAATGTACGCTTTTTCCCACGCCGATAAGCAAGGGCTAGGTTTTCTTCAATACCCATATTGGCAGCCGTGCCTACCATCGGATCCTGAAATACTCGACCCAGAATCCCGGCACGTTTATGTTCGGGAATTTTGGTTACATCAACACCATCAATGGTGATGCTGCCGTCATCAACATCATGAACCCCTGCAATGCAGTTAAGCAGGGTTGATTTCCCTGAGCCATTCCCACCAATCAAAGTAACGAAGTCACCTTTGGTAAGGTGCAGGCAAATATTTTTCAGAGCAGTTTTTTCATTAACCGTACCGATATTGAATGTTTTATAAACTCTGCTTACGGATAGCACCCGACGCCCCCCCTTTTATGCTTTTTGTAATGGGACGCAGATATGAGCCAAACTCAGGAAGCGATAAAGCAACGGCAACAGTTATGGCAGTAAAGAGCTTCAAATCATTGGCCGGCATCCCCATTTTCAGAACCAAAGCAATAATTACACGATAGGTAATGGCGCCAAGAACAAGAGAAACCAAGCGGATAAAGAAGCTTCTTTTACTAAACAGGACTTCACCGATAATGACTGAGGCCAACCCGATTACAATAGAACCGGTTCCCATCTGAATATCAGCAAAACTTTGTTGTTGTGCAATTAGGGCACCGCTGACAGCAACTAAGCCATTGCTAATAACCAAACCTATAATAATCATATTATTCGTATTAATTCCCTGAGCCCGGGACATTTGCGGGTTATCTCCCGTTGCCCGGATCGAACAGCCTATTTCGGTACCAAAAAACCAGTATAATATCGTTATAATCCCAAATACAATGATCATTCCTAAAATAATAACAGGTATTAAGTGTGTTACACCCAGTTTCGTAAATACAGCGTTATTAGTAAAACTCATTTTCATAAAATTTGTATAAACAGTATCCATGCGCAGCAACGATACATTCGCTTTGCCAAGAATGCGCAGATTAATGGAATAAAGAGCAATCATGGTTAATATCCCGGACAACAAGGCAGGTATTTTCAGCCTGGTATGCAGCAGACCTGTACATAGGCCTGCTGCCATACCGCCCAAAAGTGCCAGCAAAGTTGCCAGATAAGGGTTTACTCCGCTGTAAATGCAGCTTGCTGCTATAGCCGCCCCCATGGCAATGCTTCCTTCTACCGTTAAATCAGCAATACCTAAAATACGGTAAGTGATATAAATGCCTATGGTCATAACCGCCCATAACAGGCCAAGCATCAGGGCACCTAAAAGTATTTGCAACATATTTTCCCACTCGTTTCTGGTTAATTATTACCTTACTATTCAGTCACGTATTTCTGCAGTTCGGCCGGAATTTCCAAACCAATTTTTTCTGCCAACGCACCGTTGATGATTAGTTCATATTCATTTTGCGATTCAATGGGCATGGTTGCAGGCTCAGCACCTTCTGCAAAAATCCGCACAGCCATCAACCCGGTCTGATAACCTAATTTGTAATAATCAATCCCTAAAGTAGCCAAACCGCCTGAATATACCATGCCCGCTTCTCCACAAATCACAGGAGTTTTGGACTGTGACGTGATACCATAGACTACGGGCATTGCCGAAGCAAAAACATTATCAGTGGGAATATAGATGGCGTCACATTGACCGACGATAGATTGTGTGGCTTGCTGTACTTCATTGGAGTTTGATACTGTTACTTCTGTATACGTTAGACCCCTTTCCTCAATTGCTTTTTTAGCAATTTGAGCCTGCAGAACCGAGTTATCTTCACTGGAGGTATAAAGGACTCCGACCGTTTTTGCATCAGGAACCAACTGAACCAGTAAGTCAATCTGCTCTTTTATAGGGTTCATATCCGTAGTGCCGCTCACATTTCCTCCGGGAGCTTCATTTGAATCTACTAAGCGAGCTACTTCGTAGTCAGTAATCGCTGTTCCCAGAATGGGAATCTCAGTTGTTTTACCAGCAATTGATTGGGCAGCATCAGTAGCAATGGCCAGTACTAAATCAACTTTGTTGCTAACAAAACGATCACTGATGGTAGACAGGTTATTCGGATCTGCCTGGGCGTTTTGATAATCGATGGTGATCTTTTCCCCTTCTTTATAGCCATTGTCCGCCAGTGCATCAATAAATCCTTCCCGGGCAGCATCAAGTGCGTTATGCTCTGCATACTGAATAATTCCTATACTTAACTTTTCATCACTATTTCCAGAACAACCTACAAGTGACAAAACCATAATGAGCGACAGAACAACTATTATCGTTTTGACATACTTTTTCACATTATCCCTCCATTTACTTTTGTTTTTTATATTTAACCGGTTAAATATCTATAAACAAAATCGCCCCTGTAATAACAGGGGCGAATATTTTTCGCGGTACCACCTTGTTTTCGTTGCCAAAAAGCAACCTTTGCGGGCAACTATCATTGCCCCTCCACAATAACGGGTAGAACCCGGCACAGCCTACAGGGCCTTTCGCCTTTCAGTGTGCAGCTCTCAGGATGAATTCACAGCGCTAATACCTGCTTTCTCGCACCAACCGAAAGCTCTCTGCAATGATTAGCTTTGCTGCTACTAGTTCCTGGTCATTACCTTTTTTTCGCCTATTAAAAACTATATACGCCTATATTATGCTAAAGACTTTTATTTGTCAACTACTTTTTTTGTAATTGTGCAACCATTGTAAAATTGACTTTTACTACTATTGCAAACGACGCTGACGTGAAGCCTCAAAAAAAAGGACAGACATGGCTATTGCTGCATTTAGCGACTCCACTGCTTGCTGCATAGGAATCATAACCATAGTCGTGGCAGCTTCTTTAACTTTCTGAGAAATCCCTGACCCTTCATTACCTATTACCACCGCCACAGGCTGCGTCCAGTCAAAATCGTTATAGTCTAATGCAGCAGACTTATCAGCCAGCACCAAGTCAATACCATGCAGCTGTAAAGCCTGTTGCAGCTCAGCAAAAGTAGCCTCCACAACCGGAAGGGCAAAATAGGCACCCATAGATGCCCGCATGGCTTTGGGGTTAGTGGCATCCACTGTTCCCGGCAGCAAAACAACACCCCCCGCACCGGCCGCAGCAGCAGAACGAATCATTGTCCCTAAATTTCCAGGGTCCTGAATACTGTCTGCCACTAATATAAAAGCCGGTTTCTTGGCAAAAACAGCTGACAGCGGCAGCCGGGGGCGTTTACAAACAGCTAGTACACCCTGTGGCGTTTTTGTAAAAGCAATTCTATCAAATATTTTATTTTCAACACTATAAACAACTGTATCAGCAGGCAGCAAGCCGGAAAAAGGCAATTGCGATAAAGCAATATCAGCACGCAGTAAAATAAATTCCGGGAAAATACCGCGTTTTATGACATCACCCACAATGCGTTGACCTTCCAAAGGAATTAACCCTAGTTCCTCACGATATTTTCTTTTTTCTAAACTGCGATATAACTTAAGCTGCCTGTTTTGAGGACTGCTAATCAGAGCCATTTTAGCTCCTTTCAAATTGCTGAATCTTATCATTTTCGCCAAAGCAATTATATATTGCCGGCGTAAATTACTTTCCGGTGATTAAAGAGAATAAGTCAGAAAGAATTCTGACTTACCTTAAAAATACTATAGATTATTTTTGGCAACACCAACAAGCTCTGCAAAGCCATCAGCATCATTAACGGCCAACTCAGCAAGCATTTTACGGTTAATATCTACCCCTGCCCGCTTTAAACCGTTAACCAAACGGCTGTAAGACAACCCATTAAGGCGTGCAGCTGCATTGATGCGAGCGATCCAAAGTTTTCTGAAGTCACGCTTACGGCGACGACGATCACGATAGGCATTAGCCAGTGATTTCATTACGGCTTGATTGGCTGTGCGGAATAATTTACTTTTTGCTCCAAAATAACCTTTTGCCATATTAATTATTTTCTTATGACGTGCTCTTCTAGTCACGCCCCTTTTAACTCTAGCCATGGGAAAAACCTCCTTGCTTCATATGTTTTACCAATTTTTAATAGGGGAGCATGCGAGCAACACGTTTGGTTTCAGAAGCGCTGACCACAGTGCTGCGGCGTAGTCGCCTTTTACGCTTAGGGGTTTTTTTCTCTAAAATATGGCTATGAAAAGCGCGATAACGCTTATACTTGCCACTGCCTGTCTTTTTAAAGCGTTTAGCTGCACCACGATGAGTTTTCATCTTAGGCATATTTATACCCTCCTAAACTAGTTCGATTTCGGTGTTAGAATCATTACCATATTACGTCCTTCTACCTTGGGAGCGCGTTCCACACTACCCAAATCTGCCACATCTTCTGCCATTCTGTTAAGCAGTTTTTGGCCCAATTCAGGATGTGTAATTTCACGTCCGCGAAACATCACAGTAACTTTTACTTTGCCACCGGCTTGTAAAAAGCGCCTGGCATTTCTTAATTTAACTTGAAAGTCATGTTCTTCGATATTCGGACGCACTTTAACTTCTTTGATCGTAATGGTTTTTTGATTCTTACGGGCTTCTTTTTCCCGTTTGCTTTGCTCAAATTTGTATTTACCTACATCCATAATACGGCAGACGGGTGGTTTCGCATTTAAGGAAACGGCAACCAGATCTAAATTACGCTCTGCAGCCTTCTGTAGCGCATCACGTATAGACATGATTCCCAGTTGATTCCCATCAGGATCGATGACCCGCACTTCCTTAGCACGGATTTGTTCATTAACCAGCAAATCCTTACTAATAGTTTATCACCTCCAGCCCTAAATTTTTAAAATAGAAAAAAGCAGGAATTTCCACCTGCTTTTCACACAATGGTTTAAAAATACATTGTCGAACCCGTGCGGCTTAGCCTTGGGGTGAGAAGCAGTGGCTTCTTCTTAACGTTGTAAATATATCACATTCTTTTATAAAAGTCAACGTGCTTTAGTTTTAATTTCTTTTTGTATTTTTGCTAAGAAATCTACCAAGGACAGAGATCCTACATCTCCAGCCTGTCGTTCCCGTACAGATACCTTCTGCTCTTCTACCTCTTTGTCACCCACCACTAACATATATGGTACCTTTTGTACCTGTGCTTCACGGATCTTGTAGCCCACTTTTTCATTACGCCAATCCGCGTCTACGCGAATGCCAGACTCTTTTAAAAACTGTACTACTTCAGCAGCATATTGATGATGCCTGGAGGAAATAGGGATCACCACTGCCTGCTGCGGTGCCAGCCAAACAGGGAAAGCACCGGCAAAGTGTTCAATCAATACAGCCATAAAGCGCTCCAAGGAACCATAAATCACCCGGTGAATAACTGCAGGCTGATGCTTCTCTCCATCCTCACCTATATAGAAAAGACCGAATTTATCCGGCATCTGAAAATCCAGCTGTACAGTTCCGCACTGCCAGGTGCGCCCGAGAGAATCAGTAAGATGAAAATCAATTTTAGGCCCATAAAAAGCCCCATCACCCTCATTGACGACATAAGGTAAACCTCGCTCCTCCAGCACTTCACGCAGTACATTAGTGGCTGTTTCCCACATTTCATCAGAACCCATGGAGTTTTCAGGACGTGTTGATAATTCCAGATGGTAATCAAAGCCAAAAGTACTGTACATTTTTTCTGTCAGACTAATAACCTTTTTCACTTCATCTTTAATTTGTGACGGCAACATAAAAATATGGGCATCATCCTGGGTAAAACTACGCACACGCATCATACCATGCAGTGTACCCGATAATTCATGACGGTGAACCAAACCTAGTTCCGCCATACGAATTGGCAAGTCGCGATAGGAATGCATTTTTGTCTTATAAATTAACATCGAACCGGGGCAGTTCATTGGTTTGACAGCGTAATCGAGGTCGTCAATTTTAGTAAAATACATATTATCTTTATAATGATCCCAATGCCCCGACTGCTCCCATAAACCACGGTTTAAAATAATGGGAGTTTTTATCTCTGCATAACCTGCTGCCTGATGTTCCTCACGCCAGTAATTTTCCAATTCATTGCGAATAATCATGCCCTTAGGATGAATAAAGGGAAATCCTGGGCCCTCGTCCTGAATACTAAAAAGATCTAATTCTTTGCCCAATTTACGATGATCACGTTTTTTTGCTTCTTCCAGCCTGGTAAGATGCTCGTCCAATAAAGATTTTTTGGGAAAGGAAGTACCATAAATGCGCTGCAGCATGGGGTTTTTCTCACTGCCGCGCCAATAGGCACCTGCCAAACTTAATAATTTAACAGCTTTTACCTTACCAGTGGAAACTAAATGCGGCCCGGCGCAAAGATCTACAAATTCGCCACAACGGTAGCAGCTAATTACCTCATCTTCCGGCAGGTCACGAATCAGCTCAACTTTATAATCCTCACCACGTTCAGCAAAATATGCCAGCGCTTCCTCTCGCGCTAATTCTATACGTTCAAAAGGAAAATCTTCTTTAATAATACGCTTCATTTCTTCTTCTATTTTTTCCAGATCTTCCGGCACAAAAGAATTTGGATTGTCAAAATCGTAGTAAAAACCATCTTTTATTGAGGGACCTATCCCTAGTTTGGCCTGCGGATAAAGTCTTTTCACAGCAGCAGCTAGAATGTGACTGGTAGAATGGCGGTAAACATCCTGCCCTTCATTATCATTAAAAGTAACAAATAGCAGTTTAGCATCTTCTTTCAGTTGATGTGTTAAGTCCACCACTACACCATTTACAACTGCAGCCAGTGCTTCCTTTTTCAGGCGGCCGCCCAGTTCATTTAATATATCAACAACACGCGTGCCTGCAGGAACCTCCCGCAAGGCATCATCGCGTAACAGCACCTTAATCAACCTTATCACTCCCAATTTTCTTTTTACAAAGTAGTTCTAACTAATTCATCATAATTCTTCATTTTCATAATGTCAAGCCTTGCCAGCCAACCATTATTTTTACTTTAAATCACTAAAAGCTGCAGCAATCCAATTATAAAACCCAACACAGCACCCAACCATTCAATCTGTTTTAATTCTCTGCGCGACACACGCAAAATAAGTTCTTCCACTTCTGATAAAGATAAAGCATTTACTTTCTCGGCAACAACAGCGCTTACATCTACTTGCTGCTGCATATGCGAAAAAACGCCTTCTGCCATAATAGGAAACTGCTTAGCTACTTCCTCTGCAACCCAATCACGCAATCTACTGCTGCAATATGTACGAATGCTAACAGGAAACCTGCTCATTTTATTATTACACCATTCCTCTACCGTTCGCTTAACCAAATTTTCCATCTCTTTTTGCAGCTCAGGCAAATTAAGCCTATTAATTAGCTCGTCCACATTAAAAAGCTCCTGAGCCACTATTTCACCAATACTTACTGCCAGTTCTGTACGGCGGCGCGGAATAAGCCCCTGTACATTAATAGGTATCGGCCAAAGACGCAAAGGTTTCTGAGGTCGAAAAAGCAGACGGATCGCTAGAACATTAGTAATCCAACCAATTACAGCACCTGTTAAGGGTAAAAGGATTATAGACAAACAGGTCACTCCCTTCACCCCTTCATTTTACCACGTAAAAAATAAAAAAAAACGTCATATGACGTTAGGTCCTTTCTTTAAGATTAAATTCGCTGCAGAAGTCAGAACAAAGTTTACAGCATTCACATAAAGTTAGCCTATTATCAAAAACTTCCTTTAATGTCTCTGCAGCTTTAGGATAATTGGTATAAACATCTTTGTGTAAAATAATACGATGCGGAGCCGCTGTAATTAACATGCTGACTAATTGATCTTCCACATTATTAGTGACTTCGTAACTTTCCCAGTCGACACCTTGCTCCCACTCTTCCAGCGGTTCTAATTGCTGATCTAATAACTGAAATAATCCTTCTTGATTTAATGTTACATGCAGCCTGCTGATTTTGGGCTTCTGTAAAGATACGAAATATTTTAATAACCCTATAAATTCCTGATATTCTTTTTCCAGCAGAAATTCGTCAACAGCCTGATCCACACTTTTGTGCAATAGTTTTAACCAAAGGGGCAAACGGAAGCAAATAAGACCATGTAAGTTCACATAATCTTCCTTATCAAGACATTCATGTAAGCAATGCTGCACTTCTGTGTAAACATGACCGCCTTGACTAATACTTGGATGAGCAAGATAATATTTTTCAGCCAAAGCCAAAACCAATTTCTTTTCACTAAGAGGCAAATAATGGTAAGAACGAGCAATTATTTTTTCCAAATAAAAAAGTGCCTGTTCCGAAACAATATACTGAGATAAATAATCAGCCAGCCGGCGCCGCATAATTTTTTCCGTTTTATCCAAAAGATATTGTTTGGGCAATGGACATAAAAAATGCGTCCAGTTACTAATAAACTTCTCTTCAATTAATGCCTGATTACCGGTTTTATACAAAGAAAGCACGCACTCCTCCAGCCTGCCTTTAAGCTCAGGTGTGACATGCTTTACGGCAATTGCAATTAATGCCAAGGCTGTCATCTCCCTTCGCTATTAGTATATGTGTGCCACTTTTTTTGTATACTTTTCCATCTGTATAATTTAAAGTTGTATATAAAAAATGACGTGCCGCAGCACGCCAGTCAATTAATTTTTAGGAGAAAAAGTTGCGCAATCTGTCTCCTCTGTGTCGGAGGCATTAGGTGGTTGAATTTCAATACTGGATGCTAAACAATGATCACCATTTTCCCAGTATGCACAGCTATCTACACAACATTTAACACGGCTGATGGGTGTTTCATCTTTTGCAACACGCATTTATTATCCTCCTCTGCAATAATCTGCCCTATCTCTATTTTCTGTACCTATTTTTTGTAATAAGCTGCTTTTTATACCCGCCAAGGATTTCCACTTTCATAGCACTGTCAAGGAAAAGGGAAAATGTCCTGAAAATGTCCAAACATTAGCACCGTAATTGCCGGTGCAACTAAGAATAATTTGCCTCTGTGTACCACAAGTCCTCGTAGGTTATCCCATCGGGAATTTCTCTGTGTACCTGAGCGCTTACGTGCTTCAAAAATTCATTGGCCCTCCAGGGGTGGCTCATTGGAGGAATATAGCGTTTTCTCGGTTTTTTAACAGGTTCAGGTAAGTCAAAGTTTTTAGATATGCATTCGTGTTCAGGTATCTCATCTAATGCAAAAACACTGTCGTTAATGGCGGCAAATAAATTGCCATCAAAGGCTTTGACAACAAGGCATGAGGTCCCTTTGCGATAGTATATTGGGGAGCCATCTTCTTTTACTGGTTTGAAATACGTATTGTTAAACTTAATGCTATGACCACTATCAATTTTACGTTGAGTTATTATCGCTAAAGTTAGATTTATTTTTTCTTGAGTAGGTTGTTTTTCAAAAACTGATTTGGTATGGTTAATGGGTAGAGCAAACTTGGCATTGAATTTCTCGATATAGGTGGTTAAGAATTCATTTGCCTGCTCTAGTGTGGTCACGCCTGCTAACCGTAGCTCGATTGGTAGGCGTGATTTTAATGTTCCAAACATCCTCTCAACCCGGCCTTTAGCTTCTGGTACGCTAGTAGTCTTAATATCAACCCCCAGCTGCTTGCAGGCGTAGCCAAATTGTGTAAAGGTATCTTTCTCAATCTTAGATGACCCTTTTCGTTTGTATTCAAACACTGTTCGCTTATCGGTATAGAAGCCGTATGGAATACCGTAAGTAGTAAGTATTTGATGGAAGACGTTGTAATAGCCCTTAAGAGTCTCCTGCGGGTCAAAATAAGCGCCTACAATGCTACCTGTGCTATCATCTACAGCCAGATGAAGATATGCTTCTGTATTACCAAACCATTTAAAGACGGAAGCGTCCATTTGAATCATTTCGCCAAAATAGGCACATCTGGGTCTGCGAGGATGACTATCTTCAAGACTAACAATCTGTTCCTGAATTCGAACTTGCTCTTTCTTGGACTTGACTCGTTTTTTCTCAAGCTCAAGCTGCTGTTTAAGTCTTTTTTTGAGCTCTCGAGTGGCCATAGGGCTTAAGATCCCCTTTTTAAGAAAAAACTCTCTAATGAAGGATTTGGAGACTTTAATGTCTTCTTGATTTTCGAGCAGTTCCGCAAAGTGGGTGAAGTTAGCATCGTGGTACTTGTTGTCGTATAAAGTTAGGATTTCATGCTTTATTGTTTCATCAATGGCGTTAACTGGCGTACGCCCCTTGTTGCCGTGTTGAAAAAAAGCCTTTCCTTCTTTATGGTACCCCTGAATCATGCGATTGACAGTGCGTCGTGTACATCCTAGCTTTAGTGCAGCACTATTTTTGTTGCCGTTGGTCTCTACCAGTTTCTTGATCACCTTATACTTGAATTCTTCTGCCATGTTTAGTTCTACCTTTCTCATTAGATTCACCTCGTCCTGGAATAATCACACGAGGTTAAATTCTAAAGACGGGACATTTTCCCCTGTCTTCTAATGAGACATTATCACTTGTGAATCACT
>JAAZJT010000069.1 GCA_012800215.1 Bacillota bacterium | reverse complement strand
TCTACTTGTAAATGAAGAATATCCTAACCTGTTAGACGAGGGAGCAAAAAAAATTGTTTCTGCAGGTGGCCGTGTGCCATTATCGACAGCAGGAATACAGCTGGAGGAGGAAACACTGCTACAGGCGGAAAAAATGTTTTCTGCCGCACGTGATGCGGGTATCACTAATCTTGTGGTTACGAGCGGTTACAGGAGCAGGCAGGAACAAGAAGAACTTTATCGTGAAGCCAAAAACAAGAAATATGTGGCACGTCCCGGCACCAGTGAACACGAACTGGGACTGGCCTTAGATATACAAGTTTTAAGGAGCATTACCGGTATAAAAAGTAAAAGGTGGTTAGAGCAGCATGCCCATAAGTATGGTTTTATTATTCGTTATCCGAAGGAAAAAACAGCTTTAACCGGGAAACCTTATGAACCCTGGCATTATCGCTATGTAGGATATCCCCATGCCGCTGTTATTTATGAAAGCGACTTTTGCCTGGAAGAATATATAGCAGCACTTCAACCAGGTAAATACTACCAGGTTACTGCTGCCGGTAAAAAATATTTTCTTTACCGTGTCAAACCGCAGGGAAATCATCTGCTGGTGCCGCGAGGCCGGGATTATTGGTTTTCCAGTGATGGTACCGGCCACTACATTGTGACTGCGGAAATAGGTGTTGAATAAAAAGAAGGGGTGCTTTAAATGGAGCAGTTTGCTATTTTAGTTTGTGATGATGACCGTGAAATTGTGGCCGCCCTGGAAATTTATCTTGCCAATGAAGGTTATAAAGTTTTGAAAGCCTTTAATGGCAGAGAAGCTTTAACAATACTAAAAAATGAACATGTTGATTTAATAGTTTTAGACATTATGATGCCGGAAATGGACGGCATTCACGCCACCGTTAAAATCAGGGAAGAAAAAAATATCCCCATTATTATGTTGAGTGCTAAAAGTGAAGACAGTGATAAAATTTTGGGTTTAAACCTTGGGGCCGATGATTATATAACTAAACCTTTTAATCCCTTAGAGTTAATAGCGCGGGTTAAAGCGCAGCTGAGAAGGTATGCAACTCTTGGCAGCCGAGAGATAAAAGAACATGTTTATCATTCAGGCGGTTTGGTTTTAGATGACCAGGAAAAGCGCGTTACTGTCGATGAAAAGCCTGTTAATCTAACGCCCATTGAGTATAATATTTTAAAACTTTTATTGATGAATAAAGGCAGAGTCTTTTCCACTGATCAAATTTATGAGCATGTTTGGCAGGAACCGCCTGTAAGTTCCAGTAATTTAGTTTCCGTCCATATCAGGCACTTACGGGAAAAAATTGAAGTTGATCCTCAAAACCCTATGTACCTAAAAGTTGTTTGGGGTTTGGGTTATAAAATAGAGAGGGTGGAAAAATGAAAGAGCTAAAATATAGTTTAGCTGTTAAGATAATAGTCTTTTTCCTACTTTTTCTAAGCGGATACGCCATGCTGATATCTGCTTATATTCTATTGCTGGGTGGGCGGATTGGAGAGACGGTGCTGCAGTATATGTGGCCATTTTCCTGGTTTGTGCCCGTTGCCGGTATTACCCTGCCTTTACTTACAGTTGCCAGTATTTTTCTTTTCGCCTTTTTGCTTTCAGCAGTAGGGACACAAAAAGACAGCAAGCAAATTGCCCTAAATGGATTGGATCTCATTCCCTCTGACTTAATCACTGTTATTTGTGCAATATTATTTATATTGGGTTTACCACTGTTGGCAGTTCCGCTTAGCGGTATCGGCACCGGTACAATTACACGCTTTGGTTTAAACACCTCAGCAGAATTCGGTCTGTCCTTGGGTATAACTCTCTTTTATTTTTATAGTATTTTTATGTTATGGTGTACTACTATTGTTAAAAGGTTAAGAACACAAACGCTATTTACAAATAGTTTAATTTATCGTTTTTACTCGTTGCTGAAGTCAATTTTCTCCCACCTGGGTGAAGTTTACCAGGCAGGGATAGCTGTTATTTTCTTTGGTATTGTTAATATTATTTTGCTTTCTACCAGCTTTCGTTCCTTCTCCTTATTTTTCCTGATGTTTAATTTTGCTGTTTTTATTTTTATACTATATTTGGCACTGCAAGTTTCACAGATCAAACAAAGTATGCAGCAAATTGCAGCCGGTCAGTTAGAGGTGAATTTAGATAGCAGTAAATTTATTCTCACTTTTAAAGAGCAGGCACAGGCATTAAACGCCATCAGCACAGGGCTGCAAAAGGCAGTAGAAGAAAAAATGCGCAGTGAACGCTTTAAGACAGAGCTGATTACCAATGTCTCCCATGACATTAAAACTCCCCTTACTTCCATCATCAATTACGTGGATTTGTTAAAAAAAGAGGAGCTAAACAATGAAAAAGCGGCTGCATATTTGGATGTTTTAACCCAGAAGTCATACCGCTTAAAAGAATTAATTGAAGATCTGATGGAAGCTTCCAAGGCCAGTACAGGCAATATTACTGTGGATCCGACTGAGATTGAGGTTAATGAATTAATTAAGCAGATTACCGGTGAATATGATGAACGCTTAAGAGAGAAAGATTTAGATATTGTCCAGAACTTGCCTTCTGAAAAAATTTTCATCCAGGCAGATCGCCGGCACATGAGCCGAGTACTGGAAAATCTTTTTTCTAATATCAGAAAATATTCCCTGCCTCAAACACGGGTTTATCTTGATTTGACTGCTGCTGGTGATAAAATGCGGCTAACCGTTAAAAATATTTCTGCAGAAAAATTAAATATTTCTCCGGAGGAATTAATGAAACGCTTCGTGCGTGGTGATAAGTCGCGTCATACCGAAGGAAGCGGGCTGGGCTTGGTCATTGCCAGAAGTTTAACAGAAATACAGGGTGGGGAGTTTAAGCTTGATATTAATGGCGACCTTTTTATTGTGGAGCTTATTTTCCCCTGCCAGATCTCCGGCAGAAAAAAAAGCGAGCAGGCAGAAAGGAACTCTATGGCATAAGTATATTATTTTAAGTAATTAACAATAAAAGGGTTGCAAATTGGAAAGAAAACTAATATAATTAGGTAGGCTAAATAATTAATTGCCTACCTAATTATTTTTTGCCCTAAATTTTTGCGAAAAGGAGGTCACCTAATGGAGAATGTTCACAAGGACATAACGCAAAAATTGATGGATGCTTTTTCCCGCTTTAGACGTTTACATCGAGGCAGTCCGCTTCCGGGATTAAAACATAGTGAGATACGCATCCTTTTTCGTTTAAAAAAAATTATGGCTACTAATGAATGTGGTGCAAGAATATCTGAACTGAGTAAAGTAATGCGCGTAACTTCCCCGACAGTTACACAACTTGTGAATGGCTTGGAAGATAGGGGGTTAGTTGAACGCAGCATAGACCCTGACGACAGGCGGTCAATTCGAGTAACCCTTACACAGGAAGGCGAAGCTGTTATTCAGAAAGCTGCAGATACTTTTTTTGCCGAATTTAGCTCTCTCGTCTCTCACTTAGGAGAAGAAAAAAGTCTACTGCTCATTGAACTGTTAACGGAAAGCTTTGATTTTCTGCGTAATAATACACCCACAAAGTTTTTTAGGGATAAGGAGTGATGCTTATGATAAAACTTTTTCGCTATTTAAAACCTTATAGATTTGCGATGATTACTGCTCTATTACTTGTAATGGCACGCGCTTTAACTGACTTATTTTTACCCACACTTACGGCGGATATTGTGAATAATGGTGTTGTAAGTGGTGATATTGCTTATATCCTGCGAGTAGGTGTGAGGATGCTGCTCGTGGCAGCTTTTGGCGGCGTGTGTGCTCTTGTAGGCAACTATTTTACTGCCAGAGCGTCTAATGGATTCGCCCGGGATTTGCGGGAAGATGTCTTTAGACGTGTAGAAAGCTTTTCTTTAAATGAATTTGATAAATTTGGCACCTCCTCCTTAATTACCCGTACAACAAACGACATTACGCAGATGCGGATGGTTTTAATGATGTCGATGCGGATGGTAGTTATGGCGCCGGTTATGAGCATTGGCGGACTATTTATGGCAATATCTAAGGATGCCACACTTTCACTTGTTTTTGTTGTTGCTTTACCGGTATTGTTTACCGTTGTTACTTTTATTGCCCGTAAAGGCACACCGCTTTTTAGGGATATTCAAGCAAAACTGGATAACCTGAACTTAATTTTGAGGGAAAGATTAACGGGTATCCGTGTTATACGTGCTTTTAACCGCGACGAGTATGAGAAAAAACGTTTTGAAAAAGGAAACTATGACTATACTGCCACGGCTATTCGTGTCCATCGCATTATGTCGGTGATGATGCCATCGATGATGATGATCATGAACTTAACTACCATCAGTATTGTCTGGTTTGGCGGTATTCGTATCAGCTATGGGCAAATGATGGTGGGAGATTTAATGGCTTTTATTCAATATGGCATGCATATTATGTTTTCTATGTTTAATCTCTCCATGATGTTTGTGATGATTCCACGGGCGGCAGCTTCTGCAGCCAGGATTAATGAAGTTTTGGAGACGCAACCAGAAATTGTTGATGCAGACGTAGTTAAAAAGGCAGATGCCAAAAAAGGTTATATTGAATTTGAAAATGTTACCTTTAGTTATCCTGGCGCAGAGCGTCCTGCGTTACGTAATATTTCCTTTGCTGCAGGCCCAGGGGAGGTAACAGCCATTATTGGCGGTACAGGATCTGGCAAGTCGACACTTTCTAGCATTTTAATGCGCTTCTATGATGTGGATAGTGGACGTATCCTTGTAAATGATGTAGATATTCGGGAAATGGCACAGTCTGACCTGCGCAGCAGGATTGGTTATGTGCCGCAGAAAGCAGTGCTTTTTTCCGGTACGGTGGCAGGAAATATTTGTTATGGCAAAGATGATGCCAGCGAGGATGAAATAAGAAGGGCATTGGAAATAGCTCAAGCCAGTGATTTTGTCGACGCTATGCCTAATGGTATATTTTCTGAAATAGCTCAAGGCGGTACGAATGTTTCAGGTGGTCAAAAACAGCGGCTGTCTATTGCCCGGGCTCTTGTTCGCAGACCGGAGATTTATATTTTTGATGATAGTTTTTCCGCGCTGGATTTTAAAACAGATGCTCGTTTACGGGCAGCACTTAATAAAGAAACGGCTGAGTCCACAGTTATTATTGTGGCACAGCGTGTAAGTACCATTATGGATGCAGACCGGATTATAGTTTTGGAAGACGGTGAAGTTGTTGGCATTGGTACTCATCAGGAGCTAATGGCAACGAATACTGTTTACCAGGAAATTGTTTCTTCACAGCTTTTAGAGGAGGAAATTGCATGAGTAATAATGAGCGTCAGAATAGTGCTACTAACTCAAGTATCAGACCGGGCATGCGCCCTGGCGGGCGCCGCGGTCACAGAGGTCCTGCCGCCGGGCTAGCTATGCCTGTTGAAAAACCAAAAAATTTCGGTAAAAATTTCAAGCGGCTGTTGGGTTATCTTAAGCCTCACTGGCTGCCGTTGCTGTTGGTATTAATTGCCGCCATTATTGGGACGATTTTTTCCATTGTCAGTCCCAAAATACTGGGTCAGGCTACCACCATAATTTATGAAGGTATGATCGGCAAAATGAATAATGTTCCCGGTGCCAGTATTGATTTTGCACGTATCCGCCAGATTTTGTTATTACTCATAGGACTTTACCTGACAAGTGCCGCCTTCCGCTATTTTGAGAACTACCTGATGGCTGGTGTTTCCCAGACAACAGTTTATGATATGCGAGCGGAAGTAAGTGAAAAATTAACGCGTTTGCCTCTGAAATATTTTGACTCACGTACCTATGGTGAAGTCCTGAGCCGTGTGACCAATGATATGGACCTGATTGCCGGGACGCTACAGCAAAGTATGTCACAGGTTATCCATTCGGTGGTAACTATCTTTGGTGTCTTGTTTATGATGCTGACCATAAGCAGATGGATGACTTTAATTGCCCTTGTAACCATCCCTCTTTCAATATTGATTACGCGTATTATTGCACGTTATTCACAGAAATTTTTTACTGCGCAGCAGAAAGAGCTGGGGGAGCTTAACGGTCATGTGGAAGAAATGTATGGTGGTCATTTAGTTGTCAAGGCTTTTAACCGTGAGCAAAGCTCCATTGCGGAATTTAATGCAATAAATGCTCGTTTATATGAAGCGGGCTGGAAAGCTCAATTTGTCTCCGGTTTAATTATGCCGCTGCTGGGTGTTGTCAACAATATTGGCTATGTATTGGTGGCAGTGTTTGGTGCTATCTTTGTTACCCGGGGTGCCATTCCTATAGGCGATGTGCAGGCGTTTATTCAATATTCACGGCAATTTACTCATCCCATTATTTCTACAGCCAATATTGCTAATATCCTGCAGTCAACTATTGCTGCAGCAGAACGTGTCTTTGAAATATTGGATGAAGAAGAAGAAATGGCGGATAGTGAAAACGCTTTAGCCGAGTTTATTCCACGCGGTGACGTTCGTTTTGAAAATGTAAAATTTGGCTATAGTGATGACGATATATTAATGAAAAACATGAATATTGATGTGCAGGCCGGTCAGACCATTGCCATTGTCGGTCCTACAGGGGCAGGTAAAACAACACTGGTTAATCTGTTAATGCGCTTTTATGAGGTGCAGGGCGGGCGTATAACAGTAGATGGGGTTGACATTCTGGATATTAAACGCAGCGCATTGCGCAGCATTTTTGGCATGGTGCTGCAGGACACATGGCTGTTTAAAGGTACAATCAGAGATAATATCGCTTATGGTAAAGAAGATGCTACTGATGAAGAAATTATCCTGGCAGCTAAAGCAGCATATGCGGATCATTTTATTCGTACTCTGCCGGATGGTTATAATACCATTTTGAATGAGGAAGCCTCCAATATTTCACAAGGACAGCGTCAACTTTTAACTATAGCCCGAGCTATTTTGGCTGACCCGGCCATATTGATTCTCGATGAAGCTACCAGTAGCGTAGATACACGTACTGAAATTTTGATTCAAAGGGCCATGAGCCGTTTAATGAAAGGACGCACCAGTTTTGTTATTGCCCATCGTCTTTCTACCGTTAGGGATGCAGATCTGATTCTGGTCATGAACAAGGGAGATGTGGTAGAGAAAGGGACCAACACAGAACTTTTGTCCAAAGGCGGTTTTTATGCTGAAATTTATAACAGTCAATTTGCCGGCTCAGAACTCTACAGCCAAACAGGCTAACAGCTTTTTCATCTTAAAATGCAAAAAGGTATAATTTTACCATAATAGCATATCTTTTATAAAAAGAGAGGTGCAGTAATGTGGATATCCCCAGCAGCCCCATCATACCCATTGTTGTAATTATTATTGCTGTTTTTTTGCTGAGTAAATTTATTAAACTGGCTTTACGTCTGGTGTTGCTGGCAGTCCTTGCTTTTTTGGCCTTTCTCTATTTTTCCGGCAGGTTACCTTTATAAGTTTAAATTAATAAAAAACTCCCTTGCTTTATAACGCAGGGGAGTTATTTTTTTGCTTTAAATTAGTTTGAAAGGTAAGGGCCTGTCACCCTCCCTTGGTAATAATGCTGTCAGATGCGCTTAATATCAATGCCGCCCATGACGGCACGGGCTTGGATCCTTAGAACAGCTGTCTGGTTTTCTTCTGTCAGTTGCTCATTACGCAGGGAACCGATAATGCCGCCACTTCCCTTGCCAAAAAACTCAATACCGCCAAACACAGCAAGGCCATCTGCTATTACATGCAGATTTGCCGGGACCCGTATATCAATCCCGCCCATGACTGCTGTTAAATCAAGGACAGTTTCGCCTTCCGGAATTACGGCATGGCGTAAATCAAGCTCAATCCCTCCCATAACAGCAACATAAGAACCTGTTTCCAACTGCCAGGAGGAAGTTTTGCCCCGTTCCACGGCCCCAAGGATAGCCAAGGTCGATTTGCCAACAAAGGTCCGGCCAGAAAAGACACTTATGCCGATCAGAATAATGAGGACAGGGAAGAAAAACTTAAAGATGTTGACCACATTAATTTCTACCCAATCCAGATTGTTGGTGAGTAAAATCACACCCAGGATGATGGTAAAAGCGCTGACTAATTGTGCGCTTTGACTACGGCTGCCGGTCCACAATGATTGTAATCCCCAGGTTATTAATAATACCGGCCAGTAAGTAACAATTAACTCTACCGGGTTAAGCTGTAAGTAACCAAAGTTGTTTAGAAGTAAAATGACACCAAAGCAAATAATAATAATGCCAAATAAAGACTTTGATTTATCAAATTCCATTTTTTCGCTCCCTATATGAATAGATTTTTCCATCTTAGTTCTGCACTGTTTGCGAGATTCCCTGCAGTTAAAATATATATGAAGGATCTTTTTACAAAATAATCTCCCGTCTATTAATGGACGGGAGATTACTTATTTTTGCAATTAATAAGCTAAATTTCTGTGTTTTTGAAAACATTCGCGACAGTAGACAGGACGGTCTAGTGATGGATTAAAGGGTACTTCAGTATCTCTGCCACAGTCGGAGCAGGTAACTGAATACATACGGCGTTCCGTATGATTACTACTCATGCGCTGCTTGCGGGCAGCCCGGCAGGCAGGGCATCGTGCAGGTTCGTTTTCAAAACCTTTCTCGGCATAAAACTCTTGTTCACCGGCCGTAAAGACAAATTCTTGCTTGCATTCACGACAGGTTAAATTTTTGTCTTCGTACATAAAAAAACCTCCTTTGTTTTGGACCGCTGATCCCTTAAATCCGGACTTACTGAGAAATCTAACACCAAACAAAGGAGTTCTAGATTTTCCCAACCCTAAGGAAATGCAGTGGTATCAACATTATACACTGCAGCAGAAAAAAAAAGCAAATAGAAAGTAAGATATTTTGCAAAAAATTTGTAAATTAATTTAGCATAAAGGCTCACCTAGTTTTTTTAAAAATTATCACTGTCCAGTTGAAGTATATTAAAAAATATACTGGTAGGAAATACCGGCTAAGGCAGATAGAGTAAGCACTAAAATGGGATGCAGACGAGTGAAAATTAATAGAATAAAAGCGCCAAGGGCAATTATAACAGAGGGTACATTAATTAACGTTGTACGGGTGATGAAGATGGCAGCTCCCGCAATGAGTCCGATTACGGCGGGTCGGAGGCCGGAAAATACTGCCTGCACCCAAGTATTTTGATAAAAGCGTTTGAGCAGAGTAGCAGCTAAAAGTACCAGCAGGAGGGAGGGTGTAATGACACCGATAGTGGCAGCGGCAGATCCCAAGACGCCGGCAACCCGGTAACCGATGAAAGTTGCGGAATTAATGGCAATGGGGCCAGGTGTCATTTCTGAGATGGCTAGGACATCAACAAATTCTGCTGAAGTAAGCCAGCCGCGGACATTAATTATTTCTTTCTCGATCAGTGAGAGCATTACATAGCCGCCGCCAATACTAAAAAAGCCCATTTTTACAAAGGCAAGGTAAAGCTGCAATAAGATCATTCTGTATCAGCCTCGCATTCTTTTTTTGTCTGCCTATAGTGTCGTATTAGACCTACTAAACCACCCGAAAGTATCACCAGAATTGCATGCATGTTCAGAACTGCTGAAAGTACGAGAAATAAAAGGGCCAGCATCAGGTTTAGTCGTTCTTTCATGACGGGTTTTCCTACTTTAAGCACTGCGGCTGCAATTAGCGCTGCAATGGCGGGGCGGATACCGGAAAAGGCCGCCTGAACTAACTTGTATTCAGTAAAGCGAGCTAAAAAAATGGCGATAATTAAAATAACAATAAAAGAAGGCAGAACTGCTCCCAGCATGGAGATAATTGCGCCGGCTAAACCACAGATTTTGTAGCCAATAAAAATGGCAGAATTAACAGCAACTGCGCCTGGTATAGATTGTGTTACTGCCAGTACATCGACAAATTCTTCGTCTGACAGCCAGGAGAATTTTTCTACAACTTCTCGTTTAATAATCGGCAGCATAGCATACCCGCCGCCAAAAGTTGTTGCACCTATTTTTAAAAAAGTAAAAAATAATTGCAGCAAACTATTATTCTTCAATTTCTGATTCACCTCATAAGCTGTTAATTTTATTCATATATTTTGCAGTGGGAGGGGTAGCAGTGCGGATTCTTTTTTTTACTACTGCAAAAATTAAGCGCAAATTGACCCTGGCGTTATTAGCAATTGTAATTTCATTTAGTGCTTTGCCGCTGATAAAATCTTCCTTAACTGCCGGCAATTTTGCCGCCATGAGAAATTTGCCTTTGCTGGATAAAACATTTGTTCTTGATCCGGGACATGGCGGATATGACCCGGGTGTCAGGCACAATAATGTGGAGGAAAAAAAAGTAGTTTTGGATATCTCTTTATATTTGCGCGATTATCTTCAGTCTGCCGGGGCACAAGTGGTATTAACCCGGGAAATAGATAAAGATTTTTTAACTGTACCTGCAGCAGGGCCTAAGAAGAAGCAGGATATGAAAAATAGGATGCAAATCGTTACTAATGCTGACCCCGATCTGTTTATTAGTATTCATGCCAATGCCATTAATTCCTCCCAATGGCGGGGGGCACAGGTCTTTTATAAAATAGAGCATGAACGTTCAAAAGCTGCAGCTGAGGCTGTACAGCAAGAATTAATTCGTGTTTTAGCTAATACTAATAGAGTAATTAAGCCCGGAGACTTTTATGTCCTTAATGAAGCCGAGTGTACGGCAATTTTAGTGGAGTGCGGTTTTATTTCCAATCCAGAGGAAGCTCGGCTATTATCTGATCCTGCGTATCAGGCAAAAGTAGCCTGGGCAATTTATGTGGGCTTACTGCGTTACTACCATGGGCAATAGTATTATAAAATTCTGGGTTTAGCAGCAAAATCCCTTGTTGCAAAGTTAAAGAATATCTTTTCCCAAAAATAATAAAAAAGTGTAATACTAAGGACTGGGAAGGGGAGTGAATAGTGCACGGGTCAGATGTGCTGGAAACTATAAATTCATTTTTAAATGAATTTGTGGGAGGCCCGATTATGATTGCAGCAGTTTTATTAACGGGCTTATTTTTAACGTTGCGCACTAATTGGATGCAGTTTCGCTGTTTTGCTTATATGTGGCGTGAAACAATCTTAAGTTTATTTCGCCAACAAAAAAGTGGTAAAGGAGAAATTAGCCCCTTTCAGGCTTTAACCACAGCTTTAGCAGCAACAATTGGCACAGGAAATATGGCCGGTGTTGCTACAGCTATTATGCTAGGAGGACCGGGAGCTATTTTTTGGATGTGGTTTTCCGGTTGCTTAGGGATGGTTACCAAATATGCCGAAGTAGTGTTAGCAGTTCATTTTCGCCATACACGGCCAGATGGGACAGTTGTTGGAGGCCCAATGTACTTTTTAGAATATGGCTTGCATAGCCGCGTATTAGCCGTTTTTTTTGCAGCCTTTGGAGCACTGGCAGCCTTTGGTATCGGTAATCTTGTGCAGTCAAATTCTGTGGCAAGTGCTGTGGAGGAAGCATTTAATTTTGCACCATTTTTGACTGGATTAACGATGGCTGCTGTTGCGGCTCTTGTAATTATTGGCGGTATTTACCGCATAGCTGCTTTTACAGAAAAACTGGTCCCCATTATGGCGTTTTTTTATATCATTAGTGCCCTCATAGTTATTTATATTTTTCGCGAACAAATTCCGCTAGCGTTTAGTCAGATATTTCATAATGCTTTTGCCGGCAGGGCTGCTGTAGGCGGATTTACCGGTGCTACGCTGCAGCAAGCATTTCGCTATGGTGTGGCACGTGGTGTTTTTACTAATGAAGCCGGATTAGGCAGTGCTTCCATTGCTCATGCAGCAGCCCGTACAGATCACCCGGTCAGGCAAGGCTTGTGGGGCATGTTTGAAGTATTTTTTGATACCCATATAATGTGTACTCTCACCGCTTTGACTATTTTAACCACGGGTACCTGGACTGTCGGGCTTGATGGTGCTGCGTTAACCACAGCTACATTTAATAAAGCCCTTCCACAACTGGGAGGGTATATTGTCGCAACTAGTATTGTTTTTTTTGCTTTTTCGACAATAATTTCCTGGTCATATTATGGGGAGAAGTGTATTGAATATTTATTTGGCCACCGTCCGGTACTTTTTTATCGTTTGCTTTGGATAGTTTTAATTCCTGTCGGTGCAGTTGGTGGGCTACAGAAAGTTTGGCAATTGGCCGATACACTTAATGGCTTAATGGCCATTCCTAATCTCATTGGTTTGCTGTGTCTAAGTGGCGCAATCATTAAATTAACTCAAGATTTTTGGCAAAAAAAATAGTTCCCGCCAGATAAAGCAAAATATCTTTTATTTAGTTTTTCTAAGGAAGGTTTTTTGCAGATAATTAGCGAAAAACTAACATTAGATTATAACGGAGGTGATGGGATGACGCAATTTCTTCAGATCATTAGTACGTTTAGCTGGCGTAGTATTTTAGACATCGCCATCGTCACCTTTGTCTTTTATAAAGCGATTGTTTTAATCCGCGGCACACGTGCTGAGCAGTTAGTAAAAGGATTAGCTGTTCTTCTAATTGCCACTGTGGTGAGTCGGCAGCTAAAACTTTTTGCTTTTGATTGGTTGCTAACCAATTTAATGACTATGGGGATTGTTGCCATCCCCATAGTTTTTCAGCCTGAACTTAGACGAGCTCTGGAGACATTGGGGAGGGGCAAAATATTTACTCGCAGCAGCCAACTCTACGGTGATGCAGATTTCGACCAGGTGCTAGAGGAAATAATCAAAGCAATTCAAGTTTTAGTTAAAAAACGTATTGGCGCGCTGATTATTTTAGAAAGAGAAACAGGTTTGAACGAAATAATTGAGACAGGCATTACCATTGATGGGCACATTTCTGCTGAACTTTTAATTAATGTTTTTATGCCTCGCAGCCCACTGCATGACGGTGCACTTATTATCCGCGGCAACAGAATTATGGCTGCCGGTTGCTTTTTACCCCTTACCGAAAATCCAAATTTAAGCAAAGAGTTGGGGACACGCCACCGGGCTGCGCTGGGTGTCTCTGAACAATCTGATGCAATCTCCATTGTAGTTTCAGAAGAAACGGGTGTTGTCTCATTAACTAATAATGGCAAATTAACGCGTTACCTTGATGATACAACACTTAGACAGATGCTGATCAATCTTTGCAAGCCAACAACTAATTCCATCAGTAGTTTGTGGCAGTGGAGGTCGAATTAAATGTTGGACCGTCTGTTTAAAAATAATATTGTTCTCAAACTAGCTGCGTTTTTTATGGCAGTAATATTTTGGGCATTTGTAACCGGGGATGCTGTCCGCAGCAACCTCCCCAATGAGATCACCATGACTTACAGCAACATACCTTTAGAATGGTTGAATTTAGGTGAAGAAGTGGCCATAGCAGAGATTCCTGAGCAAGTTGAAGTAGTATTAAGGGGCCGCTCAGATGTTTTAAATGGCATGACACCTCAAAATGTCCAAGCTTTTGTTGATTTGCGCAATTTAGGTGCAGGCCGGCATAGTTTATCACCCAATGCAGAAGTGCCTGCGGGAGTCTCAGTTCTTTCCATTGAACCGCAACAGGTCGTTGTGGAATTGGAAGAAGTGCAGTCCCCGCAAATGTCGGTAGTATTGGATGTAATGGGCACACCTCCTGCCGGTTTTGTGCTGGGAGAAGTAAGTATTACACCCAGTTCTGTCTTTGTTAGGGGTGCCAAATCGCTTTTACAAACTATAGAACGTGTTAGAGTAATTGTGAATATAAATGGTGCAAGAGAAGACTTAACACGTACAGTGCCGGTGCAGGCTGTGGATAGCAGCGGTCAGGTAGTGGAGGGAGTAGAAATTACCCCGCAGACCGTTGAAGTTTTTGTTCCTCTTTCACAACCACGTAAAGACGTAGAAATTGAGGTACCCTTAACGGGCGAACCTGCTGCTGGTTTTAAAGTAAAGGAAATTAAAATTAAACCCTCGACTGTGACTGTTGAGGCAAATGAAGCCCAACTGAAATCAATTAACAAAGTAACCACTGAACCGGCAGATATTACCGGAGCGGCAGAAAATATGACTTTTTCTTTAGCTCTAATAGTTCCGGAAAATACGAAAGTGCTCACAAAAGAGGTTGAGGCGGAAATTGTTATTGTGCCGGAATAAGATTGTCAAAGCTATAAGCGCTATGCTATACTGAAATGGTTTTGAGAGGGGGGGGGTAAATAGATGGGCAAATTATTTGGTACAGATGGTATTCGTGGCGTAGCTAACAAAGATCTGACGCCTGAACTTGCCTTTAAGATTGGCCGTATAGGTGCATATGTATTACAGCAGCAAAGCAGCGGTAAAAATGCTTTCTTAATTGCCCGTGATACTCGTATTTCTGGCTCGATGCTAGAAGGCGCACTAATTGCCGGCATAACTTCTGTCGGGGTTAATGTTTATACTGCCGGTGTAATTTCCACACCTGCTGCAGCTTATCTGACAAAGCAATTAAATGGCTGTGGCGGTGTAATGATTTCTGCTTCCCATAATCCTTATCCCGACAATGGTATTAAATTTTTTAGTGCCAACGGGTTTAAACTGCCTGACGAAGTGGAAGAAGAGATAGAACAATTGTTTTTCCAAGGCGAGGATGCATTACCACGTCCAGAAGCCGGTGCCCTTGGCTGTGTTTTACAGTACTCCACAGCTGCTGAGCGTTATTTGCAGCATATTCTTTCCACAGTTTCCCACAGGCTTGACGGTTTCCGTGTGGTTCTGGATTGTGCCAACGGAGCAGTGTACAGCCTGGCACCGCAAGCTTTTAAAGCATTAGGAGCTGAGGTTATTTCCTGTAATGACTCGCCTGACGGTAGAAACATTAACTATCATTGCGGTTCAACTTATCCTGAAGCATTAATATCACTGATGCAGCAGCACCGGGCAGATTTTGGTTTCACCTTTGATGGTGATGCAGACCGGGTATTGGCAGTTGATAGCAATGGCCAGCTTCTTGACGGTGATGCAATCATGACTATTTTGGCAAAAAATCTACAAGAAAAAGGTCGGCTTTGTCATGATACTGTTGTTACCACAGTCATGAGTAACTTAGGTTTGGAAAAAGCAGCTCAGACATGCGGGTTTAAACTGCTGCGCACCAAAGTCGGAGACCGCTACGTATTGGAAAGAATGCTGGAAGAGGGATGTAATCTTGGCGGCGAACAATCGGGCCATATTATTCTATTACAGCATACTACTACCGGAGACGGCCTGCTGACTGCACTGCAATTGGCAAATGTTGTTGCAGAGAAAAAACAGTCATTGGCCCAACTAGCTGCTGCATATAAGCGTTATCCACAGGTTTTGGTTAATTGTCGTGTTGACAAACGCGATGGCTGGGAGCAAAACTTGCGTATTCAGGCAGCAATAAAAGCGACAGAAAAAAAATTAGCCGGTCAGGGCAGACTTTTAGTCCGTCCCTCTGGTACTGAACCACTTATACGTGTAATGTTGGAGGGAGCAAACGAGGCTGATTTGCATATGATGGCTAATAGCCTGGCGCAAATTATTAAAGAAGAACTTGCATAGGAGGGATGCCAATTACAATAGAATATGAAGCGCCAGAACACCGTTGGTGTTGACGAGGTGGAGGTTTATCGAAGATTCGGCGGATACCTCCCGGTTGAGCTACGACCGTGAAAGAACTTACAAAACCGGGAAGCGATTTTCGGGACAAAAAGTTCGGGTGCATTTTTTGCCTGGTTATTTTTGCCGGAAAAAACAACTATTCTTAACAGCTTGGTATTTAAGCTAACGGAGGTTATTTAATGCGCATATATATAGCTGATGATTATGAGCAAATGAGTGTTAAAGCAGCATTAATTGTTGCCGGCCAAATAACAATGAAGGCCGACAGCATTCTTGGTCTCTGCACAGGCAGTACACCTATTGGTATGTATAAAGAATTGGTTAAAATGCATCGGCAGCAGGGTTTAGATTTTAGCCAGGTTATTACTTTTAATTTGGATGAATATTGGGGGCTATCCCCTGAGAACGACCAAAGTTACCATTATTTTATGCATGAAAACTTTTTTAACCATGTTAATGTAAAGCCAAATAATATTCATATCCCCAATGGCTTGGCAGAGGATATTAACGATGAATGTAAGCGCTATGAAGAAGCCATCAGGCAGGCAAATGGGCTTGACCTGCAGGTGTTGGGTATAGGCAGAAATGGACATATTGGTTTTAATGAACCGGCAACTGAGTTTATTGGCGAAACACATTTAGTGGAACTAGATACAGACACCATTAATGCCAATGCCCGGTTTTTTGCTTCTCGGGCAGAAGTACCGACCCAGGCTATTACCATGGGCATTAAAACAATCATGCAGGCTAAAAAAATACTGCTCCTGGCAAACGGCGAAGGTAAAGCACAAGCCATTAAAGAAGCTGTGACAGGTGAGGTAAACCCTAGCGTTCCTGCTTCCATTCTGCAGTTACATCCTGACTGTACATTTCTTGTAGATAAAGCTGCTGCCAAGTATCTATAAACTGATGAATGCTAACTGCATATGTGATCCGAATAAATAATGTAAAAACAAAAGTTGGGAAAGACACTTACGGTCTTATCCCAACTTTTTGTATTTGCAGCGTATAATTGGCAGAAAAAACTGTATTGGCCGCAAAAAGATATTAGAATAAGTTATAAAAATAGCCCAAACTATGGGATGCCATAAGTAATTAAAAAAGTTGCCATAAATTTAACCTTTTTTGTAACGAATTGCAATTCTTTACGGTTTATATTATTATAGAAGCAAAATAAAAGGAGATTATTTTGAATAAAAGCAGGAAAATACACCCATTTAAATCTTTGTTTCACATTTCAAATCTTAAGTGATATGCAAAAAATAGTTAGAAACAATATAAAGAAGCGAGGGATAAATAATGCGTAAGTAAAGTCAAATGACACCAATGGCACCAACTAAACTTAATTTTCGGTGGTTACTTCTTATAATTATCGTCTTGTTCTTGGTAATGCTGGTGGGTTGCAAAGGTCAGCAAAAATTTCCTGCAGATATGCCGGATTGGGTACGGGACTATATTTCAGAACATCAGGGGTTCATGGCCGCATTAGAGAGGGGTCTTTTGTATGACGAACCGATTGTAAAAGAACAAGATGGTGTTATACTAAAAATTTGGGGAGTATACGTGGAACCATCAGCAACTGGAGTTATTTATACTGTGGAAAATTATGGAGGTAGTCATGGTTGGGCACAGATGAAAATTGCTGCCGTTAATGGGAAAGAAGTAAATTCTCGCCCCTCATATGCAGCAGGTAATTACTATGCCGGATTCGCATCATATGAGATTGTTGAAGATGTAAAAATCACATCAGAGGGAGAACACACACTTACTGTTGTGCTGCCGCAAGGAGCGAATTTGACCAGCGATATCGTTATTGACCTCAAGGTAGATCCCAGTATTTTTAAAGATTTTTATGATATTAAAAAGCTGACCTATGAAGAAACAAAAAGTGAGGTTACTTTAAAAATAGATCGAGTAATTTATTCGCCCACACAAATTTGGATTGAATATTCACTTGCCGGAGAAAAAATTAGGGACGCTTATTTATACAGCCTAAAGTCAGGAGATATAAAATTTAATATTGACGGCAAAACTATAGCAATAATCAATGATCAAATTTACCATTTTACGCAAAATGATAATAATGACACCATTTATAAGCGTGGCCTTGTGCTTCCTCGTCCCCGCGAAATAACAAATGATACAAGGGTTGTATTTAATAAGGGTTCTTTATCCTACCACGACATTGAAGATCCTAAAGGTGTTACTTTTGCAGATCCGTTTGAGTTAAAACTACCTATACCTGATGAAAAAGGATAGAGTATTACAATAATGTTAAAACCGACATAATATGACAAAAACTTTCGGAATAATGTGATAAATTAGATATAGGAAAAATTTAGGATAATGCCCTTAGACTATAGGAGGGGCAATGAAAAAGAGTAGATTATTAGAAGTACTGTATAATCAATACCGTCACCTGATGTACCACGTTGCCTATGGCATCCTGAAGGATCATAGCTTAGCAGAAGATGCCGTCCAAGTGTATTAGATTTCCTTCCCTGCTTTACTGTAACTTTAGTATATTGTTCCAGTCTCACTACCTAAAGAACTTTAGCTTAAAATAAATCATTTCTTGCTGCAATAGGAGATGGCCATTATTTTTAAATATGGCCATAACTTTTTTATGATTGCCTGCACCTCTTATTGATGTATAATTAGAAGTAGCTGCATGCCGTCCTGCGGGCGGCTTGAAATTAGGAGGGTATGATGAGTAAAAGGATAAAAGTAAGGCCTGGTAAAGGGCAGTCAATGTTAGGTTTTTTTGGAGGTCTTGTTTTTTGTCTTATAGGTTTATTTATAGCGATCCCAACAGGCGGGCTGTTTGGTGTTTTTTGGACTCTAATTGCTGTAGCTATAACTGTTACTCATGGTTTAAATGCCTTTACCAATAAAACAATAGCAACACATGAGATTATGATTGATGATGTAGGCGAAAGAGGCAGCGTGTCTGGCACTAATCCCAAAAAACGTTTGCAGGAATTACAAGATCTTTACGATAAAGGTTTAATAACTGCAGAGGAATATCACGCAAAACGCAAAAGGATAATTGATAGTATTTAGTTCTTTCATGTGGACGTGTCTTAGGCAGACATAAAGATGTTTCCCTATAAAAAGCGTTAACATCTTTTTTGTGATATAATGATTTTGGCAATACTTGCAATTTTATGTAATGTGATTGGGGATTATCATGAAAAAGATAATAGCGTTGATTTGTCTGGCAGTTATTTTGTTTGTCGGTTTTAGTACTTATGTTATTAATGAAACAGATGACAGGTTTCAAATTGAAGCAGATTTGCCGTTGCAGGTGGCAAGCCAGATGAAAAATTACATTACTTATGAACAAATCCCGCAGGATTTGATTAATGCAGTGATTTCTGTAGAAGATCAAAGATTTTTTTCTCACGCAGGGATAGACTTTATTGGTTTAGGCAGAGCGCTTGTGGTAAATATAAAAAATGGCCGCCTTGTGCAGGGCGGTAGCACAATTACACAGCAGTTGGCTAAAAATCTTTTTCTGTCACAGGAACAGACAATTGTCAGAAAAATAAAGGAGTTGTTTTTAACGTTTGCTTTAGAGAGAAATTATAGCAAGGAAGAAATATTGGAGATGTACTTGAATTATAGTTACTTTGGTGCTGGAGCCTATGGTATTTCTGAGGCCAGTGAGAAATTCTTTCAAAAAGATGTGAGCCAATTAACTGTGGAGGAATGTGCATTACTGGCAGGGGTTTTAAAAGGGCCAAGTATTTATAACCCAATTGCTTCTTTAGAAAAAGCCAACGAGCGGCAGGCTATTGTTTTAAGTCTAATGCGGGAAAACGGTTATTTAGAATAACTGACAGACTGGAGCTAATTCCAGTTTTTTTATGGCCTGAAAAGCTGGTATAAAGTTACTGTGATAGCTTATAAAGGTTAATATGTTATGAATTATTATAAAATAAGAGTCTAATAAAGAGGTTTTTGCAAAATTTTTGTAGAAGTTTATTCTGATTTTGGTGAAGTATCAGACAGGAGAGTTGGCAAATGCAAAATAGTACTTATTTAAAAATACTGGCGTATGCCAGAGAATGTAATGCTACAAATTTGCATCTTGCGGCAGGGGCAGTTCCGCATATTAGGGTAGGGGGGAAGCTGCGTCCCACATCCTTTCAGCATATTACTCCGGAAGATACTAAGCAGATAGTGGAAGAGTTGCTTACTGCAGACGAAAAGAAGAAGCTTGATATGAAGCATTTTCTTAGCTTGCCTGTATCTTTTAAGGGTGTTGGCAGAATGCGGGCTAATATTTACTTACAACGCAGTTCCTATTCTATTAATCTTAAACTGTTGGACAGGCTGATTAAAACACCTGCAGAATTAGGTATTCCGGATATGGTTATGGATTTAGCAGAGCAAAGAAGCGGGCTTATCCTTGTCTGCGGCAGCAGATATAGTGGAATTTCTGCCACCCGGGCAGCTTTGGTCAAAAGGATTAGCGAAACGCGTGATTGCGTTATTATTACTATAGAAGACCCTATAGAATATTTATTTAAACATGACAAAGCTATTGTGAACCAAAAAGAAATTGGCATAGATGCTGGCAGTTTTCCCGAAGGGATCTATTCTGCTATGCAGCAGGATGCCGATGTAATAATGATTAGTAATACAGGTGAACCAGAGACTTTTACTGCAGCTTTGGATGCAGCAGAGCATGGCCATCTGGTAATTGCTTCTTTACATACCGTTGGCACTGTGGAAACTATTCGCTATATTTATGAATTGTTTCCTGCCGAAAAAAGAGACAAGATAAAAATGCAGCTGGCAAATACTTTGCAAGCTATTATTTCACAGCAGCTAATTCCTAAAAAGTACGGTGGCGGCAGTATACTTGCCATGGAAGTGATGTTGGCGACAAAAGCTGTCAAAAATTTAATTTTTGAAAATAAGTTTCACCAGATTCCGGATGTAATAAAGGCAAATAAAACCCTAGGCATGATAAGTATGGAAGATTCCCTGACTGCTCTATACAAGCAGGGTTTAATTTCCGAAGAAGATATTTTTAATTATAGCTAGTAACAGAGAGCAAATTATTTAATCGCGGGGAGATATATATTTGTTTAAAAACGATAGTACCCACAATTTAAACGATCTCATTGAAAACTACCGCATTATTTCCGTAATTTTAACTCTGTCTATCTACTTAATAAATGGTACCTTGTCACAATTTAATGTTTTTACTATGTTTCTGCTGGCACTCTGCATTATTGTCTCAGCCTGGCTTTTGCTGTATTTGTATCGGCTTAGTTTGCAGCAGAAAACACGTCTTTTTTTGTTGCTTTCTATAGAAACCATTGGTATCTCCCTTTTAATGCTGCCGACAGGCGGCCTGCGCAGCCCTTTTATTTGGTATTTTTTAAATCCTCTTTTAATTATGTCTTATTATTTACAGGCTAAAGAAAAAGTTTTTTACCTGACAGCTAACTTTTTGCTGCTCTTTTTTATTGGCTATCAACAGGAACAAACTCTGAGTTTGGCAGACTTTTTTCTCACTCACTCCAATATTATTTTAAGTTATCTTTTAATTCTAACCCTGGTGAATATGCTTTTTGGCTATTATAAGCTACTTAACAGCAAGCGGGAAGCATTACGGGAAGCCAAGGAAAAACTAGAACATTCCAACAATAAAATAAAGGCTTTAATTGAAGATCTTTTGTTAACTTATGAGGCAGTACAATCTTTATCCAGCGGTCCACGGGGGCAGAGCAAGGTTTTAGAAATACTCCTGGAGTTTACGGGAAAGATTGCACCTACTGGGCAGGCCGTTTTCTATTTAAGGAATGATCCTCAACGGCCATCCATTCAATCCCTGCAGCCTATTAGTACTGAGATTAAGCTGAGAATGCTTCAATACATAGGTGATAATTATGACAAGATTGCTCGTGATGCTGTTTTTAAACACCCGCTGACGGCAAAAAAACAGCTGTTTTTGGTGAAGGTTGCCAATATTAGGGATTATGGCATTCTCGGTCTTTTACTGGCTAAAGAAGAGCAAGAGGGGAAGCAAGAAGAGCGCGCTTTAAGTTTGCTTTTCTTTGCCCGGCTGGCTGCGATACTGTTGGAGAAGGAAGAGTTGGAAGCGGTTAACCATGAATTGGCCATTGCAGACGAGCAGAACAGAATTGCTGATGATATTCATGATAGTGTGCTGCAGCGGCTGTTTGCTTCTTCCTGCCTGATATATGATATCATCAGGCAGTGGGAACAGATTGCTGATCATGAAAAAAAAGAACAGCTTACGCTGGTAATGAATACCATTCAAAGTTCCCTAAAAGACTTGCGTGCCACCATTTATAATTTAAGCAGTAAAAAACGGCAGATTAATTTATTTAAGGAAAACTTAACTGCTTATCTAAAGGATTTAGAACAGCTTAGCGGAGTACAGATTCATTTAGAACTGGCTGAGGTCGATTTCCTGGAAACAAGTGTGAAAAAAGCGCTTTACCGCATTATTATAGAGAGTGTGGGCAATGCCATCAGGCATGGGGAAAGCAGCCAGATTTGGGTAAAACTGCGGTTGGTTGAAGATAAAATGATTTTATCTATTAAAGATGACGGCTGCGGTTTTGATTTGGATGAAGCTACAGCCGCAAAAGGTGGCCTGGGGTTAAGCAATATTAAAACCCTTAGCAGAATTTTAAACGGGAGTCTAAGTATTAACTCAGTTCAAGATAGCGGCACAACAATCGAGATTGTCTTTGCCAACCCTGATATTACGAAAAAACTGGCTTAAAACTATTTTTGAAGGATAAAAAATGGGTAAAAAAGAGCATGAAGCGCTGCTGTTAATTTTAATAATGACTTTTTTTGCTGCCTTGGATTACCGGGCTTTACCTTTGCTGCTGGGCGCCGATCGCTATTTATATTTTTTTAAGCCACTGATGTGGCTGGGTCTGACCGGCTATGTCTGGAGCAGGCCGCGCCGCAGGTTTAAAGGTAAGCTTAAGCTGCACAATTATATTCTGATGTGGAGTACTATTTGTGCTATTATTTATATTTGTCTGTACTTTGCGGCCGGATTTATCGATGGCATTGGCTTAAGCCCTTATTCAAAAAAGTGGCAGGGCATAATTCTTAATCTTGTCAGTTTAGGCGGTGTCCTTGCCATGATGGAGTATGTGCGAAATTATGTCCTTAACTTAGTGAAAAAGAAATATTTTATGATGTTTGCTATACTGGTCGTCTTTCTTTTTTCTGCATACCGCCTGAATCTGCGCATGCTTTTAAGCCTTCAGTCTTGGCAGCAGGCAGTCCAGTATGCAGGCGAATATCTTCTGCCAGAAGTTATGAGCAATATTCTGTTAACATATTTTGTTTACATTGGTGGAGCCCTTCCGGCTATTATTTATATTAATCTGATTACAATGCCACAGTGGCTGGCACCTTATCTGCCCGATCTAAGATGGATT
>JAAZJT010000068.1 GCA_012800215.1 Bacillota bacterium | reverse complement strand
TCGCAGATTTGGTGTAAAATAGTATTCACAAGAGATCCCTCCTTTGGTGTGTAGATTGTGGTAATTCTATTTTACCAAAAGGATGATCTCTTGTTTATTTTTATCCTACAACAATTTTACACTATGAGTTTTACCCTTTAAGAGCATTGCGTACATCACTGTTTCTCATTTTTTCGCTGGGTTTTGTCCTTGCTTTTGCTTGTCTGTTAGCCAGGTTTGACAAAGCATTGGTCCTGTTTTATAATGTACTAGAAAAAATTGCAAAAACATTAATAGTTATACTTTAGGAGCTGACTAGCTATACTAGGAAACAGGCAGACTCCGGAAGCTGAATCGCCGTTGGCGGTTCGTTATTAATTTATGCCTAAAAATCTTAGTAAACATCTTCTTCTGAATAGAATATACTTGAAAGTGCAGTTAATATGCATCCAAAGGAGCGATTTAGCATGGCAAGTAAAGAAGTTATCTTAACGTCAGGGGGACTGGCGAAGCTGGAAAAAGAGTTGGAATATCTAAAATCTATTAAACGCCGTGAAGTTGCTGATCGTATTAAAACAGCCATTTCTTTTGGTGACATTTCGGAGAACTCCGAATATGAGGATGCTAAAAATGAGCAGGCATTTATTGAGGGACGTATTATTACTTTAGAAAAAATGCTGCGTAATGTTCGTATAATAGAAGACCCTGATTCCAACTCAGAAGTTGTTGTTCTTGGTTCTAAAGTTGTACTAAGAGACCTGGAATTTGATGAGGATTTCGAGTATACTATAGTTGGCTCTGCAGAGGCGCGCCCGGCAGAGAATAAAATATCTAATGAATCGCCAGTGGGTAAAGCTATTTTAGGTAAAAAGATTAATGATGTGGTTGAGGTATCTGTGCCGGCGGGTGTTTTAAAGTATCAAGTAGTTAAAATTTCATGAGTTAAGTTCAATTATGCTAATAAGGGTATGTTTGGTGGTGTAAAAAATGGCAGATATATTCAGCAGAAGTGAAATAAGCGAACAAGAACAAATCAGAAGGCAAAAATTAGAACAATTACGCGACTTGGGAGTAGAACCCTATGGCAGTAAATATCCTGCTACACATCAATCAATAGAAATCATTAATGGTTTTTCTGTTTTAGACGGGCAAACTGTTAAATTATCAGGGCGACTCATGAGTGTGCGGGGACATGGTAAGGCCTCGTTTGCCAATCTTCAGGACGAAAGTGGCCAAATTCAGATTTACGTGCGTTTAAATGATGTTGGCGAAAATCTCTATAAGGTGTTTGAGCTTCTAGATATTGGTGACTTAATAGGTATTGCCGGGGAGGTTTTTCGTACTCGACGTGGGGAAGTAACAATAGCTGTAAAGGAACTTAAGCTATTGGCCAAATCCCTGCGGCCACTGCCTGAAAAATGGCACGGCTTAACAAATGTAGATTTGCGTTATCGTCAGCGCTACTTAGACCTTATAGTTAACCCCGAAGTTAAGAATACATTTATTTTACGCAGTAAAATTGTGCAAGAAATACGCCGTTACTTAAACGAAAGAGGTTTTTTGGAAGTGGAAACGCCTGTTATGCATCCCCTTGCAGGCGGGGCTGCTGCCAGGCCTTTTATTACTCATCATAATGCTTTGAATATGAATTTGTATTTAAGGATTGCCACGGAGCTGCATTTAAAAAGATTAATAGTAGGCGGCATGGATAAAGTATATGAATTAGGCCGTATTTTCCGTAATGAGGGAATCGATACAAAGCACAATCCTGAATTTACAACTATTGAAATATACCAGGCCCAAGCTGACTATGAAGATATGATGAAATTGACAGAAAACATGATTGCAGAAGTGGCCTTAAATATACTAGGAACATTAAAAGTTAATTACCAGGATCAGGAACTGGATTTAACACCGCCATGGCCTCGCTTAACCATGATTGAAGCAATTAATAAGTATACTGGCTTAAACTTTAATGTTATTCAAACAGATGAACAGGCTCAGTTAGTTGCTAAAGAAAGAGGGTTGGAGCTTAACTCCGGCACTACACGTGGTGAGATTATTAATACTTTTTTTGAAGAATTTGTAGAGGAACATTTATTTCAACCTACATTTATTATTGATTATCCCATTGAGGTATCTCCATTAGCCAAACGGAAAGCTGATGATCCCAATTTTACTTATAGATTTGAAGCATTTATGGCTAAAAGCGAAATTGCTAATGCTTTCACAGAATTAAATGACCCCTTTGACCAGCGGCAGCGCTTTGAACAGCAGATGGCTAAACGGGCTGCTGGTGATGAAGAGGCACATATGCTAGATGAAGATTTCCTGCAGGCTTTAGAGTATGGCATGCCACCAACAGGAGGTTTAGGTATAGGGATTGACCGTTTAGTAATGATGTTAACGAACTCTTCTTCTATCCGAGATGTCATTTTATTCCCCACTATGAGGCCAAAAGAATAATTATCTCCTTAATAATTAGTGCTTTTTGGGATAAAGTACTAATTATTAAGGGTGGACAATTAAATAAAAATATGGTATTATATCTAAGTCGCTTACAGGAGCGACACTTTTTTCACTGCCTGCAGCTCAAGGGTTTATTACCAGAAACTGGCCGGTTGACACAAGAAAACGGCCATGGTAAGATAAAAATCCGGCTGCGAGGCAGCTGGGACGATCTGAAGTTCTTTGAAAACTGAACAGGAAATGCCATGCGAAGTACACATCGAACGATGTAACACTTTACGCATCATCCAGGCAGTACTGCTTAGCAGTTCTGAACCGGATGAGCAATAAGCTTTT
>JAAZJT010000067.1 GCA_012800215.1 Bacillota bacterium | reverse complement strand
TTTCCACCAGGTAATTAGCACGTTTAGCTGTGGAACGTAAAAGAATAACAATATCACGGTAACTAATGGGGCGGAAAGATTTTGTGTCTTTATTAAAAACATGCAGCGCCCCATCTTTTTGCTCCATAAGCTGTAATATTTTTTCCGCAATAGTAATTCCTTCATATTCTATACCGGCAAGATCTTCTTGCTGTGTATGGCTTTCGTTTTCACTGAAATTTTCTGTAGTAACTGCGCTATTTTTTTCTAGAAGGACCACCTCTACCTCTTCAGAAAGCACTTTCTCATTAGGTGCAGGCTGCGGATAATCAGCACCATAAACAAGTGCTGCTTCCTGGTTATAGTCAATCTCCATTGTTGGCGCAGACATTAGTTGAGCAAAAAGATAATTAACTGCAGAAACGATATTTGCACGGCAGCGAAAATTCCGGCTTAAAAGAATTTTTTTATTAGCCTCTCCTTCGCCGCCATAGCTATAATATTTCTCTAAAAAAATACTGGGATCCCCCAACCTAAAACGATAAATACTTTGCTTTACATCGCCAACCATAAAAAGATTACCGGCTTCCTCGCCTTGGCGTGATACTAACTGTAATATTGCATCCTGTACAGGATTAATATCCTGATATTCATCGACTAAAACATGTTCAAAGCGGGCACGAAGCTCCTGAGCAGCCAAAGAAGGGTTCAGTTCTGAAGGTGCAGTACCTTCTGCCTTTAAAATTTGTAAACAATAGTGCTCCAAGTCATTAAAGTCAAGCAGGCCTGCCCGCTTTTTGGCTTCAGCATAAGCTTTGGCAAAGTGTTTTACCAGTTTCACCAGTGCTGCCATTAATGGTGCTAATGCTTTTATTTCTGCCGCATAATCTTCCAGAGTGCGCACAAAGTAAATATCAGCAGTTTTAGTGAGGAGATCCTTCGCCTTTTGGCGCAGCGCTTTAACTTTTTCCTTTAACTCTTCATCCGCTCCCTTTGCTGGGCGTAAACGTTCAAACGCTATACCAAGCCACGCCTCCCGCAATTTTTGCCATGGACCTTCTAAAAATATCTGCAGTCTATTTACCTGTGCTAATTCTTCTTTTAGCGTCTTTTCATAGACTAAAGGTGCACCGGGCAATGCGCAAATCTTTAGTGCTTCAGTCAAAAGAGCCGCAGCCTGTTCAAGCATCAATTTTAATTCGGCTTTAATGGGCCGCAGCCACCTGTCTAGCTGCACTTCCGCATTTTCCCCTTCTTTTAATGCATAAAAATTAACAACTTCAGAGAGCCAATTCAGGGGAAAAGGATTACTCCAAGCAAACTGATAGAGCCTTAACACCATATGTGCTAAGCCTTCGTCACCATTTTTTCCACCATAAAGTTCTGCCAGCTGCAAGAAAAATTCATCTTCTTCTGCAAATGCCTCTTCTAAAACAATAGCCATAACATCTTGACGCAGCATATTTGCTTCTAATTCATCAGCAACACGAAACGCTGGATCGAGCTCAAGCAAATAAAAATAGCGATGAATAACCTCTAAACAAAAAGCATGCAGTGTAGAAATTGAAGCGCCGTTTAACAGAGATAATTGCCGTTTCAATTCCAACCGATTAGAAACTGCAATCTCTTTCTCCAAGGCATCAGCAATACGTTCCCGCATTTCGGCCGCAGCTGCTTCTGTAAAGGTTACTACCAGGAGACGATCTATATCCACCGGGTCTTCTTTATGGCAAAGGAGGCGGATGATACGCTCAACCAAAACTGCCGTTTTGCCACTCCCTGCTGCAGCAGAAACTAAAATGTTACAGTCAGTAGTTTCGATTGCAGCCAATTGTTCAGCGGTCCAGTTCCTTGACATTTTACCTCCCCCCTTGTGCCTTTATTACCTCTAATACTTCCTCTTTGGAAAGCGAAGGTAGATAGCGATAATGATTGCCCACAGCAGGATCAAAACAGCAAACTGAGACATAAGGACAAAATGTACAGGCATTTCTACCATCAGGTTTTTTATAGGGTTTGATTTCAATATCGCCGGCTAAAACTTTAGCTGCAAGTTCACCAATTTTTTTACTTACAAACTGTAAAAGCTGCAGCATTTCTTTCTTTTCCACTACCCGGGAATTTTTAGTAAAGCTACCGTCTTTTCTAAGTGAGGCGTGAACCACATCCTTTCCACCCATTAAAGCAAATACATGTTCTTGTGCCAGGATGAGGCCATCCAGTTTCGCCATTGCAGCTGTTTGTCCCTCTGGCTGAGGATTGTTTACCCGTTTATAGGGTTGATATAAACTAAAATATAAAGCACCGGCACATTCGCCATCTTTACCAATTAAGTTGGTCATATTTGCCTGGACAACAGCCAGATAGGCCAGTAACTGCAAAGAAAGACCATACCAAATATCTGATAGTTTAAGAGAGGCGCTGCCACTTTTATAGTCAATTACGCGTAAATAGATTTTTTCTTCAGTTTTAGCTATATCTATACGGTCGATTTGACCATATAAATTAATCTCTTTACCATTATGGCATAAATACCAGGGTGGTAGCCGGTCCCCGTTAAAAGCTATTTCCACAGCAAGGGGCTCAAACTCGCTTTTTTTTGCCTGCTTAGTTAAGGTAATCACTGCCTGAACCAAAGTTTCCCTGATACGTTCACCCAAAAAACGTAAGCGGGCACTAGTAAGCAAAATCTCTCGGTGCAAAAGCGGTAATAAATCATCCACTATTTTATTCATTCTTGCAACAGCTGCACTTTCTTCTAACTCTTTCCACACAATTTCCTCTGTCAGCAGCTCCTCCACAAATTTACTTAAGGCAGCATGAAAAAAAATTCCCATTTCCGGTGCTTTTACACTAAGCTCCTCTCTTTCCTTCAACCGTAAACCATATTGAGCAAAATGGGCAAACGGACACTGTGCATACTTTTCTAATCTAGAGACACTTGTATGAAGCTTAGTACCAAAGAACGCCTTAACAATCTCTGGCTGCAGTGGAGCAAGGGTATTTTGATAAGATAATGCCGGCCATAATTTTTGTAGATAAACCAAAGTTCCGTTGTGTGCAAGTGCCTCATTATAGACAGAGGCCCAAAAAGAAGTTAAATTTCCGCCCTGAGCAAACTGAGCACTTTTTTGCAATAAAGCGGCGGCAATTTTATGCGGTCGCACTAGAGACTGATAATCTTCCTGAGCATCAGGGGTATTACCATAAAAAAACACTTTATTCTGAGGAAACATCTCTCGCAGATGATTAAAGAGCGCTGAAGGCCTTTTTGCTTTACCTTCGTCATCAGCCAGAGGACAACTCACCCACAAATACTCTGAACTTCTACTGAAAGCAATATAAGCTAAGTATTGTTCATGATATAATCTTTGGCGGCGGGTTATTGCCAGTTCAACCCCCGCTTGCCCCAACACAATTCTTTCTTCATCGGCAAACAAACTTTTATCTTGTAAACGTGCCGGGAATTCCCCTTCATTTAAGCCTAAAACATAAGCTGCCAATAAGCGCGGTTGGCGAGACCGCTCCACATTACCAATAATTACACGATCAAGACTGGCAGGTACCAAACCTAATTGCAAATTTTCCAGCCCGGCGAACAAAACCTGCATAAATTCAGGAAGGGATAATTTTTGCTCTTTCAAAAGCACAGCCATCTGCTCTAATAATTCTATAACAGCCTGCCAGACCTGGCGGTGTTCAAGGGAGCTGCTGAGCCGACCTGCTTTTTCATCCTGTTCAGCCCAATTTTGTAGTTTCTCTGCAACCTCAAGCTGCTCCAGAAGTCCCCATAGTAATTGACAATACCTGTCAGCAGTCTGGCTGTCATCTGCAGTAATTTCTGTGGCAAAGGGCGTAAAAAGACTGGCAAATCGCCTCTGCGCCTGCTGGACTAGTTTTTCGTTTTCTTCGGCTATCTGCTGCATGTCGTCTGCCAGTGTCAAATGTAAACGGAAATTCCACGGCTCCTTGCTTAACCATAGACGGCCCTCTATACCATGAGCCCGGACATAATTTTCCAGTAGGTCCACCTCTTCACGCGATAGCGGGAAAAGATCTGTTTTCAACAACTGTAAAACTGAGTTTGAATTAAAGCCACTGACCACAGCTTCCAAAGCAGAACGCAAAAATTCTACTAAAGGATGATGCGCAGCTGAACGTCTTTCATCAACATAAAATGGTATGTCATAATCCATAAAGACTGCAGCTACTAAATCATGATAAACAGAAAAGTTTCGCAGAATTATACCTATGTCACGAAAACGATAGCCATTTTCGCGAACTAAACGCAAAATATCACACGCTACCGCCTCAACTTCTGCCCGCTGCCCGGCTGCAGTAACTAGCATAAGCTCTGGCGCATTGCAAGTATAAGCCTTGACAGGAAGCACTGCGAAGTTTTCCTCCAAATGGGCAAGGGCAGCGGAATTAAAGCGGATACCATGCTTAGGTTGTGGTAAAATTAGCGGCGCATCTACTTGAACTGATACATCTTGTGCTAACCTTTGCAGGCGCCAATAAGTATCGAGGGTAGGATGAAATAAATCTTCCTCATGGGGCTTTCGTATTCTTTGTGGATCCAGGCAAAGAGCAATTTCCAGGTGCTCAGCTGAAGTAAATAAAGCGGCTAAAACGGCATATTCCTGTGGCGTAAAGCCAGCAAAGCCATCTATCCAAACTTTTGTTTGCGGCGGCAGGCACCCCTGCCTAAGAGCATCGGCTAAGGCTATTAAAGTATCTTCCGGATCCAAATATCGCTGCGAAATATATTCCTGATAGGCTTCATAAATCGTTGCTAAATCATATAATTTTGCCCGTAACGCAGGCGGACAGTTGGTGTGTGATGCTGTAGCTGCCATCACTTCCGGCGTTATTTTGTAATGTTTAAATTCACGCATCTGTGCAGAAAGCTGCTGGCAAAAACGAGGCTGTCGAGTAATTTGAGCAAAAAAATTCAGCGATAGTGACTTCTCTTGTAGTAAGCGGCGTAAAAGTAGCTGCCGCCCAAGCTCTGTTAGTTGCGGCAAGTGACTACTTACAGGTGGTAATAAACGATAGGCCAAACGGCGAAAAGAAAGCACCTGGGCGCGGAAAGTTCCACCACCACAAAGCTGGGCAAGCTCCCTTTCCATTTCAAAAGATGCCTGCTCCGGTACTAAAAATATCAGTGGAGCCCCCACTGGCTCTTTTCTACTTTCCTGGGCAATAGAGTGTAAACAATGATATGTTTTTCCACTGCCAGCACGTCCCAGCACAAAACGAATTGACATGCCAAATCTCTCCCAAGTTTTGCATTAAAATAATCATATAGTTCATTCGCTTTATTTCTTCTGAATTCCTTTTCTGTAGATACAAACATAAGATTTAGTCTCAAACCCCGTAAACAAGAAAGCATAACTTGTTTTGCTTCAAAAATTAAAACAGCTAGCGCAGTATGCACACTAGCTGTTTCCGTTTATTCTTCAAGCAATACAAGTTTAGAGTGTTGTAAAAGTAAAGCCCTGTTCCTGCCAGAGAGGGTAATTATCGATATGTGTAATCTGCCCTCTGGGTATATATCCGCCTAAAGTGTTATGTTCCCCTATAAAACCTGCATTAGTATTAAATCTTTCTTCAGCTTGCAGGCAGTTCCGGCATAATTCAACTAATGCTGCCGAAGATAACTGCCAACCATATTTGGCATTAAGCATCTCTGCCGTTAGTGACCAAGTTTTTGGTTCATTTAAATAAGCAAAAGCTGAGTAAAGACAGATACCGCTCATATCAAGAAATTGATTGGTAAGATAATGAAGATCGCCTGCTAAATCGCCTTCCCATTCTGCTTTAAATAAGTGTTCATTTTCTTTATCTTTTTGCAAGGCAGCAGTTATGCAAAAACCAATTCGTTCGTCCTGAGCCAGAGAAGGGAAATCCCTTTCTTGCTCCCTAGCTACAGCCTGTGCCGTTAAAGCACTTCCTTGCCCTAACAGAAACCCTAATGAAGTACCTTGTGACATTTCCTGCATAAGTTGTAATGCTCTTTCGCCATCACCCCAGGGAATGATTTCTGCCTGCATTAAAATACGTAATGTAGCTGCAGTTTCTAAAGTATCTACTCCCAGATCATTGGCAGTATCATTGAGTCTGGCAATACTTCCCCAATCATCAATGGCACAGTAATCTTTAAAAGCACGCGCGGTCTCTGGTTTAACAGGTGCTGT
>JAAZJT010000066.1 GCA_012800215.1 Bacillota bacterium | reverse complement strand
AGCATTCTTCTCTAGATAATTTATGCAGTTCCAGGCAGAATTAAATATCAATTGCCAAAACCATCACAAAAGTTTCATCAGGAATGCGGCTACTTATGGTACGGTTCACCGCGATTAATTTTAAAAGCTCGATACAGTTGTTCCAGCAGCATCAGGCGAAAAAGCTGATGCGGAAAAGTCAAAGGAGAAAAAGATAGCCTTAATTCAGCTCGCTCCAGCAGGCGGGCAGACAACCCCAAGCTTCCACCAATTAGAAAAGTAAAATGGCTCTTTCCCATGAGCGTTTGCTGGGCTAAATGAGCAGCAAAACCTGGTGAAGAAAATTGCTGGCCTTTAATGTCTAAGGCAATAAGATAAGTATGCGGGCGAATAAGCGCCTCCAGGCGGTCTGCTTCTTTTGCCAGCACTATTTGCCGCTCTGCCGGGGAAGCATTTTCAGCCGAATGTTCATCTTTTACTTCGTGGATTTCCATCTTAGTATAAGCGCTTAACCTTTTAAGATATTCCTTTATCCCTGCCTCTAAATATTTTTCTTTAATTTTACCAACGGCTAAAATCTGAACCTGCATCCTTTCATCCTTTCCTTGCCATTTATGCTGCTGTTTATTTTTCATCGTTTTTGCCGGCTATTATTAACATTTGCCTGCCGGCTGCTCCCCGTAAGTCCCTTTTTAAAATAATGACGGCCCTTAGGCCGTCTATGGTATAAGTTAAGTGGTAAAATTAGCAATCCGTTTGAAAACCAAAGCTAACTTTCAGGCAGTTCAGTCAAAGTAACAGTAGTTTTTATTTCTTTGCCGTTTCGGATTAAAACTAATTCCACTGAAGTATTTATTTTTTGCTCGTAGATTGTATTACGCAATTGGGTGAAGGTAGCTGTTTTTTGACCGGCTAAACTGATAATAACATCCCCGCGTCTTACCCCTGCCTTGGCAGCAGGACTGTCAGCCACCACATCCTGCACCAAAACACCATAATTGACAGGCAGTCCTAACTGTTTTGCCAGGACTTCATCCACATCGCCGCCGGCATAAACGCCTAGCCAGGGGCGCAAAATCCGGCCATTCTTAATAAGTTCCTGAGCAATACTTTTTACTGTATTAGACGGAATGGCAAAGCCCATGCCTTCCACGCCCGTTATTTTAATTTTAGCAGTATTAATGCCTATGACTTCGCCTTGTAAATTTACCAGCGCCCCACCACTGTTTCCATCATTAATGGCTGCATCAGTTTGAATAAAATTAAAAGTATAATCTTTTATATTAATGGTACGTCTTTTGGCACTGATATAACCCACAGTCAGTGTTTGGGAAAATTCTAAACCCAAAGGGTTACCAATTGCCAGTGCTTGTTCACCCACCACAATATTATCTGAATTGCCAAATTCGGCCGCTGGTAAACCAGTTTTATTTATTTTAATTACTGCCAAATCAGTCGCAGGATCTGCACCAATTAATTTTGCCTGATATTCTTCACCGTCACCTAAAGTTACATAAATTTCTGTGGCACCGTCTATCACATGGTTATTAGTTACGATATAACCGTCTTCACTGATGATCACTCCGGATCCTGTTGACTGGTCCTGTAAGGAGGAAATACCCCTCCACATGTCATAAACCATGGCTTTATTTGTGATACCCACCACAGTTGGTTTGACTTTGGCAGCCGCTCGCACAATGGCAGTGTTTTGATATTCCGGCAAATCCCTTTCAGTATATGGAACTTCTTCTCCCTGCGGATTTTCGCTAATAACACTGGTATTATTGGGAATTTGCGCTTGTCCCGGTAAAATGACACGCACTATGATCAATGCCACCACAATACCACCGATTATGGTGCCAAAAAAAGCTGTAAATAAATAGCCTGCCCAGCCTGAACGTCTCTGTTCCTGATTAAACCCGTTAAAAAAGTCCATGGAACAACCCCCCATCAGTTCTTCTCCTTATCAATATAGCAAGAAGATGTGACAAGAATATGAAAAAGAGACGAAAAATTTTATACACTTAGGCATTATTTCCCATTATTTAAATTACATACTAGGCTAAGCGCAAATAGCAGCTGGGTGTATGTCGAGCAGCAACACTTACTTTCAGTTTTTTCTCCGGCCGCAGGTGGCCGGACTTTTTTAAACTACTGCAAACTGCAGAGAAAGCCAGCTGCGGTGTATTATTATGCTCGCTAAGATGTGCCAGCACAACTTGCTGCGTCTTAGGCCCTACAACTTGACTAAGGAATTCTGCCACTGTCTTATTTGATAAATGCCCTTTATCTCCCAAAATCCTTTTTTTCAAAGGCCAGGGATACTGCCCGTTAAGAAGCATTTCCTCATCATGGTTTGCCTCCACAATTAAACAATCCATATCCTGCACTCGCTGCCGTATGTAAGGTGTAATATGTCCTAAGTCAGTTACTAATGCCACTGTGTGCTGTGGAGAGCGAAAAATAAAACCCACGGGATCAGCAGCATCATGAGGTAGGGGTATTGTTTCCACCTCTAAATCAGCAAAACTTATACTGCCGCAGTTTGGCAGGTAACAACATTGCGCTGCAGCAATGGTGCCCATCCTTTTTTTTGCTGCCTGCCAGGTTGGCTGGGTAGCAAAAACAGCAAGTTTATAACGCCGCGCCATAATTCCTGCCCCACATATGTGGTCAATATGGTCATGAGAAAGCAATAAAGCATCTAACTCGGCAGCATTTACACCTATACTGGCTAAAGCTGCAGCAATACGCTTACCGCTTAGTCCGGCATCAATTAATATTTTTGTTTTTTCTGTGCCCACATAAACAGCATTGCCTGAAGAACCACTGGCAAGCATACAAACCTCAATCATCATTTTCTCCCCTTAAATGGCTTCTATCATTGAAACAAACTAAACGGCGCTTGCCAGCATTACACTCTATAATAGTGATGGCTGCCGGTGCGAAAGAAAAGGGCCACGGCCCAGCAAAATCTAAATTTAATAATTCTACTAAGAGAGCATTTAAATAACGTCCATGACCAATTAAGGCTACTGTCGCCGGGTTATCCTCTGCCAGCAGCAGGGCTAAGCCCTTACGCAGGCGTTGCCGGAAACTATCCAGCTGCTCTTGGCCGGGAATATATGTGCCGCGCAAATCTTTTTGCAGCTGGGAAAATAGTATAGGGTACCGCTCCTTAATTTCCGGCCATGTCAAACCCTCTAAAAGACCCCAGGAGTATTCGCGGAAAAGAGGTGATACTGTTAATTTTAAGCCTAAGGCTTCAGCAGCAGGCATGGCCGTTTCTCTGCTGCGCTGCAAATCACTTGTAAAGATTTTTCCCGGATGCCAGTAAGTTAACAATGTTGAAAGCAACTGTGCCTGTCTATAACCTTTTTCTGTCAAGGGGTAATCAAGTTTGCCCTGAAAACGCCCGGCAGCATTGGCTACCGTCTGCCCATGCCTTGCCAGCAGAATACGCCGCACAGTGTGCCCTCCTCTAAGGTATCTCTTTAATTTTAGCCCCTAGGGCTGTTAATTTCTCACATATATGCTCATAGCCACGATAAATATGATAAATTTCACTGATAACGGTTTCTCCCTCAGCAATAAGACCAGCAATGATAAAGGCAGCACCTGCCCGTAAATCAGTTGCCTTTACAGGAGCACCGCTAAGCTGTGTGCGCCCATCCACGATAGCTGTACGTCCTTCTACTTTTATACGCGCACCCATCCTTTTTAATTCATCCACATGTTTAAAACGTCCTTCAAAAACATTTTCTGTAATAACACTACTTCCCTGCGCCTGGGTCAGCAAAACCATTGCTAAAGACTGCATATCCGTGGGGAAGCCAGGGTAGGGAAAAGTTTTAATATCAACAGCGAGTGGAGTAGTGTTGCCGATGACGCGCAACTTGTCGTCGCCCACTTCAACTGCAATGCCCATTTCTCTTAATTTGGCAATAATGGGGTCTAAATGCTTGGGAATTACATCCAAAAGAGTCACATCGCCGCCCGTTGCCGCCGCGGCAATCATATATGTGCCTGCTTCAATACGGTCTGGAATCACACAATGGTTGGCCGGCCCTAATTCCTTAACACCTGTAATTCTAATCACATCGGTACCGGCACCACGAATTTTTGCACCCATGGCATTTAAAAAATTGGCCACATCAACAATTTCCGGTTCTTTGGCCGCGTTTTCTATTACTGTTCTACCCTCTGCCCGAACGGCAGCTAACATAATATTAATGGTTGCCCCCACACTAACCACATCAAGATAAATACGGGCACCTATAAGCTTTTTTGCCCTTACCCCAATCAGACCATGCTCTACCTCTACCTTGGCTCCCAGACTAACCAAACCTTTTATATGTTGATCAATGGGCCGGGGACCTAAATCACAGCCACCCGGTACCGGGACGTCTGCGCACCCCAGCCGGCCAAGGAGCGCACCCATAAAATAATAAGAAGCACGTAATTTTTTAACCAGCTCATAGGGAGCCTGCGTTTTTGCAACTGTAGAAGCATCGATCAGGAGAGTAGTTGCATTTTCCCAGACTGCTTTTACGCCAAGAAAATGTAGTATGTCCACCAAAACCCGAATATCATGAATATCTGGTAAATTCTCTATCCGCACCGGTGCTGCTGTCAGCAAGGCTGCAGGAATCACAGCTACGGCTGAGTTTTTTGCACCGCTGATTTTTACTGTACCGGCTAATCTTTGACCACCGGTTATATGAAGTCTGGGCATAAGACGATTTCCTCCTGCTTTTACACACTTGTTAAATAATTTATACTATAAATTCTTTGCAATGGGAGAGAAGTCCTGTCAACTAAATACTTTTTTTTGCAAGCAGCTTTATTTTTCAATTTCGCCGGTAAAAGCATTAATATAAACAGCTTGGCCATCTGCAGTGGCAACCCGCCATACCGGTGCACTTTCCCAGCTGTTGGCATCATAGTGCTGGCTGTAGTAACCAAGTGAAATATCAATAATACGTTTACTGGGAAAATTTGCAGCTTCTTTGACAAAGACTTCCAGTGCCTTTTGTGCTGAAATGACCATGACATCCTTATCACTAAAATCAACAGCCAGAGCTTGTTCTATCTCTACTAACTGCACTGTACCGCTGTTTACATATACATTAATAGTGCTAAAAAAAAGAGGGAAACCCTGGTATGTTTGTACAAAACGATAATTATATCCCTTTTCTCTCCAAGGGACAGCCAGATCCAGCTTAAAATCAGGCTGCCATAACCCAAGATCCCGCAAAAAACGTTCAGCAACAGTCCGTGAGCTTTCTTCTCCTGTGCCAGGCAAACCGGTTATAAAAGTAACTTTACCATTATCCATTACCTCTACGATGCTCTCCCCTACCCAAAAGATAGTTTTGTCCCCCAGGCGATGTTTTTGCCGCGTCGGTTCGTCTAAAAAAATGTCTGCCCACTCTTCCGGCTTTTGGGGGGAGCGTACCACATGCAGCAATGACATGCGGGGAATCTGTTTAGGCAGGCCCTGCACCAACTCAAAGCCGTGCTTTTGTAATAGCTCTGCCGTCTCTGCAATTTGTTCCGAGCTTAATACTTCCCCTTGTTGAAGTGATTGCGGCACAAACCAGAGTTTATAGGCTAAAAATATATTAAGACTTAAAAAAGCAACTATTAATACTGTTTTAACCTTTGCTAAATCCAAAATTGGCCCTCCTCACTCCAGCCAGGCGCGGAACTGACCTGTATGGCCATCAACAATTGCAGTCTGACCATTAGCTAATTCAATAAACCATGCTGGCCGTGCCAGAGCTTGCTCTTTATCTGCTGCCGCAAGATAAAAAACAGGTTCCACACTAAGCAAGTATATTTCCGCAGCCGGTACTGTTAAGTTATCCACAAGTGCCTGCAGTGCCTGTGCCGGAGTTACTAGTGGCAGAGCTGCAGTGGCTGCACTCTCGAGGTAGTAAATTTGGCGACTATAATAAATTACACCTTGATCCGAGAAGTGTAGACTTAAAGCAGGTGAGCTGCTTACAAGCGGCCACCCTTTGTCCACCGTTTGAAAATGAAGTTCATAAGTATGCCAGTGTGACCTGTTACCGGTTAGCTGTTCTGTAGCCAGAACCTCTTTAAGATATAGCTGTTCCGGCCATCCCCCCATTAGCTGTAAATATTGGGCACCTTGCCGCAACACCTCATCGTGAGAGAGCGGCAATAAACCCGGCTCATTTTCCGGTGCCGTAAACTCCAATGTTCCCTGCCTAAAAAAGCGCAGGCCTTTTAGGCCATCTGTGTAGATTTCCGCACCATCACGCTCTTCTATCTTTCTTACCAGTGCCAAATTAACAAAGACGCTGCTTAATAATTTCTCCCTTTCCAGTTTCTCTACCACCGCCGTATAAACCGGCAGCTTGGGTATAGTTTGTGGTATTAATACCCCGCCGGCCGCTGGCTTTAAGCCGGCCAGATCTGTTTCTGTAGCCAGCCGCAATTTCCAGCCGTGCTGGAAAAGCTCCGTTAATTGCTGCTGCCAATTGCTGGGAAGCCGGGACAGAGAAGCACACAGCCACTGGCTGCTGTCTGTTTTTAGCCAGGCAGTTTGTGGTTCATCCGCATACCAGCGAATTTCTTGAATTTGCAGTCCTTTAACACTACTATTAGTAACCCACCAGGAAAGATCCACACCGGCAGCAAAGGTTACCCTTATCTGCTGGCTGTTAGATTCGGCTGGCGGCATTTCTTTATGCAGCTCCCGTGCATGCTGGCAGAGCCACAATAGGTGGTGCCATGCATCCTGATAGCCTTTATGCCACGGCTGGAGCTCTAACCACTCTTCCGCTCTCCCCAGACGTAAAACAGGTAGAATTTGTTCCCTTAATGGGCGCAGCTCACCAAAACTTACTTGTTCATAAGCAGGCGGTTCGGCCGTTTCCAGATAAGGCTGTCCAAAAAGCAAATTAGTCGTCATAAAAAGGCTAGAGAGAATTAACATGATGAGAATCACAGTTTTCATGCGCTCTCGCATTGTTCATCCTCCTTAGCCAGCAGCGGCAAAGCAATGGTAACTGTTGTACCTTTATTTAGTTCACTCTGCAGGAAAATTTCTCCACCATGGGCTGCTACTATCTCCCGGGCAATGGGCAGGCCAAGACCTGTACCGCCATATTCCCGTGAGCGCGCTTTATCTACACGGTAAAAGCGTTCAAATACTCGTTCCAAATCATCTGGTGGAATCCCAATACCATTGTCGGCTATTTCAATGAGCAGAGCCTTTTCCTGCTGCGTCAGGGTAACATTAATACAGCCGTCTGCTGCGGTATACTTATATGCATTTTGAATTAAATTAAGCAGCACTTGTTTCATTTTATCCCTATCCACATAAGCAGTAAGTGGACTCTCCGGCAGAGACATCACAATCTGCCGCGGATCTTCTTTATATTTTATCTGAAGATCATTTACCACTTCTTTGATCAGATCATTTAAATAATAATAATCTTTATGCCAGCCTACCTGACGATAATCAAGCTGAGAAAGCACTAATAAATCTTTCACCAGGCGTACCATACGCTCCGTTTCTTTCTCCATCGTTACCAGAAAGGAGCGACAAATATCCGGCTGCTCCATGGCGCCTGCCAATAAAGTTTCTGTATAACTTTTAAGCGTGGTT
>JAAZJT010000065.1 GCA_012800215.1 Bacillota bacterium | reverse complement strand
TTTTTATTCCTAAATGTAACTCTGCTGAGGGTGATGGAAAAATAGACCAAAAGCAAAAAGTTAGAAGTTTTTAATACTGTATTGAAAATAAAGAATAGAGCCTGTTTAAAGGAAATAACTTGTGCTATGGCGGTAAATATTTCTGTTAAATTGTGAACGGCTGCATTAAATATGGAAATCATCATTAGATTGTATAGTGGGAAAACTGTTCCTAAAAGAAAGAACCAGATGAAAGCCACTGTTAGTTTTGCACCAACTATTTGTTTACCTGTCAGGGGAAGTGTAAATGTTAGATAGCCTCTATCCTCATATAATTCCTTTCTAAAGGAGCCTACTATATAGAGAAATGTAGCTACAGCTGTACCAAAAAGAGTTAGACCTAATAATAAGGATACAAAACCAATGCTATTAATTGGGGCTCTACTAGCATTAACTAAATAGGTATAGAAACCTGTAATCAGCATCAATACAAACGCCATGGTGCCGAGAATATATCTGTATGTGCCTTTGATTTCGTATTTAATATATTTAAACATTGCCGTATTCCTCCTTACTGTGCAAAAATCTCCTTATAGATTTCAACTATCTGTTTACCTTTTTCTTCCCGTAGTTGTTCAGCATTACCTTTGGAGACCAGACGGCCCTCCTTTAAAAATACTACCTCATCCAAAATATTTTCCATTTCGCTTACTAAATGAGTAGTAATCAACATTGAACTGTTTTCGTTGTAATTATTGATAATAGCATCTAAGATTTGATCTCGCGCTACCGGATCCACACCTGCAATTGGTTCATCTAAAATATATAATTTGGCCTTTCGCGCCAAGGCAAGTGCCAAATTTAGTTTTTCGTGCATTCCCTTGGAGAGGGTATCAATTTTCATATTCTCTTTCAACTGCATAAAATCCAGCAGTTCCGCAAATCTATTTGCGTCAAAATCAGCATAAAAATCTTTAAATAACCGGCAGGCATCTTCTATTTTCATCCATTTATATAAATAATTACGATCTGGTAAATAGGAAATTATTGATTTTGTATAGACTCCAATTTTCTGCTGATCAATTAGCACTTCTCCACTTGTTGGCCTGAGTAATCCGGTCAGGATTTTAATTAGGGTAGTTTTTCCGCTGCCGTTAGGGCCTAAGATTCCTACCACTTTGCCTTTTTTAATTTTTAAATTAAGATTGTCCAAAGCTATTTTGTCATAGTATATCTTAGTAAGATTTTTTATCTCTACAATGTTATTCATTTCTTCTCCTCCCCTACGAGTTCTGCAATCATGGTAAATATCTCTTTATTATTAAAACCTAATTTGTGCATGTTTGTAACAAAATTATTTACTACTTCCAATGCCAGGCTTTTTTTCAAGGCCTGCATTTTTGTTTGCTCTTGCGTTACAAATGTCCCCATACCCCGTTGTGTAAAGACCAGCCCCTCACGCTCCAATTCTTGATAACTTCTTTGGATAGTGTTGGGGTTAACTTTTAATTCCTTTGCTAATTCCCGGACAGACGGCAATTTGTCACCCCCGCTTAATTTCCCGGCAGCGATCTGTGTTTTAAGCAAATTAATTATTTGTGTATAAATTGGCAGATTGCTGTCAAATTGCATTGGTTCACCTCCGCAGAACGTGTCTTACTGTACTAGCTAAATAGTACACTAATACTCTGCAACTGTCAAGGGGGATGTTAAATTTTTCGATTTTTACCTTACCGGCTGTTTTTTGGGACATACTAACAGTAGGAAATTGAAGTAGGAGGTAGAATATGCCGGAAAAAGTTTCAGAAAGGTTAGAAGGCCGTGTCAGCTATCATGATTCCGTTGAGGAGATGCTAAAGAGAATCAGGGATGACGGGCTATCCAGTGTCTTCTCCAGGTGGGAAGAACAGGAGAAAATACGCTGTAAGTTTTGCCTCCAAGGCCTAAGCTGTCAGTTGTGTACGCATGGCCCTTGCCGCATCAGTGAAAAAGCAGGTGCCGAAAAAGGGGTCTGTGGCATTGGCCCCGATGCTATGGCGATGCGTAATTTGCTGATGAGAAATATTATGGGGGCGGCAACATATGGACATCATGCTTTTGAGGCTTTTAGAACATTAAAGGCCACAGGTGAAGGGAAAACACCATTTAAAATTACCGACGTTGATAAATTGAAATGGATGTGTGAGCGGACAGGCATCGATCCTAATCAGGATACAAAACAATTAGCCATTCAGCTGGCAGAGCTGCTGGATCGGGAATTAAAGGTAAATCCTGATCAAAAAAGCATAATGGTAGAGGCCTTTGCCCCTAAAAAGCGTAAAGCTTTATGGAAAGAACTGCACTTATACCCTGGCGGAGTACAGCATGAGGTGGAAAACTGCATTGCCAGTTGTTTAACCAATGTTGACGGCGATTACGTCTCTTTAGCCAAAAAGGCGCTGCGCTTAGGACTATCCACCATCTATACAGCGCAAATTGGTTTAGAGATGACACAGGATATCTTGTTTGGCACCCCGATGCCGCATGAAGTTGATGTAGATTTGGGCATTATGGATCCGGATTATGTAAATATTGCCTTTAATGGTCACCAGCCTTGGATTGGGGTAGCAACACTGCAGAAAGCAAAACAGGCAAAATATCAGGAGATGGCGAAAAAAGCTGGCGCTAAAGGCTTACGTATTGTCGGCTCCATTGAAACGGGTCAGGAGCTGCTGCAGCGCTTTGAGGTAGATGATGTCTTTGTCGGCTTAATGGGCAACTGGTTAGCTATAGAACCGTTTCTTGCTACCGGTACTGTAGATGCTCTGGTGATGGAGGAAAACTGTTCTCCCCCTGCAATGGATCAATATGCGGAAAAATATCAGGTGACACTGATTAGTGTTAGTACCATTATTGGTGTGCCGGGGACAGAGCATGAAATGCCCTACTATCCGGCCCAGGCTGATGAAATGGCCGAGAAGTGTATTGAGCTGGCCATTGAGAACTTTAAAAAACGGCATGGTAAAATTAAACCACATGTGCCGCAGCATAAACGTAAAGCTATTGCCGGTTTTTCTACAGAGGCTGTCTTAAAAGCTATTAATAATGATCTCAATGTTTTAGTTGATGTAATAGCTAAGGGACAGATTAAAGGTGTGGTGGCTTTAGCTAACTGTGCAACGCTGCGTAACGGCCCCCATGACTGGAATACTGTTAATATCACCAAAGAACTCATCAAGCGTGATATTTTAGTAGTTGCCGGAGGCTGCGGCAACCATGGCTTGGAGGTAGCAGGGCTTTGTAATTTAAAGGCTATTGAGCAAGCAGGCGATGGGCTGCAGAGTGTATGTAAAGCTTTAGGTATTCCGCCTGTTTTAAGCTTCGGCACCTGCACCGATACAGGGAGAATATCCATGTTGGTAACTGCTTTAGCTGATTATTTAGATGTTGATATTTCAGACTTACCGATCGCAGTGACAGCACCGGAATGGATGGAGCAAAAAGCCACCATCGACGGAATTTTTGCGGTAGCCTACGGTGCATACACGCACCTTTCTCCCACACCCTTTATCACAGGTGCTCCTAACCTGGTAAAATTGCTGACGGAGGATGTGGAGGAGATGACAGGTGGTAAGGTGGCTTTGGGAGATGATCCCGTACAAGCAGCAAGTGATATCGAAGCTCACATTATTAAAAAGAGAAAACAGATGGGACTCCAATAAATAAGTTTGCATAAGTGTGACAAAAAAAGCCAGGGGCAGTTCCGTGCTCCCTGGTCTTTACTTTATTTATACTTTTTCCACTCTAACAGCGGCAACTTTTAGTTCAGGAATCTTGGCTAATTTATCAACTGCCGTATTGGTCAGGTAATTAACTTTGGCATCGGCAAAATGCATGGGCATAAACATGACTTCTTCAGCAATTTTATCAGTTGCTTTAACGGTAGTGGTAACAGAACCCCGGCGGGAGCTAACTTTAACCTGGTCACCATTTTTTAAGCCTAAACGGTCAACAGTTGCAGCATTGATTTCGATATATGATTCAGATGACTTTTTATTTAGCTCATCTACTTTACCAGTCATGGACATGGCATGGTACTGATATAGATTTCTGCCGGTAGTCATAATAAAGGGATAATCATAATCAGCTAATTCTGCACTGGAAATGTTATCTACAGTCACAAAAAGCCCTTTACCGCGGTCAAACTTATCCTGATGGAGAATCGGTGTTCCCGGGTGGTCCTGATCTAAACATGGCCACTGAATGCCTACTTCTTCCAGGCGTTCATAAGTAATACCGGCATATTCGGGTACCAGACTAGCTATTTCGGCCATGATATCAGCTGGTGTGCGATAGCTTTGGGAATAGCCTAAACGTGCCATCAGCTCTGAAAAGATAACCCAATCCGGTTTGGATTGACCAATTGGCTCAATAGCTTTTCTTACTCTTTGAATTCTGCGTTCTGTGTTAGTAAAGGTGCCGTCTTTTTCAGCAAAGGATGAAGCGGGTAAAACTACATCAGCCAAAGCTGCCGTCTCGGTTAAGAAAATATCCTGCACTACCAGGAATTCAAGGCTTTCCAGGGACTGCCGGACTTTACGCAAATCGGGATCGGTCATCATGGGATTTTCCCCGGTGATGTACAAAAACTTAATTGTGCCTTTGCTGCCACCATGGATAATTTCTGAGAGCGTTAAGCCTATTTTATCCGGCAGGCTGACTCCCCAGGCCTGCTCAAATTTCTTACGCATTTCGGCATGATATACTTTCTGATAACCGGGATAATCGCCAGGCAGACAGCCCATATCGCTGGCACCCTGCACATTGTTTTGCCCACGTAAAGGATTAATTCCGGCAGATGCTTTGCCAATGTTGCCGCAGAGCATAGCCAGATTAGACAAAGCCATGGTAGCGTGCACACCTGAAAGATGCTGGGTAATACCCATGGCATAAAAAATTCCGGCTTTATCTGCCGCAGCATACATTTGTGCTGCCTTTTTGATGTCCTCTGCTTTGATGCCGCAAACCTCGGCTACATTTTCGGGGGTAAAATCCTGCAGATGCTCAACAAGCTCGTCAAATCCTTCTGTCCTTTCAGCAATATACTCTTTATCATGCCAGTTATTCTTAATAATCTCGTGCATCATGGCGTTAATTAGTGCAATATTACTGCCGGGGTTAAGCTGTAAATAGATATCTGCAATTCTGGCAAGATCTATTTCCCTGGGGTCAGCGACAATCAGTTTTGCTCCTCTTTTTTTGGCTTGCCGCATAAAGTTGGCAATCACGGGATGGTTCTCAGTCGTGTTGGAGCCGATCACAAACATTAAATCAGTATCAC
>JAAZJT010000064.1 GCA_012800215.1 Bacillota bacterium | reverse complement strand
ATGGTGTTATAATATTTATTTTTAGGCTTGACTTTTCTTTTTATTGGCGTTACATTAGCAATAATAGTAAAAATATAAAGGCAATGACAGGGAAATAGTAAGCGGATCATAGGGATTACAGAGAGCCGGTGGTTGCTGCGAACCGGTACCCGGGTCATGCTGAAAATACCCCCTCGAGCAGCGGACTGAACTTTAGTAGGCTCCGACGGCATCCTTCCGTTAACAGGGAACAGGCATAACCCAGCATGGGCGTGCCGGTGTAGAGTGGGCTGAAAAGCCAAATTGGGTGGTACCGCGGTATGAAAACCGTCCCTTATTTAGAGGGACGGTTTTTTATAATTTTTAACAAGACGTTATGGTATTGCGTTTAGTTAATTTGGCAGACTAGAAAAGTAAGGAGGATCAAGATGATTATTGTCATGCAGGCAAGTGCTAAAGAGCATGAAGTAGAACATGTGGTGACAAGTTTAAAAAATGCCGGTTTAGGTGTCCATCTGTCAGAAGGTGAGTTTCGCACCATCATTGGCGCCATTGGTGATGAAAAATTAGTCAGGGCTTTAGGTCTGGAAGCTTTGCCTTTTGTAGAAAAGGTTTTACCTATCACCCAGCCTTTTAAATTAGTAAGCAGGGAGTTTCAGGCAGAAGATTCAATTTTTCAGATAGGCAACTGTACCATTGGCGGTAACCAGGTAATCTTGATGGCAGGTCCCTGTGCTGTGGAGAGTGAAGAGCAGCTACTAGCAGCAGCGGAAGGCGTTAAGGCTGCCGGTGCGCAGATTCTGCGGGGAGGTGCCTTTAAACCGCGCACTTCACCTTATTCCTTCCAAGGATTGGAGGAGGAAGGGCTGAAACTGTTGGCACGAGTACGGGAAAAAACAGGTCTGCCAATTGTTACTGAAGTAATGGATCAGTATACTGTGGAGCTTGTAGCTGAATATGCCGATATTATTCAGGTAGGGACAAGGAATATGCAAAATTTTTATATGCTGCGGGAACTGGGTAAATTACAAAAGCCTATTTTGTTGAAAAGGGGTCTTTCTGCTACTATTGAAGAGTGGCTGATGGCAGCAGAATATATTATGGCCGGTGGCAATCATCAAGTAATTTTATGTGAACGGGGTATTCGTACCTTTGAAACTTACACACGCAATACTTTGGATTTAAGTGCTGTCCCAGTGGTAAAACATCTTACCCATCTGCCGGTAATTGTCGATCCCAGCCATGGTACAGGTAATTGGCGCTTTGTGCCGGCAATGAGCAGAGCTGCTGTGGCTGCCGGTGCAGACGGCGTAATGGTTGAAGTTCACCCGCAGCCGGAAAAAGCTTTATGCGACGGTGCGCAATCTTTAACTATTGAAAAGTTCACCGCTTTGTCAAAGGAATTAGCAGAGCTGGCAGCTGTATTGGGCAAATACATTTAGTAGGTGAGACTGAATGACAGTTTATTTTAAACGTGCAGCTATTATCGGTGTCGGTATGGTGGGCGGCTCACTGGGTAAAGCCGTGCTTAAGCGGCAGCTGGTGCAGGAAGTAGTAGGCTTTGACCGGACACAGGATGTTTTAAGCAAGGCCTTAGCTGTTGGGGCGGTGACAGAAACAACTACTTCCCTGCAGGCAGCGCTAAGCCAAGCAGATTTAGTGGTGTTGGCAGCGCCTGTGCTGGCAACATTACAGCTATTACCTAAAATTGCGCCATATGTAAAGGCAGGTGCTGTGGTAACAGATGTCTGTAGTACAAAAGCTGCCGTTACGCAGCAGGCAGCCGTATTTTTGCCTGCAGCTGCTACTTTTATTGGCGGCCACCCCATGGCAGGCTCAGAAAAGCAGGGAGTGGAAGCTGCTGATGAAAATCTTTTTGAAAACGCCATATATTTTTTAACAGGTAAAGCTTCACCTGCATTAGCTATTATGGAAAGACTAATCTGCGAATTGGGTGCAGTGCCGTTAATATTGGAACCGCAGCAGCATGACCAACGGGTGGCAGCAATTTCCCACTTGCCTCACCTTGTGGCGACTGCTCTTGTACAGCAGGTGGCCGGGCTGGAAGAGGCAGGAGAACTGCTGGTTTTGGCTGCCGGCGGCTTTCGCGATACAACACGTGTAGCCATGGGCAGCCCGCAGATGTGGAAAGATATCTGCCTGACTAATGGTGAAAATATTGTACCTTTATTGGAGCGTTTTATCAGTGAGATGCAGGAGGTGCGGTCTTTAGTGGCTGCAGGCAGTGCAGATGATTTGCTCAGCTATTTTGAAGAAGCACGTTCATTTCGCGTACAGGTCCCTCTGCGCGGGAAGGGGCTTTTCCCCTTTGTTTATAATATGTTTGTTTATGTGCCTGACCGCCCGGGTATTATTGGAGAAGTGGCCGGCCTTGTGGGCCGCAGCGGTATCAATATAGCTGAAATAGAATTACTGCGCAGTAGGGAAGAAGAAGGGGGACCACTGCGCTTAGGTTTTATGAGTAAGGAAGGGCGCCAGTTGGCAGCCGGAGTTTTGACATCTGCCGGTTTTCGTGTACAACTGCAGGAGGGATAAGAGTGCAAATTACTATTGCAGCGCAAGGCGCTTTGCGGGGAGAAGTAAGATTGCCCGGTGATAAATCTATTTCACACCGGGCAGCTCTGATAGGGGCACTGGCAGAGGGGAAAACAGAAATTAAAGGATTTTTGCCAGGCAAGGACTGTTTAGCCACTTTGGCTTGTTTACGTCAGCTTGGCGTGACAATTAAACAGGAAGGAACAACTGTAGTAGTGCAGGGTGTTGGGCTGAGAGGATTAAGAGAGCCGGAAACAGTTCTGGATTGTGGTAATTCCGGAACTACTGCCCGCCTTCTTTGCGGGATACTGGCGGGGCAATCTTTTTTTTCAATTTTAACGGGAGATGACTCCCTGCGTCAGCGCCCAATGGGCAGAGTGATAAAACCTTTAATGGAGATGGGAGCAAAAGTACATGGCCGCAGGGGAGGAGATCTTTTACCCCTTGCTATTACAGGCGGTCGTTTACAATCGCTTAGTTACCAAACTCCGGTAGCCAGTGCGCAGCTAAAATCAGCTGTTTTGCTGGCAGGCTTGTTTGCCAAAGGTAAAACAGTTGTCACAGAACCGGAGTTGAGCCGTGATCATACTGAGCGAATGTTAGCTGCATTTGGCGCCAAAATTATCACTGCCGGCAACAGCGTCACTCTAGAAGGGCAGCCATCCCTTGTGGGACGTCGGATCCAAATACCGGGAGATATTTCTTCAGCAGCTTATTTTATTGTAGGGGCCACCATTACTCCCGGCTCCGAACTGTTCATCCCCAACGTGGGGATAAATCCAACGCGTACAGGTATTCTCGATGTCCTGCAGATGATGGGTGCAAAAATCAAAATAGAGAATATGCGCGTGGTAAATAGTGAGCCGCTGGCTGATCTTTATGTCCAAAGCTCAGAACTGAGGGGAGTGGAATTTGGCGGAGAACTTATTCCCAGACTGATCGACGAAATTCCCATTATAGCTGTGGCAGCATTATTTGCCCACGGCCGCACTGTAATCAAAGATGCTGCAGAATTACGTCTAAAAGAGACAGATCGCTTGGCTGCTATAACTGAAGAATTTGCTCAACTTGGCGCTAAAATTATTCCCACTGCAGATGGGCTGATAATAGATGGCAGGCAGCAGCTAAAGGGCGGAATTGCTTACAGCCGTGGCGACCATCGTATTGCCATGTCCCTAGCCATAGCAGCACTAAGGGCACAGAATCCTGTTATTATTGAAGATGCTAATTGTGTGGAAATTTCTTACCCGCAGTTTTGGGCAACCATTAATAATTTACAGAAAGTAAATTAACTATTACCATAAGAAAAGGTTTTAAGGGTATTTTGTGGAAATAAGGTAAGGAAAATATAGAGACACACAAAAGCATAAATTGTGCAGGAAGGAGATAGAAGTGCAGGGGAGCGGGGAGAAAAAAACAGTTGTTTTAATTAATCCTAATTGGCGGCAATTAGATGAGCCATTTGAACATTTAGGTTTAGGATATTTAGCTGCCTGTTTGCGGAATGCAGGCATAGATACTCTGATTATAGATATGCCGCTTTCGGGGAGCTGTGCGGCTGAAGTTATAGCAACTATTAAACAAAATAACTGCGCTTTAATTGGCGTCAGTATAACTTTTCAGGAAAGTGCGCAAGAAGTATTGGCTTTTGTTACAGAGTTAAAGCAACATACAGCAGTACCCATTGCTGTTGGAGGTATTTATCCCACTTTTGCGTCTCAAGAAATAATGTCTCTCTATCCGTCAGTAGATTTTATTATTAAAGGAGAGGGAGAGGAAACTGTAGTTGAATTGGCGCAGGCAATACTGGCCAATGGCGATGTACATAAAGTGGCAGGGCTGGTGGGACGCACAGATAACGAGTTTTGGGAGACTCCCGATCGTCCCAGTGTGCAAAATCTGGATACTTTGCCGCTGCCGGCACGCGATACCTTACCTGACGTTTTGGCGCAGACCGGTTATGCTTCACTGCTTTCTTCCCGTGGCTGCTACGGTCGCTGTACCTTTTGCAGTGTTGATGCCTTTTTTAGCCGTTTTGGTGCAAAATTTAGGCTGCGTAGTGCTGACAGTGTGATAGAAGAGCTGGAAATGCTGCAGCAAAAATTTGGTGTAGTTAATTTTGCTTTTAATGATGCTAATTTTATTTGCGGCAAAGGCAGGGGCAGTGAACGGGCAAGGGAAATTGCTGAATTAATTTTGCAAAAGGGATGGCAGATTAGGTTTAGTATTCAATGTCGTGTGAATGACGTTGAACCGGAGCTTTTTGCCCTATTAAAAAAAGCCGGCTTGTGTAAAGTCTTTCTTGGTGTAGAATCCGGTTCTCAGGCAGTTTTAGATCGTTTTCAAAAAGATGTAACGGTGGCAGACAATTTAAGGGCGATAAAAATACTCAGCGATCTTGATATTTTCATTGCTATGGGTTTTATTATGTTTGATTATAGAACGAGCATTAACGATTTAAATAATAATCTGCAGTTTTTAAGACAAGTCAGGGAAATGACAGGCAAAGCTTATTTGGCCGAAGTTGATCCGGTAAGCAAGGTTTTGCCCTTTGCCGGCACAAAGGTTGAAGCTGAATTAAAACAAGAAAAGCGCTATCTTGGCAATTCGCTCTCTTTTTCCTATAAGCTGGCCGACCCATTGGTGGAGTTTATTTATCAGGGATTAAGTAAGCTGGCTGACATAAAACGCAAAAAAGCCGCAAAACGTGGTGAATCCCTTTACCGGGAGTTTGATTGGCATACCGGCGGCATTAAGAATAATAGTAATCTGTAATCAATTCCTAGGAAGTTAGCAGGATTAGTTATGTAAAGAGAGAATATATTTAGAAAATTTAAGTTTTGGAGTTGGTTTAATGCTAATAATCCCGGCAGTAGATATTCGTGGGGGTCGCTGTGTCCGTTTACTGCATGGTGAAATGGATAAGGAAACAGTTTATTATGCAGACCCGGTGGAAGCGGCACTGCGGTGGGAAGCGGAAGGTGCTGCCCGTTTGCAAATTACTGATTTAGATGGTGCTTTTGATGGTCGTATGAAAAATGCCGCCATCATTGAAAAGATAGTGCGCTCTGTGCAGATTCCTGTGCAAGTAGGCGGAGGGATACGGGATATCCAGGTAGCAAAAGATTTACTGGCGCTTGGTGTATCGCACGTTATTCTTGGTACTGTGGCTGTTACAGACCCCGATGTGGTTGCGGCACTTTGTGCTCAGTATCCTGGCCGGATTATAGTAGGCATTGATGCGCGAGTTGGGCGTGTGGCTATTCGCGGCTGGCTGGAAGAAGTTACAGTGTCTGCAGTGGAGTTAGCTGTGCAGATGGCAGAAATTGGGGTTCGTGAAATAATTTACACTGATATTTTACGTGATGGAGCACTGCAGGGTCCTAATCTTGCGGATTTGCGTAAGATGGCTCAGTCTGTTCCACTATCAGTTATCGCTTCAGGCGGTATAGCGAGTTTACAGGATATTGTCAATCTATTGCCCTTGGAACCGTTGGGTTTAACCGGTGTCATTATCGGTAAGGCGCTCTACAGCGGCCATATTCGCTTACAAGATGCTTTGGCTGTTACAGCGGGTTAATAAAATACTTTTAATGCGAAAGTTTTTTAACTCTAAGGAAATAATTAAAGCAGGCAAGAGGACAGAATAAGTCTGCTAATTTATGTGAAGGCAGGGGGGGGTGGCAATGAAGCTATCGACAAAGGGTCGTTATGGGGTGCGGGCGATGTTTGACCTGGCACTGCATAGTAATGAAAATATAGTTCCCTTAAAAAGTGTGGCTCAACGCGAACATATTTCCGAAAAATATTTAGAACATCTCTTTGCCAGTCTTAAAAAAGCCGGTTTAATAACTAGTGTAAGGGGTGCCCAAGGAGGTTATCGCCTTGCTGTACCGCCTGAAGAAATTACGCTGGGTGATATTATTCGTGTTTTAGAAGGGCCTGTGGCACCTGCAGAATGTGTAGTTAAGGGTACTGAGACAGAAATATGCAGCCGTGCTTCTGAATGTGTTATGCATCGAGTCTGGGCTCGTATCCGCGACGAGATCAGCGAAATGCTCGACAGTATTACGTTGGCTGAAATTGTTGAGGAACAAAGGAAACTTAAAGAAGAGGGTTATATGTATTATATATAGTTTAACAGGTGATATTTACCTTAGAAAGAGTGATTAAGCTGGAAAGTTATCCTGATAATTTGCAATGGCGGGCAATTGCAACAAAATTAGGCAGTTTGGCAGTGGCGTATAGTAACGAGGGCGTTTATGCATTGGAACTTCCAGGTTACCACAAGGTTACAAGCAGAATTCAAGCCGAAGACCCGCAGTGGTTATGGCAGCTGGCAGGTGACTTACAAGCTTATTTCCTTGGCCGGAAGGTATCTTTTACTTGTCCCATTGCTGATACAGGCTATTCTCCTTTTTTTCGCAGGGCATTATGGGCAGCTGCCAAAATTCCTTATGGTGAGTGCCGCTCTTACAGTTGGGTGGCAGCTCAGGCTAATTCACCGCTGGCAGTAAGAGCTGTGGGGCAGGCCATGTCACGTAACAGGACACCACTGCTAATACCCTGTCATCGTGTTATTAGTAAAGACGGTAGCCTTGGCGGTTTTGGGTACGGTCTTTCTTGGAAACAAAAGCTTCTGCAATTAGAACATACAGCTAGGGAGGACCTTTAATGGTTGATCGTATTGCTTTTCATGTTTTTGGCATACCGATTTATTGGTATGGTGTAATGATAAGTTTGGGAATGCTTTTGGGTACCCTGGTAGCTTTGCATCGTGCTAAGCAGTATGGCGTTGACGAGGATCATTTGCTGGGCTTCCTCTTGGTGGCAGTGCCGGCTGCTATTGTTGGTTCCCGGCTGGTTTTTGTTTTTGCTAATTGGGAGACTATGGCCGGCGATTGGCGGGCAATGGTTAACCTTCGCCAGGGAGGATTATCTATCCATGGTGCAGTTTTTGGTGGTATTATAGCAGGTTCTATTTATACATGGGTAAAAAAAATAAACTTTTGGACTTTGGCAGATGTTTGTGTGCCAGGTTTAATTCTTGGGCAGGCTATCGGCCGCTGGGGGAACTACTTCAATCAGGAAGCATATGGTGTGCCAACGGATCTACCCTGGGGGTTATATATAGATGGCGCTTATCGTCATCCCATATTTTTTTATGAATTTGTCTGGAATTTACTTGTATTTGCTTACTTGCTGCATGTTAGTAAAAAAGAAAAAGTGCGCGGTGCAATTTTTGCCCGCTATTTAATTGGTTATTCCATAGGTCGTTTCTTTATTGAAGGAGTACGGGCCAATACTTTATTTTGGGGGAACTTGCGCCTGGGGCAGCTGGTAAGTATTCTTCTTATTATTGTCGGCTTATTACTTTTAGGGTGGCTGAAAAGACGGGATAAAGGAGTTTTAAATTAATGCGTTTTTTAACAGCAGGGGAATCCCACGGGCCGGCTCTGACAACAATTATTGAAGGTTTGCCTGCCAATTTACCGCTTGACAAGTCAGCAATCAACCTTGAGTTGGCAAGGCGGCAGCAGGGTTATGGCCGTGGCGACAGAATGAAAATTGAAAAAGACCAAATTGAAGTTTTGGCCGGCTTACGTTTTGGCCGCACTATAGGCAGTCCCGTAACGCTGCGCATATCTAATCAGGACTACCAGCATTGGCTGTCAAAAATGGCGCCCTTTGCTGAAGCAGAGCAGCCGGCAGATATGGTTACACAGCCTCGCCCAGGACATGCAGATCTGCCCGGTGCGCTAAAGTATGATTTAACTGATTTGCGCGATGTACTCGAACGTGCCAGTGCACGGGAGACGGCGGCACGGGTAGCAGTAGGTGCTGTAGCTAAGCAGCTTTTAAAAGAATTTGAAATTAATATTTATTCTTACGTGCAGTCAATTGGCAGCACTGGCATAAAGCCTTTGGATGCTGCGCTGCTGGTTTCAAATTATGAACAGGTGGAAAAATCACCTGTGCGCTGTCCCGACGATGAAGCAGCTAAAAAAATGATGGCTGCCATTGATTATGCCAAGGCAGAAGGAGATTCCCTCGGTGGCGTTTTTACGGTAATGGCGGTAGGAGTGCCGGTAGGACTTGGCAGCCATGTTCAATGGGATCGCAGACTTGACGGGCGTTTAGCGTCGGCACTAATGAGTATTCAAGCCATCAAAGGCGTGGAAATCGGTGATGGCTTTGCCATGGCAGCACTACCAGGCTCTTTAGTGCATGACGAAATTTATTATCATCGCAGTAAGGGTTACTATCGCCAGACAAATCATGCCGGTGGAATTGAAGGCGGCATCACTAATGGCGAGACTGTAGTCGTCCGAGCTGCTATGAAACCTATTCCCACCTTATATAAACCTTTGCGTAGTGTGAATATGGCAGACCATAGCCCATTTACAGCCACAGTGGAACGTTCTGATGCCTGTGCTGTACCGGCAGCATCCATTGTTGCTGAAGCCGTGGTGGCCTGGGAATTGGCGCTGGCTTTGCGTGAAAAACTAGGCGGCGACTCTTTGGGAGAGATGAAGGAAAATTATAATGCATATCTAAAACGCGTCGCCAAAAGATAGTGAGGTAAATATGCGTATCATAGAAGTTCCTTTGGGGGAACGTTCTTATCCAATATATATTGGTCATGAAATATGGTCTGAATTAAGTACTGTTTTACAGCAGAGATTAACGCCCGGCAAAGCCTTACTTATAAGCGATGAGCATGTTTTTCCGCTTTATGGCGCAAAAACTGCAGCTGCCTTGAAAAAAGCCGGTTTTACAGTTACCTCTGCCGTTGTACCGGTAGGAGAAAGCAGTAAGTCCGTAGCTCAGGCTGAGAGCCTTTATACAAAGGCCATTAAAGCAGGGTTAAATCGTACAGATCCGGTAGTGGCTTTAGGTGGTGGCGTGGTTGGCGATTTGGCAGGCTTTATTGCTGCTACCTATCTGCGTGGTGTACCTTTTGTGCAGATTCCTACCAGTTTATTAGCCCAGGTAGACAGCAGCGTCGGCGGTAAAGTTGCCGTTAACCATCAGCTGGGGAAAAATTTGATCGGTACCTTTTATCAGCCCCGCCTGGTATGGATAGACCTGTCGGTTTTAAATACACTGCCGCAGCATGAATTCCTGGCAGGAGCGGCGGAAGTGGTAAAGTATGGTGCTATTTTAAGTAAACCTCTCTTTCAAACTTTGGAAAACCGGTGGGATGATTTGCTGAAAAAAGATTTAGAGGTGCTAAGTGAGGTTATAGCCAGCTGCTGCACTTTGAAGGCACAGATAGTTAAGCAAGATGAAAAAGAAAAGGGTATCCGGGCACTTTTAAATTTTGGGCATACCTTGGGACATGCTTTGGAAACTGCCACAGACTATACCTACTATCTGCATGGGGAGGCAGTACTGGCCGGAATGGTGTTGGCAGTACATTTGGCAGTGGCTGCAGAGCTTATAGATTTTAAAACTGCAGGACGACTGCTGGCACTTTTTAAACGCGTTGGCTTAAAAAAGGCTCCCCCTGGCTTAACTGTGGAGCAAGTTTTTACAGCTATGCAGCAGGATAAAAAACGTCTGGTAGATAAAACTGTCTTTATCCTGCCTGTCGAAATTGGCTCCGGGCAGTCTTTTACTTCTCTCACGCACCCACTGATTACAGAAGTTGTTAGGAAGTATTTGCAGCAGGCAGAAGCCTTACTGCACATGACAACATAGATTAGCGATTATATTGTTAGAAAAACTAAGCCATCTTTGCAAAATTAACAAGAGGGGCTTTTGGCGAAATATACTGATAAATATATGTGCAAAAGTACGCTACTTGCGGCGTACTTTTCTATTAAGGGTCGGAATGTCTGGAAAAAAGGAATTTACACGTAATTTGCAGAATCCTTTTTAAAGAAACAGAATTACTAGCGGTTACAGAGGAGAATATAGATGACAGCGAATAAATGGCGCTGGTTTGTACCAGAAGTAGATGAGGACATTGTTAAACAATTAACCCAAACTTTAAACCTTCATCCCTTAGTTGCGACAATTTTATATCAGCGCGGCATTCGTACTCCTGAAGCAGCAAAGCAGTTCATTGAGTGCAATCTGTCTGATTTAGGCGACCCCTTCACCATGGCTGGTGCTGCTGTAGCTGCTGAGCGCCTGGTAAAAGCTGTGCAGCAGCAGGAAAAGGTGCTCATTTTTGGCGATTATGATGTAGATGGCGTTACTGCTACTGCCCTTTTAATACAGGTTTTGCAAAATCTTAATGTTCCTGTGGAATACTATATTCCAAGCCGGATTACGGATGGATATGGCCTACAGGGTAGCCTCCTGAGCAAATTTGCTGCTGAGGGCGGGCAGCTGGTTATTACTGTGGATTGCGGCATCAATTCTTTTGCCGAAATGGAATTAGCTTCTTCATTGGGGTTAGACTTAATTATTACTGATCACCATACTTGTTTTGCCGGTAATAGATCTGCTCTGGCAGTACTTAATCCTAAACAGCCGGAATGTACATATCCTGAAAAACAACTTGCCGGAGTCGGTGTTGCCTGGACACTTGTGCGGGCTTTATACAGCTTACTAAAGCTGCCGGAGGACAATGCCTATCAATACTTAGATTTGGTTGCTGTCGGCACCATTGCCGATGTGGTGCCGCTTTTAGGTGAAAACCGGATTCTGGTTAAACATGGCTTAACCCGTTTGCGTGATAATCCATCCCCTGGACTTGCTGCTTTGGCACGTGCCAGCGGACTGCATAATACTGATTTGACGGTAACGCAGGTTGCTTTTATGTTAGCTCCCAGACTTAATGCTGCAGGGCGTTTAGCGGAAGCTGAACTGGCTGTCCGTACACTTTTAGCTGCAGTTACAGAAGCAGATGCCTTGGCACTGTCGCTGGATGCACAAAACCGGCAGCGGCAGCAGCTGGAGAAAAAAATTGCTGCCGAGGCAAGGGAGATGGCAGCAGCCCAGCTGCAGGAACCTGCCCTTGTATTATGGCGGGAAGATTGGCATTTTGGTGTTATTGGTATTGTGGCGGGGCGGCTTGCTAATGAGTTTAAACGACCTGTTGTCATGATTGGTTTAGAGGGTGAAGAAGGCCGCGGATCCATACGTTCTGCTTCTGGTTGTAATGTGCTTGAGGCGCTGCAAGCCTGTGCAGATTATCTGGAAAACTATGGCGGGCATACGGAAGCAGCAGGCTTAACTGTATCTGTTAAAAATTTGACAGCTTTCCGCCGTGCATTTTGCCAGGCAATTGCTGCCCAGAAACCGGAGGAGCCACTGCGGCCGGTTGCGGCAGAAGTCACTTTATCTGAGCTAGATTTACAATTAGTTAATGATTTAAAGATTTTAGCACCATTTGGACATGGTCATGAAGAACCTTACTTTCTTGTTAATGGCGTGGAGATCCTCGGCACTAAACAAGTGGGAAATGACGGGGCACATCTGCGTTTATCCATAAAACAGTCAGAAACTACGCAGTCGGCAATCTTTTTTGGCGCCGGCAAATATAATATTCAACGCGGTGATAGTGCTGATTTTGTCCTGGCACCCGGCATTAATCAATGGCAGGGCAGAACTTTTCTTTCTCTGCAGATTAAAGATTTTCGTGCTGCTGCTTTGCAAAGGAGCCCGGAAATTGTTGATTGGCGGGGCGTTAATAACCGTGAAAAAATGCTTGCGCAAATTGCTGCGGAAAAGAAAATTATTGTTTGGGTCAATACTAAAGCAGCAAGAGATGGTTTAAAAAAGTTTTTGCCGCCCACGGCTGTTGTTACACAGCTGGGAAGAGCAGTTGATACATCTCAGCGCTACGAGGCTATAGTTTTTTACCATATCCCATATGAGCGCAGGGCAGTGGAAAAGTTATGGCAGGCTCTTTGTTTTCGTCATCATCCTTTGGTTTTTCTTTGTTATAGTGCAGCTGACGAGGAGCTTAATGAAAAAATATTCGCTGCTACTCTGCCGGCAGAGGAAACTTTACTGCAATTGGCGGCTTGTCTGCCACAGGGAGGAAAGGTGCTGGGGCAACAGGTGCAGCAGCAGTTAACTCAGCCTGTAACACATTATCTTTTAAAACAGTCACAAGCTGTTTTTGCTGAAGTGGCGGCAGCAGGCAGTAGTGCCTGGCCACCGGCTGTAAAACAGCTGCATAAATCCCCAACTTTTTGCCGTCACCAGCGCATTTTACAAGATTTTCGCGCTTACCAGAAATATTGGCTTACTTCAAGCACCACAGAACTGGTTAATTATCTATTGGAGCCGGAAGCTTTATTCCTGAGGGAAGAGGAGAATTAAAATATGAGTTTAGTTGCCCTAAAAGATTTAATAAAAAGTTATTATCCGGTAGAGCCAGATTGGACAGTACTGGAGAAGGCTTATCAGTTTGCTGTCACTGCTCACCAGGGACAGAAACGCTTTTCCGGCGAGCTTTATATTACTCACCCGCTGGGTGTGGCGACAATTTTAGCGGAATTGGAATTGGATATTGATACAATTGTGGCTGGTTTGCTCCATGATGTGGTGGAAGATACGGAAGTTACCCTGGAAGAGATAGAAAGTGAATTTGGTCCGGAAATTGCCCTGCTGGTAGATGGTGTTACCAAATTATCTAAGTTGGAGTATAAATCAAAGGAAGAACGACAAGCAGAAAACCTGCGTAAAATGTTTATGGCCATGGCCAAAGACATCCGTGTACTCTTAATTAAATTAGCTGACCGTACGCACAATATGCGTACTTTAAAATATTTGACTGCCATTAAGCAGCAGTCTATTTCCCGGGAGACACTGGAAATTTATGCTCCCTTAGCCCACAGGCTGGGGATTTATAAAATAAAATGGGAATTGGAAGATCTGGCTTTTCGTTTTCTTGAGCGGGACCATTATTACGCATTAGTTGACAGGTTGGCTAAAAAACGCCGCGAACGGGAGGCTTTTATCGCTCAGATTATTGAAACTTTGCAGCCAAAATTAAAGGATGTAGGTATTACTGCCAATATCTCCGGACGTCCTAAGCATCTCTACAGTATTTGGCAGAAAATGAAAGAACAAAATAAAGAATTTCATGAAATATATGACCTAACTGCCATCCGCATTATTGTTGACTCACTAAAGGATTGTTATGGCGCTCTTGGCATAGTGCATACCTTATGGAAGCCCATTCCGGGACGCTTCAAAGACTATATAGCTATGCCCAAACCTAATATGTACCAGTCGCTGCATACCTTAGTGATGGTAGGTAAGAATGAACTTTTGGAAGTGCAAATTCGCACCTGGGAAATGCACCGTACCGCTGAGTATGGTATTGCAGCCCACTGGCGCTATAAAGAAAAGAAAGACAATAAGCAGGACATTAAGTTTGAACAAAAATTGTCTTGGCTGCGGCAGATTATGGAATTGCAGCAGGAAAGTAAAGATGCTTCTGAGTTTATGGAAAATGTTAAAATAGATCTTTTTGCCGATGAAGTATTTGTTTTTACTCCAAAAGGTGATGTGATCGATTTACCTGCCGGTTCCATTCCACTTGATTTTGCATATAAAATTCATACTGATATTGGCCACCGCTGTATTGGTGCCCGTATTAATGGTCGCTTAGTCCCTTTGGACTACAAGCTTAAAACAGGCGATATTGTGGAAATAATGACTTCTAAACAAGGTTCCCCCAGCCGTGACTGGATTAACATGGTGAAGAGTTCCGGTGCCAAAGCAAAAATCAGAGCCTGGTTTAAAAAGGAACGACGCGAAGATAATTTAATAAAGGGTAAAGAACTTATAGAGAAAGAATTGCGCAAACAGGAACTGGACCCTCAACTTTATCTAAAAACTGCACTGGTGCTGGAAGCGGGGAAAAAGTTTAATTTAAATACGGAAGATGATGTTTATGTTGCCATTGGCTTGGGTGCTGTCACAGTACAGCAGGTTGTTTCAAGGCTGAAGGAGGAATATCGCAAAAAATACGGACAGCCAGAACCGGAACCTGTAAAGGAGTTTAAAACTCCCAAAAAGGCTAGTAAAACAGGAAAAGGTGTCTTAGTTTCCGGCATCGATAATGTGTTACTGCGTTTTGCCAAGTGCTGTACCCCTGTTCCCGGCGATAAAATTGTGGGTGTGGTGACAAGGGGGCGCGGTGTTTCCATTCACCGTACAGATTGCCCCAATGTTGTTAACCGCATTGACAGCCAGCGTTTGCTGGAAGCCACCTGGGAAGAGAGTACAGAAGGTGCCTATCCTGTGGAAATAGAAGTTACAGGAATGGACCGCCCGCAGATTTTAAGAGATGTTATCAATGCCGTAGCGGAAAGTAAGGTTGATATTACAGCTTTAAACGGGCGCGCAACAAAAGATCGCCTATCTATTATTCACCTGACGGTAGCGGTGAAAAACCTTAGCCATCTTGATAATGTCATCAACCGCATCAGCCGGGTCCGTGATGTTTATAAAGTTCAGCGTATTAATGTTTAGGAGGGGTAGATTATGCGCGCGGTGATACAAAGAGTGACCGCTGCCCGGGTAGAAGTGGCAGGCGAAACAATAGGTGAGATTGGACAGGGACTGCTAATTCTACTCGGTGTACACACAGATGATGAAGTTACAGATATAAATTATCTTGTTGACAAAATTGCCAACTTACGAATTTTTGCCGATGAAAACGGTAAAATGAATCTTTCTTTATTAGATATTGGCGGCAGTGCTTTAGTAGTCTCGCAGTTTACTTTATATGCAGATACACGACGGGGCCGCCGTCCCGGGTTTTCTTCTGCAGCGCCCCCTCAAAAGGCAGAATCACTCTATGAACAATTCTGTACTGCCCTGCAGACACTAAAAATCCCCGTTGCCACGGGGCGTTTTGGGGCAGATATGGATGTTCATCTTATCAATCAAGGACCGGTAACAATTATTATCGACACGGAAACATAAGCCTGTAGCGGCACATTTGTAGTGCATAAGTTTACCTCACTTGGTGGAAGTGTTTAGCGGGGTGATGAAAATGTTGACGGCTAGGCAGAAAGAACGTTATGCAAGGCAGCTGATGCTGCCTGAGGTAGGGGAAGCGGGCCAGCAGAAGCTGCTTACTGCCAGGGTACTGCTGGTGGGAGCCGGAGGGCTGGGTTCTCCGGTTGCGCTTTATTTAGCTGCTGCCGGGGTTGGTACCATTGGTATCATTGATGGTGATAATGTATCCCTAAGTAATTTACAACGCCAAATTTTACATACTACTGCTGACTTGGGCAGCTTAAAAGTGGAATCTGCCCGAAATACATTGTTACAGATAAATCCGGAGATAAAAGTTATTACTTACCCGTATTATGCTACTGCAGACAACATCCAGCAAATCTTGGCAGATTATGATTTTGTCATTGACTGCTGTGATAACCTTGCTACACGATACCTAGTAAATGATGCAGCGGTGCTCTATGGAAAAAGTTTTGTGCATGGCAGTATTATGGGCTTTCAGGGCCAGGCAGCAGTTTTTTCTGCTCCGGCGGGGCCTTGTTACCGGTGTGTTTTCCCTCAACCCACCGACGTCTCAGTGAAGCGTCCCTTTGGTGTAATGGGGATTACCCCTGGGTTGATTGGTACAATCCAGGCAACGGAAGCTTTAAAGATAATTTTGGGTAGCGGCAGTACCTTACTGGGGCAGCTTTTAATTATTGATGCCCTGGAGTTAGATTTTATTAAGGTAAAAATAAAACGGGATCCCCAATGTGCAGTCTGTGGCGATCATCCCAGCATTACTGAATTACGGGCAGAAAATTATCAGTAGGTCATTAACAATTAAAAATAGCCTTCAACAGAGATTTTGCCGTCTTTGTTGAAGGCTT
>JAAZJT010000010.1 GCA_012800215.1 Bacillota bacterium | reverse complement strand
AGAGCACCTGACTTTTAATCAGGGTGTCCCGCGTTCGAGTCGCGGATGGCTCACCACTTTATGGCCCCTTGGTCAAGCGGTTAAGACACCGCCCTTTCACGGCGGTAACGCGGGTTCGAGTCCCGCAGGGGTCACCAAAATAGGAAAAAAGAGACCGAATGAGTGCACTCATTTGCGGTCTCTTTTTGTTTAAAAATTGTGTTCTCTTAATTATTTTTAAGAAATATTAATAAATATTTAATTTTTAGCAGGAATATTGGTAGACCCCGGCGAAGATATATCCTGCAATTTTGGCAACAACAAAAAAGCTGTCAATGGAAGCAGTGGGGTGAACGTATGTTTGAAGACTGGCACCATGATAAATGGGCAAAATTACAGACACAGCTCTCCAAGGTTAAAAAAGACTGTAAAAATAATTTACATAAAATAAAAAACTTTTTAACTGATCAAGGGCAAAAAATACGGCAAACAATTACTGACTTTATTGCAGGTTTGCCACTGGAGAAAACGCGCTTAAAACAAGTTTTTTTGACAGCGCTTTTGTTGCTGGTAATTGCTTCAGGCTACACTGTTTATGCCTATTATGATTCCTTTACTTATGTTGTTTATCTAGACAATCAGGAAGTAGGCTATGTCACCACAGAAACAATAATACCTGAGTTTGTAGCGTCTTTGCAGACCCAAGAAAGCGAAAAACACGGGGTAGAAATGGTCAGTAAGCAAGAAGTAGCAGTGGTAAAGGAACAACGTAAAGGCATAAAGGAAGATGACGAGGCCGTTAAGCAGCTATTAAAAGAGCAGCTGGACTTTGGTGTTTATGCTTATATGATCACCATCAATGATAAGCCTGCTCTTGCCGTAGCTTCCTCCGAGGATTATACGCAAATACTAGAGAAATTAAAATCAGCTTATGTTTGTGAAGAAAATAATACGACAGTTAAATCAGTAGTTTTTAATGATAAGCTGGAAGCTCGCTGGGAGCTGGTTGATCCGCAGGATATTTATTCAGTGGACAAGGCTGTAGAGATTTTATGTTATGGCAGCGATAAGCGCCAAACCTATTTAGTTTCGCGTGGCGATTCCCTGTGGACAATCGCCCGTAAAAACAAAATTAGCATTGATGAGATTAGAGAAGCAAATCCTCAGCTGCAGAACTCAGATAAGTTAATGCCTGGTGACGAGTTAAATTTAATTGTTTCGGAGCCCTTGGTCAATGTTTTGGTAACACAGGAAAAAGTTGTCACACAGAGTATTCCCTATGAGACTAGGTATAAGGATGACAGTTCCTTGTACAAAGGTACTTCAAAAGTTTTACAACAGGGGAAAAATGGCACTAAAGAGATTAGGTACCGTATAACTGAGAAAAATGGCAAAGAGATTGAAAGGGAAGTCTTGGAGGAAAAAGTTTTAGAGCAACCCACCGAAAAAGTTGTGGCACGCGGGACGAAAAAAGTCCCGGTACCCTCAGGCGTATCCGGTAATGGACGCTTCCGCTGGCCCTTGGCAGTCAAAGGAACCATTACTTCACGCTATGGCTATCGTTGGGGTAGTTTCCACCGCGGTATAGATATTGGGGTGCCCCCAGGAACTCCCGTCTTAGCTGCCGATAGTGGTACAGTCACCTATGCCGGCTGGAAAGGTGCTTATGGAATTCTGGTTATTATCAACCATGGCAATGGTTATGAAACAAAATATGCTCATAACTCTGCTGTTTTGGTTACAGTGGGTCAGCATGTACAAAGAGGTCAACAAATAGCCCGTTCCGGCAGTACCGGCAACTCTACCGGACCACACTTACATTTTGAAGTTTTCAGAAACGGCTCTAGCGTTAATCCCCTATCTTACTTATAAAGGAAACAATTTGAAAGACGTTTTGGCAGTTGGCTAAAGCGTCTTTCTTTTATTATTAGTGCTAAATTGTTTAGCTTATACAATGTGTAAAGCATTGTCATTAAATCATAAAGCGCTTGTAATATGGTTGTAATATAGTCTTAGTATAATTAAAACAGGTTTGACCCCCTCTTAATATATAATCTTCTTCAACGTGGCGTGCCACGTTATTTTTTTGTTTGCGCTTCCTGCCTTTACCAATGAAGCAGCTGCTGAAAACTGCTACAATAAAGAGCAGGGGGGAGAGCTATGCTGAAAGCCAATATTAAGCGTCGCTCGCACAGGAAAATAACACTGCTTTTAATATTTTTATTATTTTTTGCCATCTTCCTGCCGGGGGAGGCATTGCAGTCAGGATGGCGAACACTGGCCTCTTTTCCCGTTAGAAGGCATTTTTTTGCGTGGCAGCATCTGGATACTACCACCTTTCAGGTAAGGTATACTGCTGCTGATCGTGACCTGGCATTCTGGCTTGCTCAGCAGGCAGAAGAAGCAGCGGCAGAAGTGGCTCAGTTTTTACCTCATCAGCCTCAGGGCAAACCATGGCTGGTAATTGCACCTAACCAAAGTATTATTAGAAAAGTATTTGGCTGGGGAGATGGTACAGGTGCTCTGGGGGTATATGTTTCTGACACAATAGTTATCCTTTCGCCGCAAGCGTGGGATTGGCTGCCGTATCAACAGCGCCGGGCTCTTTTTGTCCAACAGGGGCCCCTTGTGCATGAGTATACACATTATGTGCTGGATCTGCTGGCAGGGGGCAACTATCCCCGCTGGTTCAGTGAGGGTTTGGCACAATATCTGGAATACAAGGTATTAGGCTATGAATGGAAAGAGTCGGCAAGTTCTTTTCAGCAGCCATTATATACGCTGCAGGAATTGGAGCAGCAATTTGATCAATTATCTAATCAACCGCTTGCCTATCGGCAGTCACTAAGTATGGTTAGCTATTTAGCTGCTTTGCGGACAGATGACAGTTTAAGGACAATAATTGAACTGTTGGGGCAGGGAATACCTTTCTATCAGGCTTTAGAAGAAGTTTATGGGTTTTCTGCTGCTTCATTTTATGTGAATTGGTATAGTTGGCAGGAAAATGATCCGCGCTGGGATTGAAGCTATATATTCAAGAATATGTAAAGCAGGAGATGACAGCTTTACCAAGAAATTATACCTTAAAGTAAAGTCGGGAGTGGGTTGTGTGATGCGGGGAAAAATCTTGGTAGTTGATGATGAGAAGCCCATTGCAGAAATACTTCGTTATAATTTAGAGCAGGAAGGCTATCAGGTCAGCGTGGCTTATGATGGTGCAGAGGCATTGCAGCAAGCACGTTCTTGGCAGCCGGATTTAATACTGCTTGATATTATGCTGCCGAAAAAAGACGGTTTTGCAGTCTGTCGTGAAATTAGGCAGTTTAGCAATGTCCCCATAATAATGTTAACGGCAAAAGATACAGAATTAGATAAAGTATTGGGTTTGGAAATTGGCGCAGATGATTATGTGACTAAACCTTTTTCGGCACGTGAAGTGTTGGCAAGGGTTAAAGCACTTCTCCGTCGCGTCCAGCAAACAGAAGATACTCGCGGAGAAATATTGACTTGCCAGGAAATACAGGTCGACACTGGACGTATGGAAGTGCAAAAAGCCGGAGAAGTAATTGAATTAACTTACCGTGAGTATTTACTACTTGCCTATTTAATGCGTAATGCCGGTTTTGTAATTAGCAGGCAAAAACTGCTGGAAGAAGTTTGGGGCTATGATTTTTACGGTGATGAAAGGACAGTAGACGTCACTATCCGCCGCTT